>JAQVTF010000172.1 GCA_028700185.1 Desulfobacteraceae bacterium | reverse complement strand
CGATCTGATGCAGACCGTTGCCGAAAACCACCCCTGGATCGAGGACGATGGCCTCCGGCGGCTCCGTGGGCTCCGCAGCCCAAGGCGCGACAATGCGGAAGCCGGCGATTTCCACCGGGGCCAATCGCCCGCCCTGCCATTGGTCGTAACTCATGACGGTCTCGTCCAGCAGCACCAAGTCGCCGGATGCCGCCACCAGCGCCTCCACCGTGGCGAGGGCCGGCTGCGTGAAAAACAAAAAACTGTACTCGTCCTCCTCCCAACTGCCCAAGTAGCCGGCCCCGCCCCCTCGATACCCCCGCTCAACCCGCCCCTTGAGACAGTAGATGAACAAGTCCCCATAGGGGCTGTTGCCGGCGGTCTTAACCTTTTGGCTCATGAGAAGGCAGTTGGTCGATGTACCATTCCATCGGGTCGAGGAGTTCGAAACCCAGGGCCTTGAGCTTTTGCTTGATCCGCATCACGTTGTTGGTCAGCAGATAGGGGAACACGGCACGCTTGTTCTCGTCCCAATAGCGGGCCACCAGGACACTGCCGAAGGAAATCCCCTCCTCGGTGATGGCGTCCACGATCTTTTTCAGTTGTCCCACCTTTTCTTCCATCAGGATGCACAGCAGGGTGCCCGGCTGGCCGATGCCCAGCACGTTGGTGAAGGCCCGGAGGATGTCGCGCACCGAAATGATGCCCTTCAGATGCCCCTGGCCGTCCACCACTGGAAAGGCGCCCACCTTCTTTTGCTCGAACATCAGCAGGGCATCCTCGATGGTATCGTGCGGTCCGATGGTGATGGGATCGGGGGTCATGATATCGCCGACCTTCAACTGGGTGACCACCTCCATCTTCTTGCAGAAATCCGGCAACCGGACATTCTCCAGAGGCATGGCCCCGCGGATATCACGGTCGGTGATGACGCCGATGAGTTTCTGCTCCTCGTCGACCACCGGCAGATGGCGGATATTGTTGTCCCGCATCAACTCTTTGGCCTCGAGCAGGCTCGCCTGCTTGCCAATGGTGATCACCTTGGCCGTCATGGATCGATGCACAAACATAGGTCCCTCCGCGTCCTCTCTGTTCCGGCATCAGCCCGGAATCTCTTCACCGAGCAGGATTTGAACATGGTTGCGGGCCAACTCCGGCAACCGGGCCAGGCAGTATCCGCCCTCCAGCACCGACACGAGACGACCGCCGGCGTATTTTTCAGCAATGGCGACCACCTGCTGCATCACATAGCTGTAACCGCCCGTCGTCAAGCGGATATCGGACATGTCGTCCTCTTCATGGGCGTCGAAACCGCAAGATACCAGCACCACCTCGGGCTTGAAGGCATCAAAGGTGGGCCACAGGTCGGTTTCGATGAGCTTGCGATACTCGTCATCCCCCTGTCCCGGCAGTATGGGCCAGTTGCGGGTGGTCCCCACCCCGGGGCCCACGCCCTTTTCAAAAGATCGGCCCGTTCCGGGAAAAGCGAAAGTGGGATGCTCGTGACAAGAGTAGTACAAGACGGTGGGATCCTGTTCGAAAATATGCTGGGTACCGTTGCCGTGGTGTACGTCGAAGTCGATGATCCCGATGCGCGCCAGTTTCCATTCATCCTGGAGGTAGCGTGCCGCGATGGCGATGTTGTTGAAGTAGCAGAACCCCATGGCCTGGTTGACTTCGGCGTGATGACCGGGGGGCCGAATAGCGCAGAAGGCGTTGTCGATTTCGCCGGCCATCACCTGGCGTACCGCCTCAATGACGCCGCCGGCCGCCAGAAGCGCCACTTCGTAGGTCTCTTGACACATCTGGTTGTCGGGGAAATCAAAGGTCCGGTGTCCGCAGAGACACAGCTCTTCGAAGCGGCGGATGTAGCTCGGGTCGTGAACCGCCTCGATTCGACGGATCTCGGCCTTGACCGCCCCGATGACCTTGACCAGTGGCAACAGTCCGCCGGCTTCGATGCCGCGGTGAATGGCCTGGAGTCTTTCAGAACACTCCGGGTGGTACGGTCCCGTGTCGTGAAGCAGGAAACGCAGATCGTAGAGATAGCCGGTTCGCTTCATATCCGTCCCGTGTCACCGTGATTGCCCCGGACGGCGGAAAGAGAGCGCAATGGGCCGTCCTTCCCCCGTCAGGGGATAATCCGGTCGAAAATTTCCCAGGCCGCCTTGATCGCGGGATTGTCCTCGGGCAAGGCCACCGTGGGCTGTCCGTTCATATCGAACTCGTACACTTGCCGGTCTTCGGGAATCATTCCTGCCAGGCTCAAACCGTCGCTGCAGATGCCGTCCAACAGGTCCTGGGGAAGCGGGTCTCGCACCTGGTTGACGATCAGATAGCTCTTGTCCACGCCGATGTTCAGGTTGTTGGCCAGGGCAAAAATCCGTTCGGCGGCCTGCAAACCGCGACGTGATGAATCGGAAACGATGAGCAACACATTCACGTTGCTGGTGGTCAGCCGGCTGATGTGCTCCATGCCGGCTTCGTTGTCGGTGACGATGTACGGGTAGTTGTCGGTGAGTTTTTCTAAAAAATTGGTCAACAGGCTGTTGGCGGCGCAGTAGCACCCGGCCCCTTCGGGTTGGCCCATGACCACCAGATCGTAGCCGTCGGCTTCGGCCACGGCCTCTTCCATGCGCATGGACAGAAAGATATCCTTGGTCATCCCCTCGGGGACCTTGCCCTTTTTCATGTCCTCCCGAGCGTTGCCGATGGTATCTTCCACCTTGAGTCCCAGGACTTCATTCAGGTTGGCGTTGGAGTCGGCATCAACGGCCAAAATGGGGCTTTTCCCCTTGCTTACCAGGTATTTGATCAACAAGCCGGCTACAGTGGTTTTACCGGTGCCCCCCTTGCCGGCCAAAGCGATGGAAAACGTCATGATCGGTTGAATTCCTTTCTGCTGAAATCGATTCTTTTCAAAAACAACTGTTAGGAATGAATTAGGCCAGCTTCCCCCTGCCGTCAAGTCCCTTTTCCTCAAATCGGATGTCAGCGGCTGAATCCCACCACGGGACCCGGCCGGCGGGCCATCGTCCGGGAAAACGCCTTGCATTCAGACTGCTTATA
The DNA here is from genome assembly GCA_028700185.1 of Desulfobacteraceae bacterium. Lineage (GTDB taxonomy): Bacteria > Desulfobacterota > Desulfobacteria > Desulfobacterales > UBA2174 > UBA2174. The sequence continues at coordinate 2,966 of JAQVTF010000172.1, read as the reverse complement.
TGATAAGTGGCCATAAATATTCGAAATAGGCCGCCGCCCCCACCGGTGGCCCCCCATCGCATCGGGTGGCGTCGCCGCTGTTGAAGGTTTACCAAAGCCTCAGGCGCAGACGCCGGGGGCAGTCTTGATCCGGAGCAAAGACCGGAGACGGATCTGTCCGGCAACTTACCATCGGAAAAATGAGAGGGAACAGGGCATGGAATTTGAATTAACCAAGGAGCAGAAGGAAATTCAGAAGGCGGTACGGGACTTTGTCAAGGGCGAGTTCAAGAAGGATGTCATCGAGGATCTGGTGGACAAGCACGAATACCCCGTGGCCATCTGGAAAAAGGCCGCGGACCTCGGCTTCATCGGCATCCATTTTCCGGAAGCCTATTCCGGGCAGGGGCTCCACGTGATGGAGAACATCCTGGTGGCCGAAGAGCTGTGCCGCGGCGACTCGTCGGTGGGGGCCTGCCTGATGCTGGCCGATTTCGCCTCGGAAATCGTCCTCCACTTCGGCTCCGAGGAACAGAAGAAGAAATGGCTGCCCAAGGTGGCCGAGGGCGAAGTGCTTTCCTGCGGCGCCTTCACCGAACCGGACCACGGCAGCGACATTACCCGCATGGACACGGTAGCCGTCAAGGACGGCAACGAGTGGGTGATCAACGGCACCAAGATCTTCATCACCAACGGCGGCCCCCTGGCCGGTTTCTACAGTGTCCTCTGCCAGACGGACACCGAGGTCAACCCGCCCCACCGCGGCCAAAGCCTCATCCTGGTGGAAGCCGATCGTCCCGGCGTGGGCACCATGGATGTCGGCCGCAAGATGGGCATCCAGTTGATGCACACCGCCGAGGTCACCTTCAAGGATGTGCGCGTACCGCTGGACAACATCATCGGCAAGGAGAACCGGGGCTTCTACCAGGTTCTGGAATTTTTTGACGAGAGCCGCATCCTCATCGCCGCCCAGGGCCTCGGCACGGCCCAGGGCGCCTTCGATCGGACCCTGACCTACGTCAAGGAGCGCGAGCAATTCGGCAAAAAAATCGCTCAGTTCCAGGCTACCCAGCACAAGCTGGCCGACATGGCCACCAAGATCGAGCTGGCCCGCCTGATGACCTACAAGGCGGCCTGGAACTTCGACCAGGGACGGATTGATCCGAAGCTGACCTCCATGGCCAAGATGTTCGCGGCCCGCACCGCGGTGGAAGTCTGCGACGAGGCCATCCAGTTGCTCGGCGGCTACGGCTACATCGCCGATTACGAGGTGGAACGTTTCTATCGCGACGCCAAGATCACCGAACTGTATGAAGGCACCAAGGAAATCCAGAAAAACACCATCGCCAGCGCCGTGCTCGGCAAGCTCAAATAGCTGTTTTCCCGCCGGCCGGCTCCCGGCCGGCGGGAAAACAATCGGCGCCGCAGACAAGAAATCTCAATTGCAGAGAGGTGGCACCATGGTCGAGTCCAACGACAGTTTCAACCCCGCCGAAAGTTTGAAAAAATTGGTCATCATGGGCTTGGGGGCAGGTCTGATGGCCAAGGATGAAATGGAGAAAATGGGTCGCGAATTTTCCAAGAAGTTCGAAATGGGCGAAAAAGACGCCAAGAAATTCATGGACGACCTGGAACAGCGCTACGAAAAAGCCCAGAAGAAACTCGACAAACGGGTCGAGGAGATGGTCCATGATTTCCTGAAGAAGGCCGACATCGTCACCAACGACGACCTCAAGGCCCTGAAAAAGGAGATCCGCGAGCTGAAGAAAGCCGTCAGCGAAGGCACCGACGCCAAGGAAGAATAGTTACCCCCGGGACCGCCCATGCTCAGCATCCGTAAAATCGGTGTCATCGGGCGGACATACCGCCACCTGAACCGCTATCGCCAGATTCTGGCCGCTCTGCTCAAATACGGCTTCGAGGATCTGGTGATCCGTCTGAACATCGACCAGTACCTCGAGCTCGGGCGCAAGATGATCCGCTCCCCGTCACCGGAGGCAGCGGGGCGCATCGAGCGGATGACCCGTGCCGAACGGGTCCGTTTGATCCTTGAGGAGCTGGGACCGACCTTCGTCAAGTTCGGACAGATTCTCGCTTCCCGCCCCGACCTGATTCCAGTGGATTTCATAAAGGAATTCGCCCGTCTTCAGGATGACGTGCCGCCCTTCGGTGAAAAAGAGGTCCGCCGGATGGTGGCCTTGGAGCTGGGAAAACCACCCGAAGAACTCTTTGCCAGTTTCGATCCGGTCCCCGTGGCGGCGGCCTCCATCGCCCAGGTCCACCGGGCCACATTGCCCGACGGCGATCCGGTGGCCGTCAAGGTTCAGCGGCCTGGCATCGCCCGCACCATCGAAATCGATCTGGAAATCATGCTCCATTTGGCCACCCTGGCCGAACGCCACATCGCCGAACTGGCCCTGCACCGGCCGGTGCGCATCGTGGAGGAATTTGCCCGGACCATCGAACGCGAAATCGACTTCGGCATCGAAGCGGGCAGCATGAGGCGCATGGCGCGCCTGTTCCTCGACGACGACACCGTTTATATCCCCGCCGTCTACTACGATTACAGCTCCAGCAAAGTCCTGACCTGCGAGTATATCTCGGGCATCAAGATCTCGAAAATCGATGAACTGGAGGCCGCCGGACTCAACCGACGCGTCATCACCCGGCGCGGCGCCGATCTCGTCCTCAAACAGGTCTTCATCCACGGCTTCTTTCACGCCGACCCCCATCCGGGCAATCTTTTCGTGCTCCCCCACAACGTGATCTGCCTTCTGGACTTCGGGATGACCGGCACCATCGATCGGCAGACCCGGGAGGATTTCGTGGACCTGGTGGATGCCGTGGTAAACCACAGCGAGGCCCGGGCCACCCGAGTGCTGATGCGCATCACCGAGTGGGACCAGGAACCGGACCGCCGCAGCCTCGAACGGGACGTGGCCGATTTCATCGGGCTGCACCTGTGCAAGCCGCTGAAGGAAATCGAG
>JAQVTF010000171.1 GCA_028700185.1 Desulfobacteraceae bacterium | reverse complement strand
AAGGTCCTGGCCGCGGCCCGGAAGACCCTCCCCCGCTGGCGGGCCCGGTTGCGGAACGAATTTTTCATCCATCGCTGGGCCCTGGAGCACGGCTTTGCGCCCCCGCCGGAGCAGGTGGCCCGAAACCGCGACGCGGCCCTGACCCGTCATGCCGACGGATTTCAAAGCTTTCTGTTGGCCAACGCCCTCACCCGGATGGAATGGGATGCCCTGATGGAACGGGCCTGCCTGGTGGACTGGGCCCAGGCGCGGCGAGGGGACCTGCTGCCCACGGTGGCGGATCCTTTCCCCTTTGCCGCCCGATGGGCCGTTGAGCACGGGATAGACGTTCCGGAAAATGAATCCGGGGCCCTGGGGGCCTGGGTGGTGGAACGGGGGCCGGATTTTTTCGGTCTGGCCTGGGAAGAGCCGGTGGCCCTGATGGAGGCCCTGCGTCTCAGCGGAGCGGCGGAGCACTTGGCCCGGGCCGTCCTGGACGGGGACGGGCCATGACCGTTAAACGGTATCGCCGGGCGACCCACCGGTTGCGCCCCCCCGAGGAGACCCTGTCCCTGGTGACCGGCCACCTGGAAGGGTGCGGAATCTGGCGCTGCGCGGATCTCACCGGCCTGGACCGCCTCGGAATCCCGGTCCATGCGGCCTTTACCCCGCAAAATCCCTTGCTCCAGATCTCCTGGGGCAAGGGGGCGCAACCGGTGGACGCCGCCGTTTCGGCCCGCATGGAAGCCATCGAACGTTTCCACGCCACCTTGATGGATCCCCGGGAGCAACTGGCCACGGCGGCGGCGCTGACAGCCCGGGGGCAGGCCGTGGTGTTCCCCCATCGCCTGCAACGCTTCGATCGGCGGGTCTATTTCACGGATCGGGTCCCCATCTCCTGGATTCCCATGGAGGTGCTCCACCCCCACGGTGCCGATGGAACCGTCATGGTACCGGCGGCGGCCATCTTTCCGCGCCAGCCGCGGATTCTGGGGTTTACCGCCAACGGCCTGGCCAGCGGCAACTGTATCGAAGAGGCCCAACTGCACGCCCTGTATGAAATCCTCGAACGCCACGGCATCTCCTCGTGCTTCGACGCCACCGGGCGCCTGACCCTCAGGCAAAATGGCACGCGCCGGGTGGCGCTTTCCGGCGCCCCCCGGGCCACGGTGGGGGACCTGGCGGAGAAGGTCCGCCGCAACGGATTGGACTTGGTCCTCCTGCACCTCGCCGCTCCGGTGGACCGGGTTCATCTCTTCTGGGCGGCCCTCATCGATCCCCTGGCCCCGGTGGCCTGGATCCGGGTCAACATCGGCTACGGGGCCCACGCGTCGGCCGAAGTGGCCGCGGTGCGGGCCATTACCGAAGCGGCCCAGAGCCGCCTGGCCTACCTGCATGGATGCCGTGAGGACATGGGCTTCAAGATGCGCCATCCCAACCGGGAGGCCGTGGAAAAAACGGCCCGTTACTTCGCCTCCTTCTCGGCCGACCTGCCCTGGGAGGCCCTGACGGACCACAGCGAGGACAGCCTGGCGGTGGAGTGGCAAAATCTCTTGGCCGCCACCGTGGCGGCGGGATTCGAGGGGATCTACCGGTTGCCCATCCCCTCCCGGGTTCCCGGCATCGCGGTGGTCAAGCTGGTGGTGGAAGGCACCCGGTTGCGCCACGGGTTGTTCTGACCGCCCGTGACAGGGACAAGGCCGCCCCCGCCACGGGGTTCGGCAAGCGCCGGGAAAAAGGTTTCACGACGCCCCAAGGGGTGGCGAAGGCTTGGGCGTCAAAGAGAGGTATCTATGGTCATCCAATACCGCCAGGTGGCTCTGGACAAGCTGGCATCCCCCGATGAACTGGATCAACTGCCCCGCCTCGTTTCACCGCGGATGTGGGTGGCCGGCACCCTGCTGGTCCTCCTGGTGGCCGGGGTAGTGGTCTGGGGGTGGCTGGGACGCATCCCCGTCAAGGTCGACGCCATGGGCACATTTTTGACCCTGAGCGGGATAGCCCCGGTGGAAACCCTCTACGCCGGTGAACTCCAGGAAGTCCTGGTCAAGGTGGGCGATGCGGTTCACGCCGGCCAGATCGTGGCCATCCTCGGCCAGACCGAGCTGGAAGATCAGATCGACGACGATCTGGAAAAACTGGACAACCTGCTGCGTCAGTACGAGGACAAGAAGCGTTTCGGCGAAGAGAACCTGCGCAACCAGCAGCAGAAACGGCTTCTGGACAAGATGAACTACCAGATGGAGCTGGAGATCAACCACCGCTACATCGACTGGCTCAAGGAGAAGGCGCGGAACCAGAAAGCCTTATGGCACAAGGGGCTCGACACCAAGGAGGCCTATGTCCAGGCCCAAACGGATTATGAAAACGCCCTGAACAAGAACCAGCAGATCGAGGCCAACCTGCAGCAACTGACGGTGGACAACATCCAGGGGGAAAACCAGTTGCGCCAGGACCTCAACGACATGCAGCGCTCGGTGCACGAGCAGAAGCTGGCGGCCGAACAGACCCGCGAAAAGCTGCGCCGCCAGCGCAACCTCCGCTCCCAGTACACCGGCCGGGTCATCACCATCTCGGCGGAAACGGGGCGCATGCTCACCGCCGGCACCGAGATCCTGCGCCTGGAACGCCAGAACAAGCAGGCCGAGGAGGTCATCGCCAAACTCTACGTGGCACCCAACGACGGCCCCAAAATCCATCCGGGGATGGATGTCTCCATTTCCCCCTTTTCCATCGAAACCGGGGAATACGGCGAACTGCGCGGCTTCGTCACCCGGGTTTCGGAATACACGGTGAACAACGAGGCCATGCGCCAGGTGCTGCAGAACGACCTGCTGGTGCAGAATCTCACCGCCAACGGAGCGCCCTACGAGACCACGGTGTGCCTGCTGCCGGATCCGTCCACGGTGAGCGGTCTCGAGTGGACCACCCGGAAGGGGCCGCCCATCCAGATCCGCGGCGGCACCCTCTGCTCGGCCAGCGTGGTGGTGGACCAAAAGCGCCCGGTGGCCTTCGTGGTTCCCTTTATCCGGAAAAAAGTCCTGGGCTTCGAGACCCAAAAATGGGTCCAGGACGACGAGGACTGAAACGGCGGTGAGGATGGACAAGGTTCCACCAGCAATGACCCCAAAATTCGCCTTCACCCGTGGCAAACGGGCCAAGACCCCCACGGTGATCCAGATGGAGGCGGTGGAATGCGGCGCGGCCGCCCTGGCCATCGTCCTGGGGTACCACAAACGCTTCGAGCCGTTGGAGAAGCTGCGGGTGGCCTGCGGCGTCTCCCGTGACGGCAGCAAGGCGAGCAACATCCTCCGGGCGGCGCGCACCTACGGCCTCAAGGCCTCGGGAAAGCAGATCACCACCCTGAAAAACCTCCAGAAACACCCCACCCCCTTCATCGTTTTCTGGAACTTCAACCACTTCCTCGTGGTGGAGGGATTCGGCCACGACAAGGTCTTTCTCAACGATCCGGCCATGGGGCCGCGCACGGTTTCCACCGACGAGTTCAGCGCCGCCTTTACCGGGGTGGCCCTCTTCTTCGAGCCCACGGACCAATTTCAAAGGGGAGGCCGTCCGCCGGGGGTCCTGGGGCCCTTGCTCACCCGGCTCAAGGATTTCAAGAAACCGCTTTTCTTCATCCTGCTCATGGGCCTGGCCCTGGTGCTGCCCGGGTTGGTGATTCCCACCTTTTCCAAGATTTTCGTGGACGACATCCTGGGCGCCAAACGCGATAATTGGGTCAACCCCCTCATGTGGGCCTTCGGCTCGGCCATCTTCTTCCAGGCCCTGATGACCGTCCTCCAGCAACGCGTCATCCTCAAACTCCAGATGCGTCTTTCCCTGGTCACCTCGGGCCGTTTTCTACGCCATGTGCTGCAAATGCCCCTGGTCTTTTTCACCCAGCGTCACGGCGGCGAGGTGGGCAGCCGCGTCCAGCTCAACGACCAAGTGGCCAATCTCCTGGGCGGCGATCTGGCCACCAACATGGTCAACCTCTTCACCGTGGTTTTCTACGCCGTGATCATGTTTTCCTACGACACGGTGCTGACCCTCATCGGAATCGGTTTCGCCCTGCTCAACCTCTGGATGCTGCGCTATGTGGCACGCCGCCGCACCGATCTGAACCGGCGGCTACAGAGCGACCGGGGCAAGCTCACCGCCACCTCCATGGGCGGCGTGCAGACCATCGAGTCCCTCAAGGCCTCGGGCCAGGAGGCGGATTTTTTCAACCGTTGGGCCGGGTTCTACAACAAGGTCTACAACGCGCGCCAGGAGATGGAACTACCGGCGCAGCTCCTCTCGGTGCTGCCCAAGTGCTTCGACCAACTGGCCACCATGGCCATCCTGACCATCGGTGCCCTGCGGGTGATGGACGGGCACCTGACCATCGGTGCCCTGGTGGCCTTCCAGGCCCTGATGGCCGGATTCTCCCAACCGGTGAACACCCTGATCCAACTGGGGACCCGGTTGCAGGAAATCGACGGGGACCTCAAACGGATCAACGACGTTCTGCACTACGAAAACGAGACCCCCGAGGCCGACGAAGCGGCCGAATCATCGCCGGTGGTCAAGCTGGCGGGCTACCTCGCCCTCCGTGAGGTGACCTTCGGCTACAGCCCCCTGGATCCGCCCCTCATCGAGAACTTCAATCTCCACCTGAATCCCGGCCAGCGCGTGGCCCTGGTGGGCCCTTCGGGCAGCGGCAAGTCCACCGTCTCGCGCCTGATCACCGGGCTCTACCAACCCTGGTCGGGCCAAGTCCTCTTCGATGGCCACCCCCGGGAACACTACCCCCGCAAGTGCCTCAACAACTCCATGGCCCTGGTGGATCAGGACATCTTTCTCTTCGAGAGCACCGTCCGGGAAAACATCACCCTCTGGGATCCCACCATCGGCAGTGAAACGGTGGTGGCCGCGGCCAAGGATGCGGCCATTCACGATGACATCGTCCTGCGCGAGGGGGGCTACGAAGGGATGGTGCGGGAGGCGGGGGGCAATTTTTCCGGCGGCCAGCGTCAACGCATGGAAATCGCCCGCGCCCTGGTGCGCCAGCCCAGGATCCTGATTCTGGATGAGGCCACCAGCGCCCTGGATCCGATGACGGAGAACAGAATCGACCTCGCCCTGCGACGCCGGGGCTGCACCTGTCTGATCATCGCCCACCGGTTGAGCACCATCCGCGACTGTGATGAGATCATCGTCATGGACCAGGGCAAAATTGTCCAGCGCGGCCGTCACGAACAGTTGATCCAGGACCCCGACGGGCTTTACGCCGGGCTGATCGAAAACTGAACCCAAAGGAAACCTGCCCCATGGACCAGACCACCTTGCTTCCCCCATCCATGACGGCGGTGTTCCGGCGCCACGGCACCCCCATTCAGGCCGTCGGTCACCGTCCCATGGTCCTCTGGGACCGGGACGCCGTGTGCTGGGTGGCTTCGGGGCACCTGGATTTTTTCATCGTCCGACGCTCGGCGGACGGCGTTGCCCGGGGCCCCCTGCACTGGTGCCGTGGCCTGTCGGCCGGGGGGATCTTTTTCTGCGATGCCGCCCCTATCCCCGAAATCGGCCTGGTGGCCCGCGGGGTCCAGCATACCGAGGTGTGGCAACTGGACCGGGAGACCTTCGCGGCGGCCCTGGGGGACCAGGAAAACCCGGGCACCTGGCTCGGTGCGACCCTGCATGCCTGGAGCGCCGGACTTCTGGCGCGCCTGGTGGAAGTCGGGCCGGCCAGGATGGACCGACACCTGGAAAACGACGAACGAACCCTGGAAATCCCCCGTCCCGGCACCTACACCGTGAGCATGCGCAAGGACCACGGTCTGTGGCTCCAGCGCCCCCCCGTCACGGTGACCCCGCGGTTGACCGGCGATCTGGATACCAATGATGGCGCCGCCGACCTCTTGCCCCTGGATTCACGCCTCTGGTACACGCTGACGGCGGAAACCCCCGCCTCCCTGAAGCTGCTGGCCCCCACAGAGGCCCTGCCGGCACCCGAACTGCTCTGGGACTTGCTCCACGCCCTGAACCGCACCTGGG
>JAQVTF010000170.1 GCA_028700185.1 Desulfobacteraceae bacterium | reverse complement strand
CGCGGGCCGATCGGAAAAGCACCAGAAACATTCCTATCAAGAGCAGCACCGTGGTGCCGAGGGTGAGGATTTGGGACTGAAAAAGGCTCTGGAGCATGTTGTTGTACAGCACCATCATGCCGCCCAAACGGAAGTTTTCTTTCTTCAGGCCGATTTTCTCCACCAAATCGGATTCGATGTGTTCCAATAGCTCGTTTCGTCTCAGGCCGGGTAGTGAATCGATGATTCGCACCGATATTCGGACTTCGTCATGGGGCAGCGAGACGTAAGGTTCTACCAGAATATCGCGGACCTCCGATGGCAATTCGCCAAAGAGCAAAGCGAGGGTGAAATTGTCCAGCGGGAGTCCTTGATTCAGCCCTTGTGCCACCTTTACCAGGGTGGCCAGTGAGAGGACCTTGCCGGTTTCCGGCAAGTGGTCCAGGTAGTCATGGACCGCCTCCACGGTCCGCAAGCGGTCCAGGGAGAACCAGTATCTCGGATCGTCTTGGGCCTGGTCGAATTCGGCGAAGGTGTCAAAGGCGTCCAAGCTTTCGGATGAAGCCGGCTCCGGGGGGGGGGCGTCTTTTTCACTTTCATTTTTTAAGGTGAGCACGACATCCAGGGGCGTGGTGCCGCCCAACCGTTGGTCGATTACCCTCATGCCCTGGTAGATTTCTGTGGAGTGCTTGAAATAGTCGATGAAAGCGTTTTCGACGTTGAGTCGACTCGCCCCCCAAGCACTCAAGACCAGTGTCAAGGCGCTCACGGACAAAATCAGCTTTCCATGGGTTTCAGTAAAACGAGCCATGATTTGGGGCAGGTCGAAGTTTCCGTTGCGGGAGGGCGGCATTTTTTGCCGTGGAAGGAGCATCAGTACGGAGGGAAAAAGGATGAAGGTGGCGACCATGGAAACCAAAAGCCCTAATATCATCATCCAGCCGAAGGTGATCACCGGTTTGATGTCTGAAAAAACAAGCGAAGAAAAGCCGGCGATGGTGGTTAAGATAGTAAAAAAACAAGGCCTGATCATCAGGGCCACGGTTTTGCTGACCAAGGTGGGCTGATCGGCAAGGGGGTCGCGACGCAACAGCTCTCGGTAGCGCACGATGAGGTGAATGGTCAGCGCCATGGTGATGATGAGCTGCAAAGAGATGAAGTTGGAGGAAATGACAGTGACTTCCCAGTCGAACCAGCCAAGAATCCCCACCATGGCCAAGGCCGATGCCGAACAACAGATCAACGGGATCACCACCCAACGCCAGTTGCGGAACAGGACCCACAGAATAAGGATGAGGAAGATGAAAACCCCGGTGCCGAAGATCTTCAGGTCGCTGCTGATAAAGGAAAGCATATCGTCAGCGATCATCTCTACCCCACCGAGGAACACGTCGGCGTCATCGCGATAGCGGTCCAGGACAGCGCGGATTTCAGTGATGGTGGTGTGCCACTGATCACGCTGTTGGTCCCGGTGGGCGAGAAAAGCCGCCGAAACTTGTGCCAGGGTCTCTTTTTCCGTTTCGGTGAGGCTTTCGGTTCTGGCTTTATCACGTAATGCGTTACGTTCTGAGCGTAACGCATCCCAGCGAAGATCCGGCTCGAAGGTGATCACCAGGGCGGTGGTTTCGAGGTTGGGCCCCACCAGAAGATTCTGAAAAAGGGGGCTTTGACCCAACTCGCAACGGGCCATGCTCCGGTCGGTGCGCGGGTCGGTCAGGGTACGCAGGTCTGAGGCCAACTCCTTGACGGGCACCGGAGGACTTTCCAGCAGGGGCAGGTCCAGAATGGAGATGACTTGGGACACCCGCGGCACTTGTTGCAGCTCGTTCCGCAGAGAGGCGATGCGTGTCAAAACGGCATCGTCCAACAGGTCCCCCCGGGGAACATAGGCCACTACCAAGAAATTCGAATCGCCGTAGCGCTCGTTGATCTGGCGGGCGTAGGCCAGATCGGTATCATGCTCGAGCATCAAGGTTTCCGAGGAAGCATCGAGGCGAAAGTCACGGCCATGGTAGACCAACACCGTGAACAACAACAACAAAACAACCATCACGGCCCTGGGATGCCGTAGGACTGTTCTCTCGAAAAACCGCAAAAGCAAAATCGCTCACCCCGGGCACAAGAAAGCCGGGGCTGAGCCTGTGGTCACCGCCTCGCCCCGGCGTTGGTGGATTGCAAACGTCCTCTATAATAGTGGGCAAGCTTCGTTCCTGTCAAGACGGCCAGGATTGACTTTGTACTAAACTTTCGGTATTCAACCCCATTCACCGCCTAAGCTGTTTGCCGTGGCAACGTTCTGCGCGAGCGTTCCAAGGAAGCCGTGGGCGTCCTGCCGTATTTCAAGACACAGAGAGGAAACCGGTGCCGTGCCCCTCGGTCAAATCACCGCCAACCGGGCCAACCTGGAACGGATCCTGGACAACCTGAAGGAAGGGATCATCGCCCACGACATGCAGCGGCGGATCTTCTTTTTCAACACCGAGGCCGAGCGGATTACCGGATTTTCGCGCCAGGATGTGGTGGGCAAAGACTGCCACGAGGCCTTCGGCGCCCCTTTCTGCGGGGAAAAATGCAGCTTTTGTGACCCCCACCCGGTGCTTCCGGACCACTGCGAATACCCCATCACCGTCTACCGGCGCAATGGCGAGACCCGGCGGGTGGAGATGTCCGTGACAACCATGAACGGCGACGACGGCGCCCCCATCGGCGTGGTGGCCTGCTTCCGGGATGTCACCGATATGCTGGCCCTTCAGATCCAGGCGCACAAGCTGACGAGTTTTGCCAACATCGTGGGCCAGGATGTCAAGATGCTCAACGTTTTTCAGCAGATCATCGACGTGGCCGCCTACGATTACCCCGTGCATATCTGCGGGGAAACCGGCACCGGCAAGGAGCTGGTGGCCACGGCGATTCATACCGAGAGTCACCGCGCCGGGGCGCCTTTTGTCCCCATCAATTGCGGCGCCCTGCCGGAAAATCTCATCGAAAGCGAACTCTTCGGACATGTCAAGGGGGCCTTTTCAGGTGCGGTACGCGACAAGAAAGGCCGCTTCGAACTGGCCGCCGGTGGCTCGATTTTCCTCGACGAGATCGCCGAGTTGTCCAAGCCGATGCAGGTCAAGTTGCTGAGATTTTTACAGGAGGGGCGCTTCGTCCGAGTGGGGGGCGAAAAGGAAATTTCGGTGTCGGTGAAGATCATCAGCGCGACGAACAAGGATCTGAAGCGGGAAGTCGAGGAAGGACGCTTCCGTGACGATCTCTACTACCGGCTCAACGTGATTCCGATCCACCTGCCGCCGCTGCGGGAACGAAAAAACGATATCCCGCTGCTGGTGGATCATTTCCTGGCCGAGGCGCGGGAGCGCTACGGTCACAAGGCGCCCCACGTCACCCGGGAGACGTTGTCGGTGTTGATGGACTACCACTGGCCCGGCAACGTTCGTGAGCTGCAAAACGCCATCCAGTTTGCCATCGTCAAGTCCGGCGGCGGGGCTATCAGTCCCCGGAATCTGCCCCTGGAGTTGATCGACTGCCAACGCAAACGGCTTGGCGGCCGAAACCGAGGGCCTGGATCCGAGGGGAAAACCGCCGCCGGCCCCCTTCGTAAATTGACTCCTGAGGCCGTGGCGCGGACACTGAAAGAAACCGGCGGCAACAAGTCCAGGGCCGCCAGGGTCCTTGGGGTCGGCCGGGCAACGCTCTACCGCTTCCTGGAAGAGCATCCTGACCTTTTTTCCTAGCGTTGTTCCCAAAAGTGCCGAAAAGACGGGGCGCCCCAGGGGCGCCCCGTCTTTTTTCGGGTTGTTGCGATGGGACGGATGGGGCGATCAGGCGGCGGCGATGTCACGCCGATCGGCCATGTCCACCAGCACCCGCTCCCTGGCCTTGTCGATGCCCAGCGCCTTTCGTTTCTTGTCGATGTGCGCGATCATCAAGGCGGCCATCCGGTAGGGATCCGGATCGAACCCCCACTTGCCGATCCCCATGGATTCCAGTCCCTCAAAGAGCAGCTTGTGAAATTTGGTTTCCTTGACGATGGGGAAGCTGACCCCGAAGACGGTGTAGACGCCTGAAGCCACGAAATAATGGCCGATGGAAATGGCCTTTTCGCTCATCCACTCCGGCGCGGCCCCCGCCACCGGCAAATCGGCGATGCTGTCTCCCAGGCCGCCTACCCGCACCATCTCCGCGGCGGCGATGAGGATACGGCTGTTGTCCACGCACGATCCCATCCCGAGCACCGGCGGCATGCCGACGGTTTCGCAGACTTCCATCAACCCCGGGCCGGCAAGATGGGCCGCCTCGGGAGTCAGTAGGCCGGCCTTGGCCAGGGAGATCTGGCTGCATCCGGTCTGAAGCACCAGCACATCGTTGCGAATCAGTTCCTTGACTAACTCCACGTGGACCCAGTCGTGTTTCACCCGGGGATTGGTGCAGCCCACCACCCCGGCCACCCCGCGGATCCGGCCGTTGATGATGTTGTCGTTGAGGGGGGTGTAGCTGGCGCGGAAGGTGCCGCCGAGCATGTAGTTGATGTACTCGTGGGAGAAGCCGTGGATCCCCGCGTTGGTGATCTTGGGGATTTCCACCGGCATCTGGCGGCTCTTGAACCGGGTGATGGCCTGGAGAACGATTTCATCGGTGGTGGCTTGGGGGTCGTGTTCCTTGAACTCGATGTGCTTGGCCCCCTCGATATGGCAACGCGGGTTGGTGGTGATCAGCGGCGTCTGGTAGCACTCGGCCACCTTGGCCAGCCCCTGCTTGATGCACTGAACGTCAACGCACATGGTATCCACGGCACCGGTGACCAGCACGGCCTCGGTGGACATGAAGTTGCCGGCGTGGGGAATTCCGTGGCGGGACATCATTTCGGCGCCGGAGCAACACATGCCCACCAGGTTAAGTCCCTTGGCGCCGGCGGCCTTGGCCGCCTCGATCAAGGTGGGGGTGTTGACGGAAATCAGCATCGATTCGAACAGGTTCGGCTCGTGGCCGTGAACGATGATGTTCACGTGGTCCTCTCTGAGGACCCCCATGTTCACATCGACGGCCACCGGAGTGGGGGTGCCGAAGAGGATATCGGAGATTTCGGTGGCCACCATGGATCCGCCCCATCCATCCGACAGGGCCGTGCGGCTGCACTGTTTGGTGATGTTTTCGTAGTGCTGGTCCACTCCGATATGCGTCCGGTGCATCAGTTCCATGATTTCGCGCATGGCCCCCCGGGGGACGATACCGAGTTTACGCCAGGTTTCCAGGGTTTTCTTCGGCACCCGCTTGGCGAAGGGAATCTCGCCCTCCACTTGGGTGTAGGTGCGTTCCAGCTCGGTGTAGAGGTCGTTGGCGATGTCCTCGACGCTGCGGCCCTCGGTTTCGATTCCCACTTCCCGAGCCACCAGCTCGAGCTTGCGGGTATCCTTGATGCGGTATTCCTTGATCTTGCCGTGGACCACCTCGCGAAACAGGTCGAGCATCGACATGCCATGGTCGGTGTGCGCCGCGGCCCCGGAAGCCACCATGCGAGCGAAGTTGCGCGCCATGATAGTGTCGATGGTGGCACCGCAAACCCCTACCCTGCCATAGGGATCCTTGGCATTGAGGCGGCAGGGGCCCATGGAGCAATTCTTGCAGCAGGCCGAATCGGCGCCGATGGGGCAGGGTTTCATGTTGGCGGCCCGGTCAAAGGCGGTTTCCACCCCGTCCCGGCGGGCCTTTTCCAACATCTGGGCCGTGGCGTCGCAGATGGTAAAATCCTTGATGTTCGGCAGATTACCGGCACTTTTGGTCTTGTTTGATGCTTCTGGCATCGAGCCCTCCTTCTTGGAAAGATTGGTTTCTCACGATGTCTTTACTTGCTAACAATAATCATTATCGTAAACCTAATCGCCCTGATTCTTTTGTCAAGCTAAAAAAATCCCGCCATCGAAAGGTGCCGCCATGACCTTTGAAAATCACCTGATTCGCGAAAAGAGCCCCTACCTGTGCCAGCATGCCCACCAGCCGGTGGACTGGCACCCCTGGGGGCCGGACGCCCTGGCATTGGCC
>JAQVTF010000169.1:4059-6052 GCA_028700185.1 Desulfobacteraceae bacterium | reverse complement strand
CATGGTGGATCGCCTGTAAAAATCCCCGCCGGCGCACAGCCTTTCAAAGTGTTGCGATCCTTCTTGCGGGGATTTTTTCTGATTTCGGGATGACGTCTCTTTCCCGTGTTAGTCCGAACGTAAGTGAAAAATCCGCAGCCAGGCAAAGCGGCGTAAGACGTTGACATTCGGCAAAAAATTGACGGACTCCTGCCCGCCAGCGCCTTGCCCTTGACAGATTCCCCCGATTAGGTTAACTGACTTGCTTCATATCGTTAACGAAACGGGAATAACCAAAGCAGCCGTCACCTTCTTGATCAAACCGGACACGACCGTGGCCGGCGGCAGTGCTGAAACCTGGACACGGAAACCTTGAACCTTGAACGCGCCGCGGACGCTTTGAACACGGCACCCGTCATTCCATGAAATCCCGAATCCTCCACATGCTCCGCGGCCGGACCGAGCCGGTGAGCGGCGAAGCCCTCAGCGCCCGCCTCGGCGTCTCCCGGGTGGCGATCTGGAAGCACCTCCAAAAACTCCAGTCCCTGGGCTACACCATCGACTCCACCGCCAAAGGCTATCGCCTGCTGAACATTCCCGACAAGCTGTATCCCTGGGAATTCGACGGTTGGGAAAACCGCATCGTGCACCACGAAACGCTGGACTCGACCATGGAAGCCGCCCGTCGCCTGGCCCGCGAGGACTGCCCGGCCTTCACCGTGGTGATCGCCGAAGCCCAGACCGTTGGCCGGGGCCGGCTCCGGCGCGCCTGGATATCGGAGGCCGGAGGCATTTATTTCACCGTGGTGCTCCGGCCCGAGCTGCCGCCACAACTCGCCTTCCGGGTCAATTTTATCGCGTCCACCATGCTGGCCAAGGTGCTGCGCCGCCGCTACGATGTGGATGCCCGGGTCAAGTGGCCCAACGACATTCTCATCGACGGACGCAAAGTCTGCGGCCTGTTGGCGGAAATGGAGGCCGAGGCGGACGCGGTGCGTTTCGTCAACATCGGCATCGGTCTCAACGCCAACAACGATCCGCCGCCGGTGCCCACCGGAGCCGTCTCCCTGAGCCAGGTCCTGGGACGCCGTGTCTCGCGCCGCAACCTGTTGACCGATTTTCTGGACACCTTCAAGGAACGGATGGAGGCCGGAAACCTGGAAAACGCCGTGGCCGAATGGCGCCCCTTCGCCATCACCATGGGCCGCCGGGTGCAGGTGGCCACCGGCCGCGAAATCCTCGAGGGGACCGCAATGGACGTGGACGACAACGGCGCCCTGATCCTGGAGTTTTTCGATGGCACCCAACGTGCGGTGATCTACGGCGACTGCTTCCTGCGCCCGGATTGACCCATGCCCGCAAGCCCTCCGGTGCCCGATCTCCGGTGCCGGCCTTTTTACCCATTTGCGCTCAAGGCACCTTTGGGTAAAAAAAAGACCGGCAGCGGGGCCAATGAAACCTTGAACCTTGAACGCAGCGAAGCGGCTTTGAACGCGCCGCAGGCGCTTTGAACCTGAAAGCCGCCCCATGGACACCTTCGAAACCTTGCGCATGACCGTCTTCACCGCCCTGATGGCGGCCCTCATCGCCGCCGGCGCATTTATCATCATCCCCGTCGGACCGGTGCCCGTCGTCTTGCAGAACCTCTTCGTTATGGTGGCCGGTCTCCTTTTGACGCCGCGTTGGGCCGCCGGCGCCGTGGCCATCTACCTGCTGGCGGGATGCCTCGGCCTGCCGGTCTTTGCCGGCGGCACCGGCGGCATCGGCCGGCTGCTGGGGCCCACCGGGGGCTACCTGCTCGCCTACCTGCCGGCGGTGATCCTGATCAGTTGGACCCACAGTCGTCTCGGCCGCAAGTCTTGGATGGAAATCAGCGCCCTGGTCCTGGCGGCGGCCATTGTTTACGCGCTGGGAGTTTCCTGGCTCAAGGCGGTCACCCACATGAGCTGGACCGCGGCCGTGGTCGCTGGCATGCTGCCGTTTCTACCGGGGGATGTACTCAAAATCGCCGCCG
>JAQVTF010000169.1:0-3959 GCA_028700185.1 Desulfobacteraceae bacterium | reverse complement strand
GCAACACTGGAGACCATGGGTCTGACCGCCGCGGCCGACATGCCCCCCCACCTGCTCTCCGGCGGTCAGAAGCGGCGCCTGGCCATTGCCGGGGTTCTGGCCATGGACCCGGCGGTCATTGCCTTCGACGAACCGTTTTCCAACCTCGACTATCCGGGGGTACGCTCGGTTTTGCGACGCATGATCGATCTGCACGCCGCCGGCAAGACGCTCATCATCACCACCCACGACCTGGACAAGGTGGCGGCCCTCGCCGACCGGTTGCTGGTGCTCGACCGTGGCCGGCTGGTGCTGGACGGCCCGCCGGTGGCCTGCGTCGGAGACATCGAGGACTACGGCATCCGCCAGCCGTGCAGCTACCGCCTCGGCGGGAGACTGGAATCATGGCTGAACTGAGCGCCATCGCCTTCAGGCCGGGCACAGGACGTCTCCATCGCCTGGATCCGCGCTGCAAAATCGCCATCCTGGCGCTCACCGGCGCGGCCGCCGCCCATGCGGCCCCGGCAGGGTTGGCCGTGCTGTCCGCGTTGATGCTCCTGGGCGTGTACGATGCGCGGCTTTCCCTGAAGCGTCTTCTCCACGAACTGCGCTTTTTGTGGATCATGCTGGCGGCCGTGGCGGCGATGCGGGCTTTGACCATCCCGGGCCCGGCCCTCTGGCCCCCGTTGCCGCTCAGTCGCCCCGGGCTGGCGCAGGGGGCGATCTTCGCCTGGCGGGTGCTGGTGGTGGTGGGGGGGGGCATTCTGCTCAGCGCCACCACTCGCACCTGGGCCCTCCGGGCTGCCGTCGCCTGGCTTTTGGCCCCGGTCCCCGGGGTTCCGGCACAACGGGTCGCCACCATGATCGGGTTGGTGATCCGATTCATCCCCGAAGTGCTGCACCAAGCGGTCCTCGTCCGGGAGGCCCAGCAGGCACGGGGCATTGCCGAGTGCCGCAACCCCCTACGACGCCTTCATCTCTGGATTGCCGTCCTGATGCGTCGAACGCTGCTCAAATCCGACCACCTTGCCCTGGCCATGGTCAGCCGGGGCTACACCGAGGACCGCATGGACCAGCCCCTGGCCGCCGGCCCCGCCGACTTCTTCCTGCTGGTTTTGGGGGCGGCGGTCAGCCTCTCGGCCTTGCTGTGCTAAAAAAAAAAATTGAAAAACAAACGAGCCGAACACGCACATCTTTTGCCCTCATAAAATCAGCGCCGCCAAATTGACAGTCAGGTTCAAGTCTAGTAGATCTTGCGCCACATTTGCCCGCTCAATGCCAACCCGGAGATCCAACCCGTGAAAATCATCATCATCGGCGCCGGAGAGGTCGGCTTTCACATCGCCAGCCACTTGACGGCCGAAGACAAGGATGTGGTCGTCATCGACAAAGATCCGGAAGCGACCCGCCGCGTCTCGGACAACCTCGACGTCCAGGTGCTGGTGGGCTCCGGCTCCAGTCCGGTGACGCTGGAAGAGGCGGGAATCCACGGCGCCGAGATCATACTGGCGGTCACTGACAGCGATGAGGTCAACCTCGTCTCCTGTCTCGTGGCCGACATCGTCTCACCAGGCACAAAGAAACTGGCCCGCCTCCGAGGCGAAAATTTCGACGCTTACATCGAACCGCTGCGTCAAAACGCCCCCCACATCGACACGGTAATCAACCCTGAAATCGAGGTGGTCAAAACCATCGAGCGCATGATGATGGTCCCCGGCGCCGTGGACGTGGGGGAATTCGCCGAAGGACGAGTCAAGTTCATCGGGGTCCGCCTCGATGAACAATCCCCGCTGATCGGCAAACGGATGATGGATCTTCCCGCCATTCTGGAGGGGCGACGCCTGCTCATCGCCGCCATGATACGCCAGGAGGAACTGATCATTCCCCGTGGCCGCGACCGGCTAATGGCCGGCGACCTGGTGTATTTCATCAGCGACGAAAACCCGTTGGCCGGAATCATGACCATCTTCGGCAAGCACTCTGAACCGGTCCACCGGGTGATGATCGTGGGCGGCGGACGCATTGGGCTGCGCCTGGCCCATCGTCTGGAAGGCCTCGGAATTCACACCAAGATCGTCGAACGTCGCCCGGAGCGCTGCCAAATGCTGGCCGAGCAGCTCAACAAAACCGTGGTGCTTCACGGCGACGGCAGTGACCAGGCCTTGCTCACCGAGGAAAATATCCAGGAAATCGATCTGATGGTTACCTTGACCAACGACGAGGAGACCAACATCCTCTCCTCGCTCCTGGCCAAACGCCTCGGCGCACGCAAAACCATCACCAAAATCAACAAGTTCAGCTATCTGCCCCTCATGTCGGCCATCGGCCTCGATCACGTGGTCAGCCCGCGCCTGTCGGCCATCAATTCGATCCTGCAGCACATCCGCCGTGGCAAAATCCTCTCGGCCATTTCCCTCAAAAACGAGCAGGCGGAAGCCATGGAGGCCGTGGCCCTGGAAACTTCGGACATCGTGGGCAAACCGTTACGGGACATCAATTTTCCCAAGGGCAGTCTCGTCACCGGTATCATCCGGGGCCAGGAAGTGATCATCCCCACCGGCGAGAGCGTCATCGCCCCGGATGACCGGATCATCATCTTCGCCCGGCGCGATGCCATCGCCAGCATCGAAAAGATCCTGGCGGTGAAGTTGGAGTACTTCTAATTGCGTTGGCGACCGATCTTCAACATCGTCGGCCTCCTGGTGTTCTTTTTGGGGCTGAGCATGACGCTGCCCCTCGCCGTGGCGCTCTACTACGGTGACGGCAGCACCATGGCGATCCTCAACGCCATGATCGCCACCACCGCCGTCGGCCTGGGAATCCATCTCAGCGTGAGGGGCCATCGCATGGAAGCCATCTACCAGCGCGAGGGCATGGCCATCGTCGCCCTTGGCTGGACCCTGGTGGGCCTGTTCGGCGCCCTCCCGTTCTTCTTTGGAGACGGCTTCCATTCCTTCACCGACGCCTTTTTCGAATCCGTTTCGGGCTTCACCACCACCGGTGCCTCGATCCTCACCGATATCGAATCCGTCCCCCGGGGGTTGCTCTTTTGGCGCAGCTTCATCCAGTGGCTCGGGGGCATGGGTATCATCGTGCTCTCGGTGGCCATTCTTCCCTTTCTCGGCGTCGGCGGCATGCAGCTCTACAAGGCCGAGGTGCCCAGTCCGGTGCCCGACAAGTTGAAGCCGCGCATCCGCGATACGGCCATGATCATGTGGAAGGTCTACCTCCTGATCAGCGCCGCCCAAGTTTTTTTTCTGCTGCTGGGCGGCCTGAGCCTCTACGACGCTCTGTGCCACACCTTCACCACCATGCCCACCGGCGGTTTTTCAACCCGCAATGCCTCGGTGGCCGCCTATGGCAGCGGGTATATCGACGGAGTCATCGTCTTTTTCATGATCCTGGCCGGGATCAACTTCTCGCTGCACTACCAGTTTCTGCGCGGCAAATCCCTGGCCTTCTGGCGCGACCCGGAATGCCGTTTCTTCCTGGCCACCATCGTCTTGTTGACCCTGCTGGTCACCTGGGATCTGTGGCGCACCCTTTACGCGGGGATGGGGGAGGCGCTGCGCTACGCGGTCTTCCAGGTGGTCTCGATCCTTACCACCACCGGATTCGCCACCGCCGACTACGAGCAGTGGCCCGCCATGAGCCAGCTCATCCTGCTGGTGTGCATGTTTGTGGGCGCCAGCGCCGGATCCACCGGCGGCGGCATGAAGTGTCTGCGGATCATGCTCTCCTTCAAATACTGCTATAGGGAGCTGTTCTGCCTGGTACACCCCCACGCTGTCACCCATGTGAAAATCGCCGGCAAGCGGGTGCCGGAGGAGGTCATGCGATCCGTGATGGGCTTCATCGCGCTTTACCTGGGGATTTTCGTAGTGGCCAGCATCGTATTGGCGGGCCTGGGAGTGGATTTCACCACCAGCTTCAGCGCAGTGGCCGCTACCCTCGGCAACATCGGTCCCGGCTTCGGTACC
>JAQVTF010000035.1 GCA_028700185.1 Desulfobacteraceae bacterium | reverse complement strand
GCTGTCGCCCATGGCCACGATGATTCCCGCTGTTGGTTTAACCGCGCCAGGGGCTGCCGCCGACGGCGTTGCCGCCGGGCGGGGATCATCGGAGCAGGCGGTGAGGGCCAGGGCAAAAAACAGAACCCGGCCAAGATGGCGCATACTCATGATGTGGATCCTCCAAATGGATGGCCTTGAAAAGATGATCCGTCCCATCGGACCGAACGGTGGGAGCTGACAGACAAAAGCTCCGCTGCCCCATCACAGGCCCTGGTCCTGACGCCGCAGAAAACTTTCCGGCTTTTGGTTCAAGATTCCCCGGGCCGCCAGCATGCCAACGACCTGCACCAGGACGACGACGCTCAAGATCAGCGCCAGTCCGGCGCCCGGATACGGATGGTAGTCGATTTCCAGGACTCGCCGGCAGACGAGCCAGGCGGCGGACTGGGCCGCCGCCACGGCCAGCGACCCGCTCAACAGGCCGATGAACAGGTTTTCCAGGGCGAAGACCTGGACCACGAACCGTCGGGGTGCACCGAGGATCTTGAAGTAGACGGTTTCACGGATCCGGGCGGCCCGGGTGGCCAGCACCGCGCTGACGATGATCAGCAGACCGGCCACCACGGCAAAAGCGCTGAAAAAACGCACGATGGTACTGAGTCGGCGGAGGATGCGACCGAAAATCCGGGCCGTGGCGGAGACGTCGATGGCACTGATATTGGCGAAACCCTCGGCGACGCGGTTTTGCAGCCCGTGGATGTCATCCAGCGGCACCCGCAAGGCGGCAAAGTGGGTGTGAGGGGCCGCGGCGAGGTCTTTCTCCTGAAAGACGAAATAAAAGAAGGGGCTGAGGGAATCACGGGTCCGCGCCCGGATGCTGGATACCACCGCCTCCAGCGCTACGCCCTGGATCCGGAAGGCGATGCGGTCTCCGATCTGGAAGGGATGCAGGCGCCTGACCCGTTGGAGCACCGACACCTGCACCACGTCCGGGGGCCAGTCGGAGCGGAACATGGCTCGGCCGGTGGTGAGGATTTCGTCCGGCAAGAGGGCCTCGCGGTAGGTGAGATTGAAGGTGCGCGCCAGGTTGTCCCGCCGGCGCTGGTGCTCGGCCTCGCGGTCGATGGTCCTCCCGTTGATCGATGCGATGCGGGCGCGCACCACGGGGAAAAACTCGGCCTCGGGCCCCAGCAGGGTCGCCACGGCGTCTCGTTGGGACGGCTGGATATCGAGGAGAAAAAGGTTGGGCGCGTCTTCCGGGTAGCTCTGGATGAAGGTGGCATCCAGGTTGCGCTCCACCAGCATGATGGCCAGGATCACGGTGAGGGCGGCGCTCAGGGTGACGATGGTGGCGGCGGTGGCGTTACGCGGCCGGAACAGCCCACGAACGGCCTGGCGCAGGACCAGGCGACGGGCCGGCAACCGGCGCAATCCGGCCAGGATCACCCGGGTGAGCAAGGCCAGCAGCCCGATGAGCAGGCCGGTGCCGACCACAAACCACCCGCCGATGCGCCCGTCCCCGATCTGCCAGAGGATCATGGCGGCAAAGAAGATGCCCACCACGGCCAAGGCCAGCAGGTAGGCCGGCCCGCGGCGCGTGCCCGTGTCGCTGATTTTCAAGGCCGCCGCCGGCCGCACCTCCCGCAGGCGATACAGGGGCAGAAAGGCGAAAAGCCCCACCACCGCCACCCCGAGAACGGCGCCCTCCACCAGAGCGGAAAGGGTCGGCGCGGCCCCGAGACCCTGGGGAATCAGTCCGGCGAAGAGACCTGGCAGCAGCCATTGCAGCCACATGCCGCCGGCGAGACCGCCGGCGGTACCGACCATGGCCATGAGCAGCACCACCGCCAGATAATGGATCGTGATGAAACGGTGGGGGGCGCCCACGGTGCGCATGATGGCGATGGTGGGCGCCTGGTCCCTCAGCAGGGCCGCCAGGGCGCTCTGGATGCCGACGCCGGCCAGCAACAGGGTAAAAACTCCCACCAATCCGAGAAAAAACAGGAGATTGTCAAAGAACCGCGTCACCCTGGAATCCGCGCTGCGGGCCGGTTCCACGAATTCCTGGCCCGGGAGGAGGGCTTTCTGGAGACGTTGAACCACCGCGGCTTCCATTTCAGGCGCCGCCAGGCGGATGCGGTAGCTGTGTCGGACCCGGCTGCCAGGGCCGACAAGATCGAGGGCTTGCAGATCGGCCGCGGCCACCATGACCCGGGGACCCAGGGCAAAAAAATCCACCGGCCGGTCCGGTTCGTCCAGGAGGGTATCGGCGATGGTAAGCCGGGCCCGGCCCACCTGGAGGGTATCGCCCACATCAAGGCCAAGGCGCTCCAGGAGCGTCGGCGCCACCACCGTCTGCCCGGAACGCAGCTTCCGGGCGAGGGGTTGGCCGGAGCCGAGAACCACCTCGCCGTAAAAAGGATAGGCCGGCGGGACCACCTTAACCTGGGTCAGCAGGGTGTCGCCGTTTTGCGGTGTCCGCACCAGGGAGTAGAATTCATAAATGCGCGCGGCCTGGATGGCGCCTTGATCCGTTAGGCGGGTGATTTCCCGTTGAAGGCCGTCGGAGAAGGGGATGCTGGCCTGCGCCAGCACGTCGCCGGCGTGAAGCCGACGGGCATCGTGGATCATGGCCCGGCGGACGCTTTCGGCAAACCCGGCCAACGCCACCAGGGTCACCAGCGACAGGACGGTGCACAGCACGAAGATGACCGCCTGGCGCCGTGACTGCCAGATCACTCGGGTGACAAAGCGTCTATGCAGCATGGGGGCGCTCACGATGCAGGCGGCCGTCCACCAGCTTCAGGACCCGGTCAGCCGTGGCGGCGATGTCCGGGTTGTGGGTGACCAGCACCAGGGCGGCACCGCGTTCCTGCTGAAATTCGCGCAGCAGCGCCAGGATGACCTGGCCGCTCACCGAGTCGAGATTGCCGGTGGGCTCGTCGGCGAAGATGATGGCCGGGGCGTTGATCAGGGCCCGGCAGATGGCGATGCGCTGTTTTTCGCCGCCGGAGAGCTGATGGGGGAAACTGTCGCGGCGGTCTTCAAGCCCCACCCGCTTCAGCAAGACGGCGGCCTTTTCCGCCGCCGCGGCGTCGCCGCGAAGCTCGGCGGGAAACATCACGTTCTCGATGGCGGTGAGCGCCGGCACCAGGTGGTAGGCCTGAAACACGAAACCGATGGTGGTATTGCGGATGGGGGCCAGCTCGTCCTCGTCGAGGTCGGTGATGTCGCGACCGCCGATGCGGATGCGGCCGTTGCCGGGTTTTTCCAGCCCCGACAGCAGGCTGAGCAGGGTCGATTTGCCGCTGCCGCTGGCCCCCTGGATCACGAGAAATTCCCCCGCCGCCACGGAAAGGGAGACCGTGTCAAGGACCCGAATCTCCCGGCCGCCGATGCGGTAGGTGTGGGTGAGGTGTTGCGCGTCGAGGATACTCATCGATTCACCGTCTTCGGTTGGGGGCAATTGGCACGGTTTTCACCATAATCACCAAACCGCCGGGGGTAAAGCGGATCCATATTGCAGGGGCATTGATAAAACTGTCAAAGCGGTTAGAATGACGCCGTCTGGACTCATGCCAAGAGGGAACACCGATGAAGATTCAACAGTTCCGGTACGCCTCGGACAACCTGGCCTACCTGGTATACGAAGGTCGGGATGCGGTGGCCATCGATGCGGGGGCCGTGGACGAGATCCTGGCTTTTGCCGAGGCGCGAAAGCTGGCGATCCGTTCGGTGGCCAATACCCATACGCATGCCGATCACACCGTCGGCAACCGGCGTTTGCTGGAGGCCACCGGCGCCGAGTTTCTCGACTGCCGCCGTGTGCCCCACGGCCGACATCTGCCCGTGGGCGGCGGCGGGATCACGATTTACCGGACGCCGGGCCACATGCCCGATTGCGTCACCTTCCAGGCGGAAGGCGCCCTGATCACCGGTGACACCCTGTTCAACGGCACGGTGGGCAACTGCTTTTCAGGCGACCTCAAGTCCTTCTTCGAGTCCATCCGTTTCCTGATGGGGTTCGATCCCGCCACCCTGATTTTTGCCGGCCACGATTACGTCCGGGAATCCATGGCCTTCGCCCGGTCCATCGAGCCGGACAACCCGGCCATCGAGGGCTACCTTGCCAATTACGATCCCCTCCACGTGGTCTCGGCGCTAGGCGATGAGTTTGCCGTCAATCCCTTTTTGCGCTTCAACGATCCGGCCATGATCCGTATCCTGGAGGCAAGGGGGCTGCCCACCGCCACCGAATTTGAGCGCTGGCAATCCTTGATGGAAGTCTATTGACCCGTCGGCTCGAGCCCTCGGGCGCGACGGCAACGGTGCACTTGTTGGAGGAAAAACATGACCGACCACGCTTTTTATCTGGTGGAAAAAGAGGCGCCCCTGGCCTGGATCTGGCTGAACCGGCCCGCGAAGAAAAACGCCATGAACCCGCCGGCCTGGCACGAGCTGCCGGCCATCATGGCCGAACTGGACGCCGACGATGCCATTCGGGCCGTGGTGATTGCCGCCAAGGGACCGGCATTTTGCGCCGGCATCGACCTGGTGGCCATGGCCGCGGAATTGCCCGAGCTCATGGACAAGGCACAAACGGGCGGGGTCAAGCGGCGATTGAGGCACAAGATCGCGCCGCTTCAGGAAACCATGACCTGCATCGAACGCTGTCGCAAGCCGGTGATCTGCGCCGTCCACGGGTACTGCGTGGGTGCCGGCCTCGACATGGCCACGGCTTGCGACATTCGTTTGTGCAGCGCCGACGCCGTGTTTTCCCTGCGCGAAGCCGCCGTGGGGTTCGTGGCCGATGTGGGCGTGCTCCAGCGCCTGCCGCTGATCGTGGGGCAGGGGATGGCCCGGGAGCTGGCCTTCACCGCGGCCAATTTTGACGCGCGCCGAGCCAGGGAAATCCTTCTGGTCAACGCGGTCTTCGACGATGTGGCGAGCCTTCTGGCCGGCGCGCGGGACTTGGCGTTGCGGATCGCCGGCAACAGCCCGCTGGCGGTTCAGGCCACCAAGGACGTCCTCAACTACGGGGTGGGCAAATCGGTGGACGACGGTCTGCGCTACGTGGCTGCCATGAGCGCCAACATCATCCCCTCCGAGGATCTTTTCGAAGCGATGACGGCTTTCGCGGAAAAGCGCAAACCCAATTTTAGCGGGAAATAAGTATTCTCACCGCAGACGGGAGTGCACCGGTGCGGGGTTGCAACCCTCCGCACCTTGGAAAAACGGGGCCCCTCCGCCTTCCGGAAGAGACGAACCATTCATGGCCACCGGAGGTCGCCATGAATGGTTGCGTTTGTCCGCGGTTGATTTTTCGCTCTGGCGCTATTGGGCCGGCAGTTGGCAACTGTCGGCCGCGACCGCCTTCTTGGTTTCCACGTAATGGGCGGCGGCCAGGGCCGCCACGGCGCCATCGGCGGCGGCGGTGACGATCTGACGAGCGTACTTTTCCCGCAGGTCCCCCACGGCAAAGATACCGGGAATGGCCGTTTCGCACTTGGTGTCGGTGAGCACGTAGCCCTGGGCGTTGAGTTTGACCCCGGCGGGCACCACGGCGTTGTTGGGCTGGAAACCGATGAAGATGAAGACCCCGTCCACCGGCAAATCGCGGGTTTCTCCGGTCTGGGTGTCCTTGAGGGTGACCCGCTCCACGCCGCCCGATTCGGCGTGAATCTGCACCGGTACACTGTTCCAGACAATTTCGATGTTACAGTCGTTCATGGCACGCTGTTGCAGGATGCGACTGGCCCTCAGCTCGTCCCGGCGATGGACGATGTACACCTTTTGGGTCAACTTGGCCAGGTAGAGGGATTCCTCCACGGCACTGTCGCCGCCGCCCACCACCATCACCGTTTTGCCCCGGAAAAAGAAACCGTCGCAGACGGCGCAGTAGGATACCCCCTTGCCGTAGAATTCACTTTCGCCAGGGATGTTGAGCTGGCGTGGACTTCCGCCGGTGCTCAGGATGATGGCGTGGGCAACGATGCTCTCGCCGCTGTCCAGACGCACCGTGTGGCCGTCCAGACCCGGTTCGATGGCCACCACTTCCTGATGGCGAACTTCCAGACCGTAGGATTCGGCGTGATTGGCCATGTTCATGGACAACTCCGCACCGCCGATGCGCTCCGTGCCGGGCCAGTTCTCCACTTCATCGGAAAGCATGATCTGCCCTCCCGCCGGTCCCTTCTCCACCAGTACGGTCTTTAAGGCGGCCCGCATGGCATAGATGCCGGCGGTGAGGCCTCCCGGTCCACCGCCCACGATAATCAGATCGTACACTTCCGCTTCACTCATGATTTTGCGTCCTCATCGATGACTGGGTAAAACAAATCCTGGATTTCCGGCCTTCCGTTTCAGGTGATTACAGAGCAACTACATTCCAAAAGGATACACCCGTTATTCGTCTTCCTGGTTGCGGATGGCCCGGCGCAGCTCTTCGCCCAGGCTGCCCATGGGCTTGGGGGTCTCGGCACTGTAAGTTTGCCAGTTGCCCCCCCCTTCGTCCCCGGTGTCCGGCGCCAGGGTGATCTTGCGTTCCTGGGAATGGATTTCCTCCACCACCACGGTCAGCTTGTCCCCGGGACGCAGGCCTTCCATCCGGCCGGCGTCGGGTGCCGTCACCATGCGTGATTTGGGCATCAGTCCGGTGATGCCCGGCGCCAGTTGGATGAACCAGCCGAAACGCTCCTTCTTTTCCAGGGTTCCTTCGACGCGCTGGCCCACGGGAAAATTTTTCTCGATATCGGCCCACGGGTCACCCTGAGCTTCGCGCATGCTCAGCGACATGCGCCGTTTTTCCGGGTCGATCCCTTTTATGCGCACGGTGACCCGGTCACCGGGCGCCGCCACCTCAGTGGGATCGGTGATCCGCCGCAGGTAGCTCATCTCGCTGATGTGCACCAGGCCTTCGATGCCCGGAGCGATTTCCACGAAGGCGCCGAACTTGGCACAGCGCGTCACCTTGCCCTCCACCGTGTCGTGTGCCTTGAACTTATCAGTCACCGTACGCCAGGGATCGCCGCCCACCTGTTTCATCGACAGGGAGATGCGTTTCTGGCCCGGCTTCTTGTCCGGCTCGATGGAAAGGATCTTCACCGTCACCGGCTGACCCACCGTCACGAAGGTCTCGGGGTTTTCCACCCGGGACCAGCTCATCTCCGAAACATGCACCAGACCGTCGGCGCCCGGCGCCAGTTGGACGAAAGCCCCGAAGGGGGCCACCCGGACCACGGTGCCCTCGCAGACGCTGCCCACCGAAACGGTGGCCAAAAATGCATTGCGCGTTTTTTCCTGCTCCTTTTCCAGCAGCCGCCGGCGGGAGAGGACGATGTTGCGTCCCCCCTTTTCCACCCGGGACACCATGAAGTTAAAATTCTGCCCCACGTATTCGGGCGGTTCCTTGGCCGGGGGCAGGTCGATCTGGCTGATGGGGCAAAAGGCCCGACGATGCAGCACTTCGATGACAAATCCCCCCTTGCAGGGCTCCACCACCTTGCCTTCCACCGGGATTTCATTCGCCAGGGCTTCGTGGAGCATGTTGAGACCACCAATGCCGGTGATGGCTTTGGACAGGCGCACCTCGCTCTCGTCCATGGCCACCACGAACAAGGTGACGGTGTCCCCCTCCTTGAAGGGAAGCTCGCCGTTTTCATCCAGCAGTTCGGCCTTTTCCACCGCCCCGTCGATTTTCGTGCCGGTATCGACGAATACCGTGTCGGCGCCAATGGCGATGATGCGCCCCTCCACCTGGTCGCCGACTCTCAGATCGTCGTTGCGATCGGCGCTGTAGCTTTCCAGCATCGCGGCAAAGTCTTCGTTTTCGGCCTGGTCGTCGTGTTCATTGTCCATCGGTGCGTTCATGGGGTCCTCTCTTCAGGCGGGTGCCTCCGACGCCGGTTTTTCATCGCGCGGTGCCGGGTCTGGGTGGAGATGGCGGGCGGTGCGTTCCCTGAGGGCCGCCATCAGCTTGCGTGTGTTTTCACCGGGGCGCCCCGTCCCGATGATCTGGTCGTCGATTTGGACCACCGGGACCAAACCCTTGTTGGTGCCGGTGATAAACACCTCCGAGGCGCGGAACAGGTCTTCGGTCTGGATATCACGAATCTCCACGGGAAACAAAGGCGCGGCCAATTCGAGGATCACCCGCCGGGTGATGCCGGGAAGGATCTCCTGCCCGGGGGTGACCAGGGTTTGGCCGTTGAAGATGAAAAGATTGCTGGTGGTTCCCTCAGGGACCCGGCCGTCCCCGGTGACGTAGAGGGCCTCCATGGCCCCCTGGCGCCGGGCCGCCTCCAGGGCCATGGTGGCCGGGATGTAGTTGATGCTTTTGGCGCCGATGATGGGACGCTCGGTGATCCGCGTGATGACCTTGACGCCGTCGCGGTACCATCGGGCCGGCAGCTCGGGCAAGGGGGAGACCAGCACCAAAAGGCGGGGCTTGTTTTCGGGAGTGGTGAAATCGGCGCTGGGGCCGCCGGTGACCACGATGCGAATATTGGATTCGGAAAACGCGTTACGCGTCAGCGCCTCGGTCACCACGTTGGCTATTTGTTCCCGGGACCAAGAGAGGTGGAGGCCGATCTGGCGCGCCGAGTTTTCCAGCCGTTCCAGGTGGGCGTCCAGGAAAAAGGGCCTTCCGCCGTAGGTGCGCAGCAGTTCAAAGACGGCAAATCCGCGCAGGATGGCCAGATCGTTGACCGGTAGACAGGCGGTTTCGGCGGGGACGAATTCACCGTTGATATAGTAGGTGGCCAAGAAATCCTCGATTGTCGTTGGTCTGCGCCCATACCGAGTGGACAGGGGCGGCGCTTCTTATAGTCGTTTGCCGGTCGCGAAACAAGTCAAAACCCGATTGTTCTGAATTTTCGGGAACTTTAAGGGGCCATCGACCGGCTGTCAACGATGGA
Source organism: Desulfobacteraceae bacterium (assembly GCA_028700185.1). Taxonomy (GTDB): domain Bacteria; phylum Desulfobacterota; class Desulfobacteria; order Desulfobacterales; family UBA2174; genus UBA2174. Next base: position 14,833 of record JAQVTF010000035.1, on the reverse strand, counting down.
AAAACGCAACCGCAACCCGGAGACCACAAGGCTGCGCCCAGCCGTCTCGATGTGGTATAGAAAACAAACGTATTCCAATCGCTGAACTATGGAAAGGAGCCGGTGGCCGTCGAGGCCTTCGGAAAGAACGCAATGGCAAACGATTCGTCTGAAATGGTCAATTTCGATTCGGTGCGGGAGGCGGCAAGGCGTCTCAAGGGACAAGCCCACGTGACGCCGGTGATGACGTCCCGTACCCTGGATGAGCGGGTGGGGGCCACGGTGCATCTGAAGTGCGAGAACTTCCAGCGCACCGGCGCCTTCAAGTTCCGCGGGGCCTACAATGCCATCTCGCGCCTGGCGCCGGAAGCGCGCCGCCGCGGCGTGGTGACCTTCTCTTCGGGAAACCACGGCCAGGCCGTGGCCCTGGTGGGGCGGCTGTTGAAAGTTCCCGTCACCGTGGTGATGCCCGCCGACGCGCCGGCCATCAAACGGGCCGCCACCGAGGGGTACGGGGCCAGGGTGGTGACCTATGACCTGAAAGAGACCACCCGCGAGGCCGTCGCCAAAGATCTGCAAGCCTCGGGCGGCTTCACCGTTATTCCCCCTTTTGATCATCCGGACGTCATCGCCGGCCAGGGGACGGCGGCCCTGGAGTTGATGGAAACCGTCGGCCCTCTGGATCTGGTGCTGACGCCCTGCGGCGGCGGCGGGCTGCTGTCCGGCACGGCCATCGCCGCCAAGGGGCTGGCCCCCGGTTGCCGGGTCGCGGGGATCGAGCCGGAACTGGCCGACGACGCCACCCGTTCTTTTCGCACCGGCGTTCTGCAGACGGTTTACAACCCACCCACCATCGCTGACGGCACCCGCACCGCCAGCCTGGGAAAGATCACTTTTCCCCTGGTGCAACGCTTCGTGGACGAGATGCAGACCGTCAGCGAGGCGGCCATCGCCGCGGCGGTGCGCTTTTGTTTCGAACGTCTCAAGATCGTGGTGGAGCCCTCCGGTGTCCTGGGATTGGCGGCCCTGCTTTCCGGGGCGGTCAGCGCCCGGGGACGGGTGGGAGTGATCCTTTCCGGCGGCAATATCGATGCCGCCATGATGCGCCGGATTCTGAGGGATTCAATCGATCTGCCCGGGAATTGAACCCCGTGCCACGGACGACTTGTCCGGCGCGGCCGCCGGCTCCCGGCAAAGACCGCCCCGGGGGAAAGGAGGATGGTCAATATGGACAGCAAGCTGTTTACTCCCATCGAATTGCGGGGTTTGAGACTGGACAATCGGATCGTGGTCCCGCCCATGTGTCAGTACAGCGCCGAGGCGGGCAACCCCACCGCCTGGCACCGCATGCACATGGGGCAGTTCGCCGTCAGTGGGGCGGGGCTGTTCATCGCCGAGGCCACCGCGGTGAGCCCCGAGGGGCGCATCACCGACGGCTGTCTCGGCCTGTACACCGACGCCCAGGAAGACGGCCTGGGGCGCATCGTGGACTTTTTCCGGCGCTACGGTCATGTGGCGCCGGGCATCCAGCTTGGTCATGCCGGGCGCAAGGCCTCCACCCGCCGGCCGCTCCTCGGCGAGCCGGCAGGCCCCCTGGACCAGGGGGGATGGCAGCCCCTGGCCCCTTCCGCCATCGCCTTTGAACCCGACTGGCCTGGGCCCAAGACGATGGACCAGGGCGAGTTGGACCGGGTGCGGGAAGCTTTCGCCGCCGCGGCGCGACGGGCCCACCGGGCCGGCTTCGCGCTGCTCGAACTGCACGCCGCCCACGGTTACCTGCTCCACGAGTTTCTCTCGCCCATCACCAACCGCCGCGGCGATGCCTATGGCGGCGCCTTCGAGAACCGCATCCGTTTTCCGGTGGAAGTCTTCGAGGCCGTACGCGGCGTGTGGCCCGCCGACAAGCCCCTGGGGGTGCGGGTGTCGGCCACCGATTGGATGGACGGCGGGTGGACCCCGCAAGAGACGGTGCGCTTGGCCGGCCTTCTCGCCGATCTTGGTTGCGACTTTATCCATGTGTCCAGCGGTGGACTTTCACCGGATGCGCGCATTCCGGCGGGGCCCGGCTACCAGGTGCGGTTCGCCCAAATGGTGCGGGAAGCCTCGGGCCTGCCCACCATCGCCGTGGGCATGATCAGCGATGGCTGGCAGGCCGAGCAGATCGTGCGCGCGGGGCAGGCCGACATGGTGGCGGTGGGCCGGGCCATGCTCTTCAACCCCCACTGGGCCTGGCAGGCGGCCCGGGATCTGGGTCAGAGCGCCCTATACCCGCGCCAGTACGAGCGGGGCCACCCGTCGACTTGGCACCCCGCCGACCACGGCAAACCCGGGCCGATGCGTCGTTGAGCAGGGGCTGGAAAAACCCCGGGGCCCTGGTCGGCGAAGCGACCGGCTACGGGGAAGAGGCACCACTGATCCTTCCCGCGGCGACCAGATACAGCATGCTCGCATGATCATCGAGGCGCAGCAGGCGCCGGGCCTCACCGTCGTAAAAGGCGCCGATGCCGCAGGCTCCCAGCCCCAGGGCGGTGGCGCCCAGATACACCGCGTGGCCCAGGCGGCCGGCGCTGAGCATGGCGTAACGGTACCCCCGGGCGCCCCATTGGTCCCCCAGCAGATCCAGGCGGCTCAAAAAGACGAAATGCACCGCCGCATTCTTGAGCCAGGCCTGATCGAGGCAGACGCGGGCCATGGCCTCCATCGCTTGCCCGGACCAGACAAGCCCCATCCTGCGGCCTACGGCATCCAAACCGTTTTGGCGGCTTGGTGGATGGCGGCCATTTCCGGATAGACGATTTCCGCGGGGGATACCCGGCTGGCGGCCGGAAAGGCTGGGGGAAGGGGGTCTGGCGGGACGTCGGCGGCCGCCTCTGACCCGCCGCCGGCCATGCTGACCAGACACAAGGTTCCCTCGCGGTTTTCGTCCAGTCCCAACAGCCCGTCCAGGGCACGGTCGTCGAAATTCAGGTGCAGGCGGCCGGCGTATCCGGTGGCCGCCACGGCCAGCCGCAGGTTTTCGGCCAGGTGGCCGGCGTCCAGCAGCACGTAGCGGTAGGCGCGTTGGCGATATTTCCAGGCGCTGCGGAAGAAAATGCCGGAAATGAGAAATACCCAGCCGTCATCGGCCGAAAGGTCCGGCACGGCAGCCCGCACGGCTGTGGCCATGCCCCCGGCGCGAATCCGGGTGAGATACCGGTTGTGCACCCCCAGGTGGTAGATTCCCGCCGGCAGCGCGGCGTTGTTCAGGACCGCCAGGTAGATTTCATTGGGATAGAGGGCCCCGGCGGAGGGCGCGCTGCGGTAGTAGAAATAACCGTCCCCGTGGCGGGCTCGGGCGGTGAGGCCCGCGGCGAGGAAACAGATTTGGGACAGGGCGAACAGATCGACAGGCGCCGATGCTCGAGGGCTCTTGTTGTGGTCGACTGTTTTGAGACGCGTTTCAGGAAAAATTTCGACCCCTGGCAGCGCCACCCCATCCCGGACGGGATAGGACTTGTAAGGCGAGGGTTGGTTGGCCCAGTCGAGGCCGTGGGGTTCCATGGCCCGGCGGCGGTAGGCAGTGGCCTGGTGGTAGGCGACGGGCGTTGGCGTCATGCGATTGTTCCCCATTTCAGAAAAAACTCTCCATGACCGATTTGAACGCTTCCCCCCGCCAGGCGGCTGACGGCTTGGTCTGATCCGCCACGAGAATCTCCTTGCCGAGAAACGGCAAGAAGTCCGAGACCCGGGGGATGATGACCCGGACCACGGGAAACCGGAGCACCGGATGGGTGTGGTCGACGATGATGCAGTCGGTTTCCAGGCGGCGGCAGATCGCCTTGAGGGCCTCGATTTCCCCGTGCAGATCGTGAATGCCGGCAGCGGCGGGATACGGCCGGTTTTCTCCCTCCTCCAAAAAAGAGATGTCCTTGAGGGAAATGCCGCAGCGCATGAGCAGATAGAGGTTGTTGATCCGGGACCGGGGCAGCACGGGACGGTCCAGTTCCGGCCTGGGAGCGGCCAGGGTGGTGCGTCCCTGCATCCCCTCGGTGAGGCAACGGGTCAGGCCCTCTTCCAGGTAAAAAGACGCTCCGGCGTTGAGGATGCGGTACTCCAGGCGATCGGATTTGAGATTGCCGTTGACAAAGAGCACGCCGATGACCGGCAGCAGCCCGCCGAAGGAGAGGTCCTTGATCATCACCTGGACGTTTCGCTCCCGGTAGAAGTCGATGAGTTCGTGGATCAAGGGAATGCCGATGGTGTCGGTGGCGATGGTGGGGACGAGGCGTTCGGGCCCCACGGTCTGGATGGTGGCGTGGCGCTCGAAGATTTCACAGGTGGCCTGGATGATCGCCTCCTCGATGGTGTTGCCGGCGGCCAGACCGTTGGAGCCGTGAATATAGGCCACCAGGTTGATGGGGACCTTCACCGTGTCGTGGCGCAGCAGGCTGTAGCCGTCCACCCAGTGGGAGGCCATGCGACTGCCCTTGATCTCGGCCATCTGGGCGTCGCTCAGATGGGTCTCCCGGGCCAGCAGGTCCTCGATGCGAATGGCGTTGGGGGCTTGATCCGGGTGGCTTTGAACGTAGCCGGGAAGCCACGCGAAATTCAGAAAGCGGTCCGCGGTGTCGTTGAGAAGGGCCGGCAGGTGGAAGCGCACCTGTTCTTCGAAGACGGGATAGAACAATCCGCCGCTGAAGCGTTCGGCCAGTTCGGCGTAGGCGCTGGCCCGGGCCAGTTCCGGGGTCACGCCCTTGCCGAGGCAGACGATCTGCAAGGCATCGATCCAGGTCCGGCCCCAGTGGAGGTGGTCGCTTGCCCGGAAGGCTTCATACCCCACCTCAAGCCCCAGGGCTTCGAATCCCCGCCTGATCCGCTCGACCGTGTTCGCCGGGATGTCGCACTTGCCGAAGGCGTTTCTTACATGGTTTTGAAATTTCACCGATCCTCCTGATTACAAAGACAAATTCGATGCTGGGCCCACGAGTGCCGCCGTTGACCTATAGAGAGAAAGGGGGGTGGGTGTCAAGCCGTCCGGCAACGGCGGAAGGCGGCGGGATGGCCCGGTCCCCGCGCCCAGCGGCGCGGGGACCTTTCGAATTGACAATCAGGGCCGGAAGACAAGCAGAGGCCCGGCGTGGATGGATGAACGCCGGGAGCGAAAAACGGTGGGTCTATGATCCCTTCGAGGTCAGGCCCCCGGAACCTTGGACAGGGGAATCCCCAGGGCCTCGGCCACGCCCTTGCCGTAGGCCGGGTCGGCTTTGAGGCAGTTGCCGATGTGACGGATCTTGATCATCTCCGGGGCATCGTCCATGGCCCGGGCCGTGTTGCCGAAAAGGGCTTCCTGCTGCTCGGGGGTCATCAGGCGGAACAGTTTGCCCGGCTGGGTATAGTAGTCATCGTCGTCTTCACGGTAGTTCCAGTGATCGGCCGCACCGCTCAAGGTCAGGGGCGGTTCCTTGTATTCCGGTTGTTCCTGCCATTCGCCGTAGCTGTTGGGCTCGTAGCTCAAGGTGGAGCCGTAGTTGCCGTCCACCCGCATCAGGCCGTCGCGGTGATAGCTGTGCACGGGGCAGCGGGCCCGGTTGACCGGAATGAGGTGGTGGTTTACCCCCAGGCGGTAGCGCTGGGCATCACCGTAGGAGAACAGGCGTCCCTGGAGCATCTTGTCCGGTGAAAAACCGATGCCGGGAACCACGTTGGCCGGGTTGAAGGCGGCCTGTTCGACTTCGGCGAAATAGTTTTCCGGGTTTCGGTTGAGCTCCATCACCCCCACTTCCATGAGGGGCGCGTCGGAATGGTACCAGACCTTGGTGAGATCAAAGGGGTGATAGGGAAGTTTGGCGGCCTGCGCTTCGGTCATGACCTGGATATACAGGGTCCAGCGGGGAAACTCTCCCTTTTCGATACTGTAGTACAGATCCCGCTGATGGCTTTCCCGGCATTTTCCGATGGCCGCTTCGGCCTCGGCATCGGTGAGGTTTTTGATGCCCTGCTGGGTTCTGAAATGAAACTTGCACCAGAACCGTTCGTTTTTTGCGTTGATGAAGCTGAAGGTGTGGCTGCCGAATCCATGCATGTGCCGATAGGAGGCCGGGATCCCCCGGTCGCTCATCACGACGGTGACCTGGTGCAGCGCTTCGGGGAGGGAAGTCCAGAAATCCCAGTTGTTTTTGGCGCTACGCAGGTTGGTGCGCGGATCACGCTTCACCACGTGGTTGAGGTCGGGGAACTTGAGCGGGTCACGCAGAAAGAAAACGGGCGTGTTGTTGCCCACGAGGTCCCAGTTGCCTTCCTCGGTGTAAAATTTAACCGCGAAACCACGGATATCGCGCTCGGCATCGGCGGCTCCCCGTTCGCCGGCCACGGTGGAAAAACGGGCGAACAGGTCGGTTTTCTTGCCAATTTCGGAGAAGATCTTCGCGCTGGTGTAGGCGGTGATGTCGTGGGTGACGGTGAAGGTGCCGTAGGCTCCGGATCCCTTGGCGTGCATGCGTCGTTCGGGGATCACCTCCCGGTCGAAATGCGCCAGCTTTTCCAGATACCAGACATCCTGCAAGAGTTGCGGCCCCCGCGGCCCGGCAGTGATCACATTCTGGTTGTCCGGCACCGGTGCCCCCACCGCGGTGGTGAGTTTCTGCTTTTCATCTTTCATTTTGGTTCTCCCCATGAATAAACGTTTTTAGGTTTTTTGAATGATATTTATTCTTAACTGGTTTTTTTTGTCAAGCGGCCGTGGTGCATCGGGGCCGGATCCCCCCCCCGGCGCCATGGCCGTTCCGTGGCGACGATTTTTCAGCGGTTGGCCTCCTGTGGGCCATCGATGAGGATCAAGGTCATGTCGTTGACGTTGGTGCCGGTCTGGCCGGTGACGAGCAAATCCCCCAGGGCTTCAAAGACGGCTTTGGCGTTGTTTTGTTCCAGATGGGAGACCAGATCGATGCCCCGCTCCCGCGATCGTTCGAGGGAGGTGGCATCGATCACCGCCCCCATGGCCCCGGAATTGCCCTCAACGCCGTCGAAGGCGGCCGAGACGATCACCCACGGCAACCGGTGGGCCTCCAAATCCGGGTTTTCCCGCAACGTGTTCAGTACCCCCAGCAGCATTTCCTGATTGCGGCCACCGTGACCTTTCCCCCGGAGGGTGACGGTGAATTCGCCGGTGCCGATGGCGGCTCGTCGAGATCCGCCGGCGCACAGCCCCGGCAGCCGGTGCGCGAGTTGTCCGCCATAGCGACGAGCGTCGCCGTGGAGGTCGGCGGCGAAGATTTCGGCGGCATAGCCCCGTTCCCCAAGACGTTTGCAGGCCACGGCGGCAGCGGTCCGGGCGCTGCCGATGATGCGGTTGACGGTTCTGGCGAAGACCGGGGCTCCCGGTTTGGGGGTTTCCGGAATCCGCCCGGCCCGGCCGTCGGCCAGGCGCTGCCGAACGTTTTGGGGCAATAGCCCCAGGATGCGGTAACGGCGGAGGGTTTCCTCGGCTTCGGCGAAGGTGGTGGCATCGGGCACGGTGGGACCGGAGGCGATGGTCTGCAAGTCATCTCCCACCACGTCGGAGATGATGAGGGAAACCACGCGTCGCGGATGGGCGGCCACCGACAGGCCGCCGCCCTTGATCCGGGAGAGGTGTTTGCGCACGCAGTTGATTTCCTCGATGGACGCGCCACAGGAGAGGAGCAGCCGATTGACCGCCATCTTGTCCGCCAGGGTGATCCCTTGGGCCGGCAGGGGCATCAAGGCGCTGCCACCGCCGGAAATCAAGGCCAGGACGAGAGCGTCGGTGGGGCTTTCCGCGATGATGCGGCTCATCTTGTGGACCCCGGCCACACCGGCGGCGTCGGGGATGGGATGGCGGCAGAAGGTGACGGCCACGGCCCCACCACGGCCGGGGGCGGTGATGCGCTCAGGCGCCGGCTGGCCGTAGGGGATGTTGATGGCGCCGGTAAAGGGGGTGCGATGGTCCAGCCGGGCCGTCAGGCTGCGGCACATCCCCGCCGTCGCCTTGCCCCCGCCGACGATTACGACCCGGGAAAAAGAGTCCCGCGTCACCGTGATGTCGTCAAGTATCAGGGCATCGTCGTCCAGATGGACCCTGGCCGGCAGGAGCACCTCGGGCAGGACGCTGTTCAGGGCGTTCACCAACGCCCAGAGGCCGTCACGGCGCAGCCGGCGGATCGAGTCGGGCAGCTCGGGGCGCTGGGCCAGTTGCAGCAGGTGTTCGAAACGCATCGGTGCTCCTCGACGGCGGGGATGCCGCCCCATCGGTTACACGATTCGCTCCCGTTGTTTGCCGGTGGAAGGATCCGTGTAGCGGATGCGGGTATCGTAGGTGTTCAGATCGATACGGGCCTCGGCCTGATCTCCGCCCCGGGTCCACCGCAGAATCAACCGGTCCTCGGGTGAATCCAGCACGGCGAAATCACCGCCGAAAGCCGGGTGGGTATTGCGGAAGACCATCAGGTCCAGCAGCCGCTGGACCACCGGTTTCTGGATGCCTGTGGCGATTTCGTCCAGGTCGTAACCGTGGCGGTTGATGTCCCTTCCGTTCCTGGTGTGCTCCACCAGTTCCAGATCGTTTTCACCGGCCAGCAGCCCCACGTAGTAGACTTGGGGGATCCCCGGCGCGAAGAATTGGATCGTGCGCGCCGCCAGGTAGGAATCGTCGTTGCATTCCAGGGCCGAGTAGTACGTGCAGTTGACCTGGTAGATATCCAGGTTCTGGTACTCGTGGCCCGAGTAGATTTTTTTGGCGTTGGAGCCTTTTTCGTAGAGTCCATTGACGGTACGGTCGATTTCCTCGGGTTGCATCAGTCCGACGACGTCCACGATGCCCATGCCGTCGTGGGTGTCCAGGGTGGTGATTTGCTTGCGCGGACAGATTTCAAGCCAGCGCCGCAGCCGTTTGTGGGTATGGTGGTAGAGGGTATGAAGCACGAGGATGGGCAGGGCGAAATCGTAGGCCCAGTACCCCTTCTGGGCCAGCCGCAGTTGATAGCCGTAGTGCTCGTGAACCTCCGGCAGGATCTCGGTATCGAAGGCCATGGTGAACTCCCGCAGCCAGTCGAGGATCTCCCATACTTCCGGTTCCAGGAAGAAACAGTTGGTGCCGATACGCACCGTGGTGTAGGCGAAGGCGTCCATGCGCAGCATCTTGGCGCTGGAGCGCGCCAGGCGGATGAGGAACCTGCGCATCACCTCCCGGGTTTTGGGCGACTGGAGGTCCAGGTCGATCTGTTCGTAGTCGAAGGTGCACCACACCTTTTCCTTGGAGCCGTCGGGCCGTTCGATGACGCTGTACGGCGGCCGCGGCTTGCGGGTGTAGACCTTGGCCAGGTCTTCATCGCTGATGTTGTTTTCCGGGGAAATCTTCTGGAAACTGAGGAACATGTCAGCGTACTCGCTGTTGAATCCCTTTTCCATGTAATCCTGGAAAAACACGGACTGACGCGAGATGTGGTTGACCATGAAGTCGATGATCAGATCGAAGTCGTGACCGATGCGCTCCACGTCCTCCCAGGTGCCGAAAGCCGGGTCCACCTCGTCGTAGGTCAGGGGAGCGAAGCCCCGGTCGGCGGAGGAGGGGTAGAACGGCAGCAGGTGAATGCCGCCGATGGCCTTACGCAGGTAGCGGCGCAGCACGTAGTGCAGTTCGAGCAGGTTCTTGCCCAGACTGTCGGGATAACTGATGAGTTGGACTTGGTTGTTCAGGTTCACGAAGCGGCCTTTCCTGCCTTTTCGAGCAGTCGATAGTGTTCAATGCCCTCCAGGATGCCCCCGGCGCAGGCGCCGCGGGCGAAGAAAATCCCCTTGCGGCGTTTCAGGTGGTTTACTTCCGGGCTGTGGTTGGCCACCACGACGCCCCGGGGCTCGCCGCGCAGCATTTCTTCGTCGTTGCCCGAATCACCGCAGACGACAAAATGGCCCAGGGGGATTTCCCACTTGTAACTCAGGTAGCGCAACGCCTTGCCCTTGGAAGCCCGCCAGGGGAGGATATCGAGGTATTTCTGGTGGGAGTAGATCAGGTTGTAGCGGCACCCGTGGCGGCTCAGCCGATCGTGGATGCGGGCCAGACGGTCCTTGCCGGGCGCCATGTCGTAGCTGATCTTGAAGCGACGCTGGGTTGCCTCGGGCTGGTCGCGCAGAAAATCGAAATCGGCCAACAGCTTCCGGATCCTGTCCCGATCCCACTGGCTGGAGATGTGGGTTTCCCACCCCCGGCCGAAGTGCAGTTGCCGGCCGTAGTAGATCTCCGCGCCCACCGAGGTGATGAGGATGTCGGGCCAGCAGACGCCGTGTTCCTCGAGAATCTTCACCGCCGAATCCACCGTGCGGCCGGTGGCCACGGCAAAGCCGATGGTCTCCCGGTGCTTTTCCAGCAGCGCCACCAGCTCCGCCAGGCGGCTGTTGTCTTCGCCGATCAAGGTGTTGTCGATGTCGCTGACCAGAAAATAGTTCAGGCGTGCCAGACGGTGACCGATGGCATCCGTGGGCACGGCCTTTTGCATCTTCTCCTCTTGACGGCTCTGCCGGACAGTGGCCACCTCCTTGACGTAGCGTTCGGCGTGGCGGTCCCAGGTATAGTGTTTGCGAACGTTGATGACACCGTTTCTGGAGAAGGTTTCCCATTTCTGGCCGTCGGTGATGAGGTTTTTGAGCGCTTCGGCGATGGCCGAAGTATCGGTGGGGTCCACCAGGATGCCGTTTTCGCAGTTGGCGATGATGTCCCGGGGGCCGCCGTCGTTGGTGGCCACGATGGGAATACCGCTGGCGGAGGCCTCCAGCAGGGTCAGCCCGAAGGGTTCGGTGAGGGCCGGGTTGATGAAGACCCCTCGTTTTTCGGCGGCGATGCGGTAGAGGGCCGGCACCTCGTATTCGGCCTCGTGGCGTTTGGGTATGGCCATTTTGCCGTAGAGGTCGTACTTGTCCATCAGCAGCAGCATCCGCGTGAGCACTTCCCGCTCGTTGTCTTCCATCCGGTCGATGTCCTTGCGGATGCCGGCGAAAATGGCCAGGTTGGCCATGGCCTGCAGGGAGGGGTCTCCGCCGTAGGCCCGCACCAGGTCGGAGATGTTCTTGCGTTTGTCGGGACGGCTCAGGGCGAGGATCAGCGGTTTTTCCGGATGCATGAAAAACCGGTTCAACTCCTGGAGCATCTGGGCGTAACCGTAGCGGGCGCGCTCGTCGGAGGCCGTTTCGGGCAGTAAATCATAATAATAAGGGTAAAACCGTTCGATGTCGATGCCCGGTGGAAGCACCTTGAATGGCGGTATCCGGCCGTTGTGATACAACCCGTACTGGGACTCGACCTCCTGGTGGGTACTGGCGATGATCAGGTCGGCGTGCTGGAGGATTTCTTCCTCCGTTGCGATGCGATGGTCGATGCGATAGCGGCGCACCATCTCTTGGTCCGACATGCCGCCTTCGGCCAGGCGTGCCTGCTTGGCGCGTCCCAGGGAGTGGCCGGTGTAGAAGAAGGGGGCGCCGAAGATGCGGGCCAGCTCCATGGCCACCTGGCCAGCGTCCGGGTAGTGGCCGTGGACGATGTCGGGAATGTCGCCGATGCGTTTGGTATATTTGATGGTCTTGTCGATGTATTCGTCCAGATGGGGCCAGAGCAACTCCTTGCGCATGTATTTGCGCCCGCCGCACTGGATACGCACGATGCGAAACCCCGGGCCGGCTTCCTCCACCTGGTTGGCATAGTCCCGGGAGACCCGCTTGTCGTCGATGAGTCGGGTGAACAGGTCCACGCGGCGAACTTCCTCGCGCTGGCCGAGGTGCCGCGCCAGCTCCACCACGTATTTGATCTGGCCGCCGGTGTCGGCGTCTTTGCCCAATTCCAGGTTCTCGGCCCGAAGCAGGCCGTGAAGGCTGAACATTTGAATGTACAATCCGTCTTGGCCCATTGTCTCAGTCTCCCAACATTTCCAATACATCGTCATAGCAGCCAAAATCGGTGGGCAAGGCCCCCGGTAGACCGCAGATGTGCGCGGCGAAAGCGGCGGCCGCGGTGAGGCGCCGACGGGAAGGCACCCCCTTCACCCATCCCGTCACCCATGCCGCCGCAAAGGCGTCCCCGGCGCCCACCGTATCGACAAGCCGCGGAACGGGGGCCGCCGCCACCCGGTGGACGATCCCTTGGCGGGTTATCCAGGCGGCGCCTTCGGCACCGGCCGTCAACAGCACTTCATCGATGTTCCACTTTGCGATCAGGGTTTGGGGCAAATCCCGAATCGACGATTGGGGAAACAGCATGGTGCCGATGGTTTCCAACTCTTCCTGGCTCAGCTTGAGCAGGTTGGTCTGGTGCAACAGCGTGTCCACGGTGTGGCGCCGGTAGCCGCCGGGTCTCAGATTGATGTCCATGAACCGCACCACCGTGTCGGGTAGCCCTTGCAGGGTTCGCTGGATACGGTCGAACCCCCCCGCCGTACGCTGGGCCAAGGTGCCGTAGTAAATCAGACGAGAGTCTTCGATGCCCCGGGGCGGCGCGATACTGTCGTAGGCCACCTCTGTTCGGATGTTGTAGGTGGGGGTACCGTCTTCCGATAATTGCACCCGGACGGTCCCGGTGGGCCGGTGGGCATCGATCTGGACCCGGCTCAAGTCCATCTCGTGCCGGCTCAGGGTTTCCAGGACAAGCCGCCCCGCCTCGTCGTCCCCCAGCCGGGTGACGAAGCGCACCGTGCAGCCCAGGTGATGAAGGTGGACGGCGAAGTTGAGCGGAGCCCCCCCGACCCGGCGTGAATCGGGAAACTCATCCACCAGCGCTTCACCGATGACGGTGATGATTGTTTTTCTCTCAGGCATCGCCCCATTCCTTGTGTTTCAACGCTCTGATTTCCTCCGATCCGGCTGGCCCCATTTGAGGCCAGTATTTCTGAGATTAACTATTATTTCAACCATTGGCGCTCATGTCGACAGTTTCCTGATCCTGGACAAGAACGCCCTTCCGACCCTTTCTGTCTATCATCGGAAACCGTTGAAATCAAACTCGGTAGCAAGTATTATAAAGAATCTTTGGGGCAGGTGACTCTTTCATTAAGATCTTCTTAATTTATTGAATTTATAAAATAAAAAATCAACAAAGAAGTTGGTTCGATGGGTCTGTTATTGAATTTATACCTAAAAATTTTCTCTTTCAAACGGTTCGGTAAAAGCTTGAAAACGCTGCAAGGTTATTGTAACCTATTGAATTACAGGTATAATATGGCTTCTTGGAAAAACAGGCGGTAGCGGCCTCCGCCCTCCTTTGTTTTAAGAAATGGCCTTGGTTTGGCTTTTCAACCGAAGGCGGACGGATCTTTTTAGTATTATTGAGATTCTATGTTTGAAAAATATACTTTCAGTAAATTAGATATTTATGAATACAAATCCAAGGACTTGACTTTTGTTCGGATGGGTATTATCAATATTTATTGTTTTTCAGCGGGTAATTCTTTATCAAACAGTTTGTATGCAAAATTATCGGCTCAAAGGGAAGCCGGCTGCGAAAACCGCCGATGAAGGGTCGGTTGCAACAACGCCGGTCAGAACTGAGGAATCGAACTTCCGGAGCTTTTGGAAGCCAGAGGATTGATGAGGCGGAAACGCCGAAGGCAGGCGCCTCACCATGGAAACAACGGATCAGCGGCGACAGCGCGCCGAAGTCGCTTCTCCACAGAGCAGCGGAAGGACCGTCCTTCTTTTTTCAGGAAGGACATTTTTTTCGCCGCCACGAGATCTTTTAGAATAGGAGCAAATGTCTGAAATAATAGAATTAAAAGGGATATACAAGATATTCGGCCCCCATCCCGAAGTCGCCATGAAAATGCTCAAGGAGGGGTTGGGCAAAGATGAAATCATGGAAAAGACGGGTCACGGGGTGGGCGTGGCGGATGTGTCCTTCACGGTCCAGGAGGGTGAAATCCTCGTGATCATGGGCCTTTCGGGAAGCGGCAAATCGACCCTGGTGCGGTGCCTCAACCGGCTCATCGAACCCACCGCCGGCCAAGTGATCATCGACGGGGTGGATGTCACCGCGCTGAGCCGTGAAGCGTTGCGCGTGTTTCGCCAAAAACATCTGGGCATGGTCTTCCAGAATTTTGCCCTTTTCCCTCATCGTACCGTCCTGGACAATGTGGCCTATGGCCTGGAAATCCAGAAAGTACCCCCCGAAGAACGCAAAGAGCAAGCCATGCAGGCCCTGGAACAGGTAGGGCTAAAAGGGTGGGAGTCCTCTTACCCGGCCCAACTCAGCGGCGGCATGCAGCAGCGGGTGGGGCTGGCCCGGGCGCTGGCGCTGGATGCGGACATCATGCTGATGGACGAGGCCTTCAGCGCGTTGGACCCGTTGATCCGGCGCGATATGCAGGACGAACTGTTGGCGCTGCAAGATCAACTGCAAAAAACCATTGTTTTTATCAGCCACGATCTGGACGAAGCCTTGAAGCTTGGCAATCGGATTGTCCTGATGAAAGACGGCCGCGTGGTGCAACAGGGGACGGCCGAGGAGATTCTCACCAACCCCGCCAACGATTACGTGGCCAAGTTCGTTGCTGACGTGGACATGAGCAAGGTGCTGACGGCCGAATCGGTCATGGTGAAGCCCTCGGCGTTGGCCTACCTGAAAAACGATGGGCCCAAAACGGCGTTGCACAAGATGAAGGTCGCTTCCATCTCGAGTATCTTCGTGCGTCATGAGGGCAAGGTGGTGGGGATGGTGACCGCCGACGACGCTTCAGCGGCCCTCAAACGCGGCGAAAAATCCCTGGAGGCGTGTATGCGACGGGATTTTCCGCGCGTGGCGCCGGATACCCAGGCGGTGGAAATGTTTCAAGTGCTGGCGGAAGCCAGCTACCCCGTGGCCGTGGTGGATGAAGCCGGAAAGCTC
>JAQVTF010000034.1 GCA_028700185.1 Desulfobacteraceae bacterium | reverse complement strand
CATCTCAAAGCCTTCGGTATCCATCAGGGCTATGAGTTGTTCATGAACGATCTTTACTATCTGTTGACCAGGAGTGAGGGATTTCATGACCTCAGCGCCGACAGCCCGTTTTTCCACTTCAGCGATCCACATTCCGCTGATGGAACCCCCCTACGGCATACCGGTGTTGACCATTATCATGGGGGCCACCATGTTCCTGCAACAGAAGATGACCCCGACGCCGGGAGACCCCACCCAGGCGAAAATGATGACCTTCATGCCGCTGATTTTCACCTTCATCTTCATCAATTTTTCTTCGGGGCTGGTGTTGTACTGGTTGGTGAACAACCTGGCGTCCATCGGCCAGCAGTACTATGTTTACAAGAAAGCAGCCTGAGGGGAAGGGGCGGATTCCGAGGCGCTGTTGGGGATACCGCACCGGGTTTGCGGGGGTTGAAAAGACCGGAGCGGTGGAGAAAGAATGAACTGTGGCGGCGACCCTTCCCATCGGCGACACCATAGCGGCCATCGCCACGGCTAGGGGACGCGGTGCCATCGGCATCGTCAAGATCTCCGGTCCGCGAGCCCTGGGCATTCTCCAAAAGCTTTTTAAACCGAGTGGAAAGAAACCTGGCCATGCCGATGGCGGAGACAGGGCGCGGTGTCTTCGGCACGGGTGGGTTTACCATCCGGTCAGCGGTGAACGGATCGATGAAGTGTTGGCGGTGTGGATGCCCGGTCCGCGCAGTTACACCGGTGAAAACGTGGTGGAGATCAACGGCCACGGTGGCGGGCATGTGCTGGCGGCACTTCTGGAAGCGGTGCTGTGGGCTGGAGCGCGGTTGGCGGAGCCGGGAGAGTTTACGCGACGGGCGCTCGTCAATGGGCGCATTGATCTCAGCCAAGCGGAGGCGGTGGCCGACCTCATCGATGCCCGCAGTCAAAAAGCGATGCGGATGGCCGGCCGGCGGCTCGATGGCGAACTGGGGCGCCAGGTGGAGGCTCTGCGGCAGGCGGTGATTGATGTGATGGCCCATATCGAGGCGGAGATCGATTTCGGGGAGCAGTTGGAGAATGAAGCGGATCTGGCGGAATTGGGCCGGTCGATTCGTCATCGAATGATCCCACGGCTTGAAGGTTGGCTGAGCCAGTACGATGCCGCCAAGGGGTACGTCGAAGGCGTGAAGGTGGCGGTGGTTGGAAGGCCGAATGTTGGAAAGTCGAGCTTAATCAATAGGATAGCAAAGTTTGAGCGGGTTATTGTAACCGATGTTCCCGGGACCACGCGGGACTTGGTGGAAGTGAGCGTGACGCTTTTCGGAATGCCGGTGACCTTCACCGATACCGCTGGGTTGCACGAAAGCCAGGATCCGGTGGAACGTCTCGGCATCCAACGGACCTGTGGCTATCTGGATGAGTGTGACTTGGTCGTTTTCATGTTGGATGCCGCCGCCGGGGTGGGCGCCGATGATTTTTCCATCGGTGAGATGCTGGAACAACGCAAGGTGTTACTTGTTCTCAACAAGATGGATCTGATGGTGGAGAAAGGGGCGCCGAAGCTGCCGGATGAGTGGTTGAGGTGGCCGAGAATAGCGATTTCTGCGCGGTATGATGAAGATTTGGGGGAGTTGGAAAGGCTGCTGGGTCGGGAATTGCAAGACGAGGAAAACGATTCCGGAGAGGATATCGTCCCAAATCTGAGGCAAAAAGGGTTGATGGAAAAATGCCAGGAGCGATTGAAGGCCGCTGCCGAGCGCCTGGAACGGGACAAGGCCGGTGAGCTGGGCAGTATCGAGTTGGCGGAAGCAGTGGGGCACCTGGACCGACTTCTCGGGCGTTGGGAAGACCCGGACGTGATGGATCAGGTGTTCAAGCGGTTCTGTATCGGAAAGTAAAGTGGTGGTAAGTTCCACGTGAAACAATCGGATCAGAAACCGCCGTAAGAGGGGAAAATCGAGATGGATTTGACGACGTATTTTAAGGCCTATGAAGATCTGGTGCAAAAGGCCGATACGGCTTTTCAACGGGTTAAAGAGGCATTTCCGGAGTGTGTGCGATGTCATCAGGAATGTTCCGATTGCTGCTATGCCCTCTTTGATCTTTCCCTGATTGAAGCTTTGTACATCAATCACCGTTTTCTTGACACGTTCCAAGGCCCAGCCTGCGAGGCGTTGCTGGAAAAAGCCAATCGGGCGGATCGTCAATTAGCTCGAATCAAGCGGGATGCCGCCAAGGCGCTGGAGGCCGGGCGGGACGAGAGCGATGTGCTGGCGGATCTGGCCACCGAACGGGTCCGTTGTCCGCTGCTCAACGACGATAACCTCTGTGATCTCTACCCTTATCGTCCCATCACCTGTCGCCTTTACGGTATTCCCACCGCCATTGGTGGCAGGGGGTACACTTGCGGGCTGAGCGGCTTTGAGCCGGGGAAAGCCTACCCAACGGTTCAGTTGGATCAGCTCCAAGCCGGGCTCCAGGAAATTTCGGCCACCTTGCTGCGGGATATCCGCTCGCGTCACATCAAACTGGCGGATCTCCTGGTGCCGCTGTCCATGGCGTTGTTGACCGATTACGACGACGCCTATCTCGGCGTGGCCGCAGAAGAAGATTCCCGGGAGGAGAAAGGTGATGGATGAGTTTTCCGCTGGGGAACAGGCGGCACGCAAACGGGCTGTTTTCGAGGCGATGTCACCGCGGCGGAGGCGTCGGATCGAAAAACGCGGCTACGAAAACTGGGATCCCTTTCAACCGCCCAAAGACCCCATCGAAATCCGCCGCGATGTTAGCCAACGCACCTCTGGACAACTGGTTCAGGCGTTTCTGGCCAGTCAGGATCGGGAGAACCGATCCGAGGCTTATGAGCAAGGCGTGATGGAAATGGCCCTGGGGCTGATCCGGGGCGATGACCGACTTGTGGCGATGTTTGAGTTTTCTTGCTGGTATCAAAATCTACTGGAAGCAGAAGGCTACCGTTTCGAAGTGGAATAGGGCGTGGGGCCGTGGAGAGACGCAGTGGTAGCAAAGTCCCTGGATCGGTTCATCTTGGCGTATCTCGAAGAGGCCACCACCAAGGTCTCTGCCGCGGACCTCATCCGGATCTGTGCCCAGACATTTCAGATTCATCGCTCCAGCGTGAAACGCGCGCTGCGACGATTGGCCGCCGACCAACGAATTCAGTACACCAACTTGTTCGGGGGAACTCAGGTGGACCTGGCATGGTCCCGCCCCCGGCAGGTCAGCCCACGTATTCTGCTCTGCCCGGAAGAATCGGTGCCAAAGGCCTGTGGCGCCCCCGGCGCCGTTGTTCTCCGAATCGCCGGAGGCGCCGCTTTCGGAGCGGGGGATCACCCCACCACCCGTCTTGCGTTGCAGGCCCTGGATGCCATGTTTGCCGAAAAGCGGATTTCTCAAGGGGCGACAGCCCTGGATATCGGCACCGGTAGCGGGGTGCTGGCCATCGGAGCGGTGCTGCTGGGGGCCGATACCGCGTTGGCCCTGGATATAGACCCCTGTGCGTTGTGGGAAGCCCGGGGCAACGTAGCCTTCAACGATTTGACGACACGCATCCGGGTGGGCGACGATGCGGTGGAGGATCTGGCGCAAACCTTCGATCTGGTTCTGGCCAACCTTCGGTTACCTACCCTGTTGCGACTTGCCTCGACCATGAGCCGGCTCATCAACAGAGACGCTTCCGTGGTGGTCTCCGGGATCCGACCGGAGGAAACAGCCGATTTGGTGAAGTGCTGGTCAGATATCGGGTTGCAGCCCTGTTGGATGGATTCATGCCAGGGGTGGGCCGGAATCGGTTTTTATCGCAGCTCCCGAATGGGCTGAAAAAAGCGAATGGCGCCCAGGCGTTCCCAGGTCGCGAATACGGCTAGTTTAAGATCGATGCAATGTTAGTCCTTCGGGGGCAGGAGATCTCGCAATGTACGTGATTTGAAGAAGTCGGTTTTGGGCGGGAAAGTTCAAAAAATTGAACCAAGCTTGCAGATGACGGTAATTCCATCTGCAAGCTTGGTTTTTGGTTTGTGGGCTGCCAATGGTCCGCGTGAGATCAACGGGTCGATCACTGCTGCTTGGGCGGGGGAAGCTTCCCAAAGACGAGCTTGCCGCCGAGATAACCGGCAACGGCACCGGTGGCCACCAGGGATAAAAGCAGCAGCAGGTAAAACCATCGTCCTGATGCGCCGGGAACCAGGATCTCGGGATGAATCACCCGCCAAAGGACGAGCCAGATGGCCAGAACTGTGAAAAGGCCGCCGCAGATAATTTTACCTTTGAAGATCTTGGTCATCTTGCCCCCGTAGCGACGTTGCCAATCGTTGTAGCCGGAAAACAGAACAAACGGCATGGACAGCAAGACGATGACCAGGTTGGCAGTGGCGGTGTGCTCAAGAACAGGGCTGCCGAACAGTGCGGCCATCAGGGCGAAGAACACGGCCACGGGAGCGACCCCGTTGGGGATATGCACCGAGATGGGATGGGCATGGCGCTCGGTCATCTGTTCGGTGATCATCCGGTAGTAACGCAGGGATGGTTTCGGTACGGCCTGGGCGTGGGGAACCGGTTCTTCGGGTTGCTCGGCCGCCGCCGGCTCGTCTTCCAAAGGCACGAACTTGCTGCGGTCGGCACCGCAGACGGAACATTTTTCCGGCGGCTCGGCGCCGATGTGGATATAGCCGCAGACGGTGCACCGCCAGCGGGTTGAGGGTTTTTCAGTGGCTGTCGGAGCCTCCGCGGAACTGGCCTCTGGAACGGATTCCTCCGCCGCACCAGCAACGGAGGCCTCTTCGACCAAGGGTTCAAACTTGCTGCGGTCGGCGCCGCAGACAGGGCATTTTTCCGGCGGTTCGGGTCCTCTGTGAATATACCCGCAGACAGTGCAACGCCAGGCGGTGGGCGTTCCACCAGGAATG
Organism: Desulfobacteraceae bacterium; assembly: GCA_028700185.1. Taxonomy (GTDB): domain Bacteria; phylum Desulfobacterota; class Desulfobacteria; order Desulfobacterales; family UBA2174; genus UBA2174. The sequence continues at coordinate 18,856 of JAQVTF010000034.1, read as the reverse complement.
GGGTCAGATTCGTTCATACGGATCGCTCCTTTTAAAATAGGGAACAGAATAAGTGTCAATGGCACGGCGGCGGGCACGGCACCCGGGAAGTTGGCACCGGCTGAAAACCGTCATATCTCCCGGCCAGCACGCCGGCTTTCCAGATACGCCTCCCACTCCATGGGGAGAAGCTGTTTCTTTTGGTTGTTGCATTCCTTGCAGCAGGGCACCACGTTGCCCTTGGTACTCAGGCCGCCCCGGGCCATGGGAACAATGTGATCCATGGTCAATTCGGAGGCGGTGAAGGAACGGCCGCACCAATGACAAATGCCTTTGGCCAGGCGACGTTTCCACCATTGGCTCTGACGTAATTCACGGGCTTTGGCCCGCTCACGCCGGAGATCCTCGGATTCGATGTGGAAGGAAAAATCTTTCATTTTATAAATATAGCGGATTCCACCGGTCAGGCCAAGGGTCGATGTGGGCAAAAGGAGGTGGGCCGCGACAAAAGCCGTCAGGCAGAGTGGACGGCGAGATGATGCCGGGCCAGCCAGCGATGAATTTCAGGGATCAGTATTCGATAAAATCCCTCGGAGCCACCCAGGCCGCGGCGTCCGAAGATCCAGTTGATCTCCAGAAAAAGCGGTTGCGGGCGTTCCTCTTCGGCGTTGAACAAAAAATCAAGCCCGGCGAGATCGATGTGTTGCTGCCGGCAAAAGCCCAGGGCCGCGTTGATCCCGGCTTCCATCAGATGCTCATCGCTCTCGGCATCGATGGTGGCGCCGTGGGCCAGGTTGGCGGGAAAGCCACCATCCAGTCGCACCCGCCAGTAGGCCACGGCCCGGGTGCCGATCACCGCCACGCGCAGGGCCCGGCCGGCCGTGGGGATCAGTTCCTGGATCACAAAACCGCCCTGACCCGTGGCTTCACAAGCCCGAAGGCGTTCGAGGGCCGAGTCCCAGGCCGGCGGCGAATCAATTAAAAGGACATTGCACCCTTCTCCGCCCCAATCTAGCTTGAGTACGAAAGGAAAAAGACACGGCGGTCGATCCGCATCCAGGAGACCGGTTGCCGCGTAGATCCGGGTCGATGGGTGAGGCACCGCCGTCTCAGCGAACAGGCGGGCCTGGCCGGTCTTGCCGGGGTGGGAAAAACGCCGGTCTTGGCCGGGAAAAACATAGCGACAATTCTCACGGGCCATTTCATAGAGGGATTGATAGGCGCCCTGGGGTAGGATAACGGCCGCGGCGCGGCGCATGGCGACCCGGTCCGTATCGTCGGGCTGGCGCCCGGCGCACAGGCGGTTTTCGTCGCCGAAAAAAAGCGGGTGGTAGGAGAGGATCATGGATAGCCGAAGCGCTGCATCGACTTGGCGTCCCGGGTCCAGTTCTTCTGGACGCGGACAAAAAGCTTCAAAAAGACCTTGGCGCCCAGGAGCTGTTCGATGTCCATGCGGGCCGCTTCGCCGATCTGACGCAGCTTTGCACCGCCCTTGCCGATAACGATGGCCTTCTGCGAATCGCGTTCCAGGTGGATTGTGGCGTGGATATCGACGAGGGGTCGATCCGGGCGGGTCTTGAACTGTTCCACGGTTACGGCGGTGCTGTAGGGTATTTCGGCACCGGTGAGACGGAAGACCTTTTCACGAATCATTTCGGTGACGATCACCCGTTCGGGTTGATCGGTGACCTCATCCTCGGGGAAGAGAGGCGGGCCTTCCGGAAGGTGCTGGATCATCTCCCTTTCCAGGTTCTCGATCTGGTGGCCGTGGCGGGCGCTGACGGGGACGATGGCGCCAAAGGGGTACCGCTGGTGCCAGGCATCGATGAGCGGCAAGATCTGCGTCTTGGCCACCCGGTCGATTTTGTTGATGGCCAAGAGCACCGGCGTCTTGGCGGCGGTGAGGCGTTCGAGCAGAAACGCCTCCGCCGCCGGATCGGGGCGTTCGGCATCCACCATCCACAGCAACAGGTCGACATCTTCGATGGCGGCCAGGGCCGCTGCCACGATCCGGGTGTTGAGGGGTCCCTTGGCCTGGTGGATGCCCGGGGTGTCCAGGAGAATAATCTGGGCACCGGTACGGTGCACCACCCCGAGGATTCGGGTGCGGGTGGTCTGAGGCCGTTTGGAGGTGATGGCGATTTTCATCCCCAACAGGCGGTTGAGCAGAGTGGACTTGCCGGCGTTGGGGGCGCCCATAATGGCGACGGTGCCGCAGCGGAAGGCGGGAGGCGATGGTTGGGACATGGCAAGAGCCCTTTCAGCCGTTGTCGGAGCGGCCGGCATGATCCTGAAGGGACGCACCACCGACGTCAATGCGCGCTTCGATGGCCTGCCACAATTCGTTGCGGCCCAGGCCGGACTTGGCCGAAAAAAGAATCAGGTCGCCGGGCGGAAGGCCCAACGCCTCCGCAACGGCACGCTGACGGGCCTGCTGGTGCATGCGGGAAAGCTTGTCGGCCTTGGAGATCACCGGCAGGACCGGCAGCGCCTGATGCCGGAGCCGGGCAAGCAGGTCATGCTCCTCGCGGCCGGGAAGGCGGCGGGCGTCGATGATCAGCACCACGGCCCGCAAAGTGGGACGCCCGCCGAGGTAGGCTTCCACCATCGGTGCCCAGGTGCGCTGGATCTTCACCGGCACCTTGGCATAACCATAGCCGGGGAGATCCACGAAGTACAGGCTGTCGTTGACCGAAAAAAAATTGATCAGCTGGGTCCGGCCCGGGGTCGAACTGGTCTTGACGAGGCGCCGGCGGTTGATCAGCCGATTGATCAACGACGACTTGCCCACGTTGCTGCGACCGGCAAAGGCGATCTCGGGCCGGTCGGCAGGGGGATAATGCGCCGGAGTAACGGCGCTTTTGATAAATGTGGCGGATTTGACAATCATGAATTTTGAAACTCGAAACTTGAAATTTGGTTTTTGGTGTCCTTTGGGTCCCTTTGGGTCTTTTCCGAGTTTCGCGTTTCTATTTTCAAATTTCAAGCTGCAAGTATCGCTCCAGCCGATCCATCCCCATGGCGATGTTTTCCATGGAATTGGCGTAGGAAAAGCGCAGGTAGCCCTCCCCGCCCTGGCCGAAGTCGATACCGGGGGTTACCCCCACATGAGCCTTTTCCAGGATGTCGAAAGCCAGCTTGTAGGAGTCGGTGCTGATGTGCCGGGCATTGGCGAACACGTAAAAGGCGCCGGTGGGGGCAACGGTGATCCCCAACCCCATGGCCTGAAGCCGCTGGATCATGAACAGTCGCCGTTGGTTGTAGACCTCCCGCATCCGGGCCGTCTCCGCCTCGGCGGCCGGGTCGGTCAAGGCGGCCAGGCCGGCGTATTGGACGGCGGCGTTGGCCGAGATGAAAAAATTCTGGGCGATCTTCTGGATGGGGCGCACGAAATCCGGCGGTGCGATGAGATACCCCAGGCGCAGCCCGGTCATGGCATAACGCTTGGAAAAGCCGTTGAGCACGAAGGCCTTGTCGGTGAATTCGAGGATCGAGCGGGCTTGACCCTCGTAGACCAGCCCGTGATAGATCTCGTCGGAGATGACGTAGGGACCCAGCTCGGCGATGGCCGCCATGCGTTCGGCCGAAAGGAGGTTGCCGGTGGGGTTGGCCGGCGAGTTGATGAAGATGGCCCGAGTGCGGGGGGTGATCTTGGCGGCGATGGCTTCGGGCCGGTACTGAAACCCGTCCGCTTCGTCAATGGGTACTGTCACGGGGACCCCGTCCACGAACCGGATGAAGTTGGGATAACAGGCGTAATGGGGGTCTGAGATGATCGCTTCGTCGCCGGGATCCAGCAGGGCGGCGAAGAGGGCCATCATCGCCGGCGACGTGCCGGAAAACACAATGACGTTTGCCGGTTGAACCTTTACGCCGTAGCGACGGTGATAGTCGGCGCAGATCGCCTCTCGTAGGGGCGGTACGCCCAGGCTGTGGGTGTAGTGGGTATGCCCGTCTTCCAGCGCCTGACAGATGGCCGCCTTGACGCAGGCCGGCGCGTCGAAATCCGGCTCGCCCACCTCCAGGTGGACCACCTCGATGCCCTGGCGTTCCAGTTCCTGGGCTCTTTCCAGCACGTCCATGACGATAAACGAGGTCATGTGCCGCAGTCGCGATGTGGTCATGACATTTCCTCTGCGCCAACAGGCGGTTAGATCGTGTCCGTTTTAAAGTGAGAATTTTTTCGCGCGCTTCCGGCGGGCGCCCGATTTAAATCTTAGAGGCATCGCCGCGCCATGTCGAGGATTCAAATTTGGGCACCCAAGGCTGAAATCGCGGAAAAAGACCATCCGCGGATGGACACTAGATCACCTTGTTGAGGGGGTACTCGATGATTCCCTCGCCACCGGCGCGCAGCAGCTCTGGAATCAGATCCCGCACCCGGTCGGCCGCCACCACCGATTCCACCGAAAACCAGTCGCTTTGGTACAGTGGCGCCACCGTCGGGGCGTGGAGGCTCGGGAGCAGTTGAACCACCTTTTCCAGATGATCCGCCGATACGTTGAGCTTCAGGCCCACCAGTTTTTCGCCCAGTAGCGCCCCCTTGAGCAGAAGGGCGATCTGTTCGATCTTTTCCCGCTTGACCGGATCCGCCCAGCTCTGGTGGTTGGCGATGAGCTGGGTGTTGGTTTGCATCAGTTCCTGGATGATGCGCAGGCCGTGGGCCTTGATGGTGCTCTCGGTTTCGGTGACTTCCACGATGGCGTCGGCCAGTCCGGAGACCACCTTGGCCTCGGTGGCGCCCCAGGAAAATTCCACCTTTACCGCGATATTGCGTTCGGCGAAATAACGTCGGGTGAACCCCACCAGCTCGGTGGCCACTTTCTTGCCGGCCAGGTCTTCGGGACGGCGGATGGGAGAGTCGTAGGGAACGGCCAGCACCCAGCGTGCCGGTCGGCTGCTCACCTTGGAGTAGACCAAATCACAAACCAAGTGGACATCCGAAGCGTTCTCGGCGATCCAGTCTCTACCGGTGAGCCCGGCGTCCAGGGTCTGGCTCTCCACGTAGCGACTCATCTCCTGGGCGCGGCAGATGGCACAGGAGATGTCAGGGTCGTCGATTTCGGGAAAATAGCTGCGGCCGTTGACGCGAATGTGCCATCCACTGCGTTTGAACAACGCCAGGGTGGCCTCCTGGAGGCTGCCTTTGGGGATACCGAGTTTCAGGGGATCTTTCACTTGCCGTAAACCTCTTGGGGATCAAACAGCGGTTCGCCCACCACGGTGAGCCGATCGCCGTCCAGCCGCCGGTAGAAACAGGACCGATGGCCGGTATGGCAGGCGGCGCCGCCGATTTGCGTTACCTTGAGCAAAATGGTGTCGCTGTCGCAGTCGAGCCAGATTTCGTGGACCTTCTGGATGTGGCCGGAGCTTTCTCCCTTGACCCACAGCTTGTTGCGCGAGCGGCTCCAGTAGGTGGCCTTTCCGGTGGTCACGGTGGTCTGCCAGGCCTCGTGGTTCATGTACGCCATCATCAGTACATCGCCCGTTTGGGCGTCTTGGGCGATGGCCGGCACCAAACCGCCGCATTTTTCAAAATCCGGTTCCACCATGAGTAACTTGCCTCCGGGGTTGGAAATTGTCAAAAGTTATGTTTTTATCCACCGCCTTTTTGAAAGTCAATCTTTTTCAAGGGTCCCTGCCTTGCCAAGGCAAGGTATCTTTGTTAGTTTCAAAAATTCCCGCGATGGGACGAATCGGTTCCCCCGCGGGGCGGGGTTTTTGGCAAGGACCTGAAATCGTGGAAGAAATGAAAAAATCAGAACGGAGCCGCAACGCCACCACGGCCCCACCGGGCCGCCGGATACGCTGGGTGCGCTGGGGGGTGATGGCGGTAACGCTGGCGTTGGTGGCGGTGTCCGTCGGTGTCGGTGGGCTGTATCTGCACCTGGCCGCCGGTTTGCCCCGCATCGATTCACTGGGCGATTACCGGCCGCCGATCATTTCCAATGTCTATGCCGATGACGGGCGCAAGATCGGGGAGTTTTACACCGAGCGGCGGATCGTCGTCGGTTTGGACCAGATTCCCCGGAGACTGCAACAGGCCTTTGTTGCTGCTGAAGATTCCCGCTTCCACCAGCATCGGGGCATCGACCTGACCAGCATTGTCCGGGCGTTTTTCAAGAACCTGAAGGCCGGTACCATCGTCCAGGGGGGCAGCACCATCACCCAGCAGGTCACCAAGAGCTTCCTGCTTACCCCCGAGCGTTCCTACAGCCGCAAGATCAAGGAAGTGATCCTGGCCTACCGCATCGACCGGGTTTTTTCCAAGGATGAAATTCTCTACCTGTATCTGAATCAAATCTACCTGGGCCACGGTGCTTATGGCGTGGCGGCGGCGGCGGAAAACTACTTCGACAAGCGGGTGGCGGATCTCAACCTGGCCGAGTGCGCCATGCTGGCGGGACTGCCCCAGGCTCCGAGTCGCTACAGCCCGTTCAGCAACCCCGAGGGCGCCCGGCAGCGGCAGCACTACGTGTTGAACCGGATGGTCGAGGAGGGAATGATTTCTTTCGCCGAGGCCGAAGCGGCGGCCGAAACGGAACTGGAGATCAAACCCCGGAAAAACTGGTTTTTCGAAGAAGTGCCGGTGTACACTGAGCACGTACGGCGCTACGTCATCGAACGCTACGGCGAGGAGCGGCTGCTGAACGACGGGCTTCAGATTTACACCGCCGTCGACACTGAGGCGCAGAAGACCGCCCGCAACGAAATCGACAAGGGGTTGCGGGCGCTGGACAAGCGTCGCGGCTACCGCGGGCCGCTGGAGCAGTTGATCCCGGAAAGGGCCAAGGAATGGATCGCCCACCGGGCCTCCGATGCGCTTCCCGTCCAGGGAGAGCTTCGCGAGGCGGTGGTGACGGCGGTGGACGATACCGCCGGCGTGGTTCATGTGCACCTGGGCCCTGATGCCGGCGTGATCCGGATGGCGGGGATGCGGTGGGCAAGGCCGCTGGATCCCGTCTCGGGAAGGGTTCTGGGGCGGCTGGAGAGACCCAGCCAGATTCTGGCGGTCAACGATCTGGTCCAGGTCCGGGCCGAGGCCGCAACCCAGGAGGATGCGCCCCTGGAACTGACGCTGGAGCAGGTGCCCAAGGTCGAGGGGGCCCTTCTGTGCTTGGAAAACGAAACCGGGCAGGTCAAGGCGATGATCGGCGGGCGGGACTTTACCGCCAGCCAGTTCAACCGCGCCGTCCAATCCCGCCGCCAACCCGGCTCGGCCTTCAAGCCGATCATTTACGCGGCAGCCGTGGACAAAGGCTATACCCCGGCCTCGATACTCATCGACGCACCGATCATCTTCCACGACAGAGCGCGCAATTTTACCTGGAAACCGCGTAACTACGGCCGCCGGTTTTATGGACCGACCAGTCTGCGCCGGGCGCTGGCCAAATCGCGCAACGTGGTGACGGTGAAGCTGCTGCGCGACATCGGCGTACGCTATGCCATCGACTATGCTCGTCGCCTGGGCATCACCTCGCCCCTGGCATCCAACCTTTCCATTGCCCTGGGGTCCTCGGGGGTGTCGTTGCTGGAACTGGTCCAGGCTTATTCCGTTTTTGCCAATCAGGGAGACCGGGTGGAACCGATTTTTGTAACCCGGATCGTCGATCGCAACGGCAATGTCCTCGAAGCGGTCGAGAACCGACGAGAGCCGGTGATTTCCCCCGCCACGGCTTATATCGTCACCAGCCTGCTGGAAAGCGTGGTCCAGGAGGGCACCGGACAGCGCGTCAAGGCCCTGGGCCGGCCGGTGGCCGGAAAAACCGGGACCACCGATGATTTGCACGATGCCTGGTTCATGGGTTACACGCCCGGGTTCACCACCGGGGTGTGGGTGGGCTACGACGATGACACGCCCCTGGGGGATGGGGAGACCGGCTCCCGGGCCGCCAGCCCCATCTGGCTCGGTTTCATGCAAACCTTGCTCCGTGATCGCCCGGTCAGGATGTTTACCGTGCCCGAGGGGGTGGTCTTTGCCACAATCGATGCCGAGACCGGCCTGCTGGCCATCGCCGAATCCAAGGAAACCCGATCCGAATGCTTCAAGGAAGGCACCGAGCCCACCACTTACAGTAGCCGGCCCGAGGAGATCGTTGAGCCGGAAAACTTCTTCAAGTCGGATATCTGAGTTTTTTCAAACCAGAGACGGACCGTTGCGGCCATGTCCACCGACGGCCTTCAGTCCAGAGCGATGCGCAAACGATGGCACGGCCCGTCGGGATCGCTTGAAATCCGGATCCCGGTCAGGGCGAAACGATTCGTCAGCGCGATGAGGTTGGCATTGGCCAGCCCGCGGACCTGGGAGAGACGCCGGGGATGAGCCGTGATGCGCACGGCTCGCCCGGCCGCCGGCAACCGGCGCAGTCCCCGGGCGAGGGCTTCCCGGCACAGCTCACTGAAGACGAGGTGGCCGAAGGCTGGATGGTAGGGACCGGCGAGGCGGTGAGCGTTGTCGGAGAGTTCGGCTGATGCCTGAAGCCCCATGCGGATCACGGGGATGTGGCGCCGGGCGAACAACCGCCAGAGGCGGGCGCAGGCGACAACGGCGGCATCCAGGGACAGGGGCTTGAAGATCCCCCGGCGATAGGCGGAGGCCAAGGGGCTGCCGGCGATGACGAGGCAGGGATAAATCCGGACGAAATCCGGCTTCAGGGCGGCAAACCGTCCGGCGCTCAGCAGGGCGCTGCGTTCATCCTGGCCCGGCAGACCGATCATGGTCTGAATGCCCACCCGGAACCCCGCCTGGCGCAGCCGGCCCACCGCCAGGACCGTGTCCCGGGCCGAGTGGCCGCGGCCGGCGGCCGAGAGCACGGCATCATCCATCGATTGCCCCCCCACTTCCACGGTGCGGACCGGACCGCCGGCGATCCATTGGAGCCGCTGGTCATCAATGCTGTCGGGTCGGGTGGAAAAGCGCACCGAACCGATCCATCCCTGGCGCACGAGGTCCTGGGCAGCAGCGAGCAACGATTGGATACGATGCCGGGGTTGGCCAAGAAAATTGCCGCCGTAAAAGGCCAGCTCGACGTGTCGGGGAGATGGCGGTTGTTGATGGAGAAAGCGGGCCACCAGGGCGGGCAGATCCGGTACCGGATCACGGCCTGCCTGTCCGGTGATGGTTTCCTGGTTGCAGAAAGCGCAGCGATGGGGGCAACCGGCATGGGGTAGAAACACCGGCACGATGGTGGGCCGACGGGTCGGCGCCGGGTTTGGCGGCAGGTCGATGGACACCGCCGCAGCGCCGGGGGCGACCATGGGGGGAGTCATGGGCGGCCGTTGCCGGAAAGCCGGGCCAGGGCTTGGCGGGCCGCATCCTGCTCGGCGGCCTTTTTGGATTTGCCGGTGCCGAGGGTCACCAGGTGTTCCAGCCGCAGTTCCACCTGGAACGTCTTGTCGTGGTCGGGACCCGTGCTGGCCAGCAGCCGGTACCGTGGCACCGTATGCCGGGTGGACTGGATCAGCTCCTGGAGTTGGGTCTTGGGGTCCCGGTCCGCCGATGGGGGGGCTCCCTGCACCAGCGCCGCGTCGAAATGCTTTCGCACCACCCGATGGGCCGCTTCGAAACCGGCATCGAGAAAAACGGCGGCGATGAGCGCCTCGAAGGCGTCGGCCAGAATCGACGGCTTCTGTCGACCACCATCCTGGTCCTCTCCCTTTCCCAGTTTCAGGTGTTCTCCGAGATCGATGGCCGTGGCGATGCGGGCCAACTCTCCCTCGTTGACCAGGGCTGCCCGCATGCGTGACAAATGGCCTTCAGGACTCTGGGGATAGCGCTCCATCAGGATCCTGCCCACCGCCAGGCTCAGGACGGCGTCGCCGAGAAACTCCAGACGTTCGTTGTCGCTGAGGTCCGCGGCGGCCTGTTCGTTGACGAAGCTGCTGTGGCGCAACGCTTCATCCAGTAGTGCGGGGTTTTTAAACGAGTGGCCGAGACGTCGGGAAAAGTCGGTGAGGGGATCGCCGGACATGGCGCTTCATCCATGAGGCCCGGGAACCCTGGTGCGGTGCGCCGACAGGGTCTCGGTCAACGTGGTGAAAAGGGCATCGGGTACCACGAGATCCCCGGTGCCGGTGCCCAGTTGGATTTCCGGCTTGAGGCTGCCGTGAAAATCGCTTCCACCGGTCATCAGCAGCCCGTAGCGGCGGGCCGCGGCGGCGTAACGCGCCGTTTGTGCCGTGTTGTGGTCCGGATAGTAGACCTCGATGCCCCCCAGTCCCATGGGGACCAAGTCGGTGAGGAGCCGGTCTAGGTCGATGGCTGGATCCAGGGTGACGCCTGGATGGGCCAGCACCGGGATCCCCCCGGCATCGCGGATCAAGGCCATGGCTTCGTGGCACGGCACCCGAAACTTGTCCACGTAAGCCGGCTTGCCGTGGCCCAGGTAGCACTCGAAGGCCTCGTCGATGTTTTCCACATAGCCCTTGTGCTTCATCAAGCGGGCGATGTGGGGGCGGCCCAGCCCATCGGTGCCGCCGGCCAATTCGATCACCTCGGCCATGTTCATGGTGAAGCCGAGGGCGTTGAGGCGTTGGATGATCTTCGGGTTGCGTTCCTGGCGGGCATTTTGCAGTCGCTCAAGAATCCGGTTGAGCGGGAAATAGTCGAAGGCGATGCCATAGCCCAGGACGTGGAAGCTTCCCCGTTGGGGACAAATAGGCGGGGGAGAAGCGCTGATTTCCACCCCGGAAATGGCCCGGATAGGGCCGAGTGCCGGGCTTTCCAACAGCTGGCGACTGCCTGCCAGGGTGTCGTGGTCTGTGATGGCAATGGCCGCCAGACCGATCCGGTGGGCCAAGGAGAGGATCTCGAGCGGTGTCAGTGTTCCATCGGAGGCGGTGGAATGAATATGAAGATCGATGCTCACAACAGCTTCAAATCCCCAAGGCTTTTTCCAACGCCTCTTCCTTCATTTTGCACTCGATGCACTGGGTGGTCACCGGCCGTGCCTTGAGCCGTTCGATGGAGATTTCTTCCCCGCAGGTTTCGCAAATACCGAAGGTGCCGTTCTCGATCCGCTCCAGCGCCAGCTTGATTTTCTTGATCAGCTTGTGTTCGCGGTCTCGGATGCGCAGCATGAAGTTGCGGTCCGCTTCCAGCGAAGCCCGGTCGGTGGGATCGGGAAAATTCTCCTTGGGAATCGTCATGCCGGACACGGTATCATCGGCCTGGGACAACAGTTCCTGAAGTTGATTTTCCAGCAGTTCCTTGAAAAACTCGAGGTCTTTTTTTTTCATCGTGAACCCTGCCTCTGATGGGAGTCCTCGATCTATTTGTAAGATTTAGAGACCTAGCACAACCACGCTCTACTGTAAAGATTTAATAATAAGCCCGGTTGCGGGAAAAGCAAGCATCCGGTCACGGCGTGTCGAGGTGAAACAGCCGCTGGAGGAGCCCCAACAGTTCCTGGCGGTTGCCGCGGTGGCCATCGCCTTTGAGAATCTGGGTGGGGTCGTGGAGGAACTTGTTGATCATGGCGGTGGCCATGCGCTTCAGGGCCGCCTCGTCCGGAGGTTTTGAGCCCTGAAGGGTCTTCTTGATCTCGGCATCGGCGATGAGTTCCAGCTTGCGGTGCAGGGCCACGATGGTGGGAACCACCTCCAGGCTCTGGCGCCACTGGGAAAACCGCAGCACCGCCTCGTCGATGATCCGTTCCGCCTTGAGGGCCTCCTGTTGCCGGTCCTGGACGTTTTCCTCCACCACGCCTTTCAGGTCGTCGATGTCGTACACATAGACGTTGGAGAGGCGGTTGACCCGGGGGTCGATGTCTCGAGGTACGGCGATGTCGATGAAGAACAGGGGGCGGTTGCGTCTATGCCGGAGCACGGCGCTCACCTGGGCCGGCACCACCACGAAGCCCGGGGCGCCGGTGGAGCTGATGATGATGTCCACCGTGGCGAGGCGCGCCTCGACCTCTTCGAAACGGATGGCCTGCCCGCCGAAACGTTGGGCCAGGGAGACCCCGTGGGCGAAGGTGCGGTTGGCCACGAGGATCTCTCCGGCCCGGTGGCGGATGAGGTGCTCCACCGCCAGCTCGGCCATCTCCCCGGCACCGATGAGCAGAACCCGGCGGCCCTCCAGGGAGCCGAAAATCTTCCGGGCCAGCTCGATGGCGGCATAGCTGATGGACACGGCGTGGTCGCCGATGCCCGTCTCGGTGCGGATCCGCTTGGCCACGAAAAAGGTCCGGTGCAGCAAGCGATTGAGGATCACCCCGGAAGCGCGGCGGTGGATGGCGGCGCCGTAGGCGGCCTTGATCTGACCGAGAATCTGGGGTTCCCCCACCACCATCGAATCAAGGCTGGAGGCCACCCGAAAGAGGTGACGCACCGCGTCGTTGTCCACGTAGCGGTAGAGCGAAGAGCGGAACTCGTCAATGGGTATGTGTTTGAAATCGCTGATAAACCCTTCCAAATCAGCGATGGCCCGGGCCGGATCGTCGCAGGTGACCACCACCTCCACCCGATTGCAGGTGGACAGCAACAGGGCCTCCCGGATGCACGGGCGATGAATCAGGGCCTCGAGGGCAGTCTCGGTTTCTTCCGGGGAGAAGGCAAGGCATTCGCGCAGTGCCACCGGCGCCGTCTGGTGATTGAGCCCCATCAGCAGGATACGGGGGTTTCCAGGGGCGAGGTTCACCGCGTTGGTTTGATCACTGTCCGGTAAAGACCCCATGATGTCCCTTGAGCAGAAAGTTGACGCCTAGAAAAGTAAACAGGATTACGGCAAAACCGACAATGGCCATCACCGCCGAGCGCCGCCCCCGCCAGCCGACGGTGAGGCGCTGGTGCAACAGGGCGGCATAGATCAGCCATGTGATCACCGACCAGATCTCCTTGGGATCGGCGCTCCAGAACCGGCCCCAGACGGCGTGGGCGTAGGCGAAGCCGGTGATGAGCCCGATGGTCAGCAGGGCGAAACCGATGGCGATGCAGGCGTAACCGGCGGCATCGAGGCGGTCCAGAGACGGCAGTCGGCGAAAAAAGAAGCCGTGGTGTTTGCTCTTGATGGCGTTTTCCTGGAGCAGGTAGAGGATGCCGATGCCACAGGCCAGCGCCAGCGCCGCGTCGCCGAGAAAGACCGCCGCGATGTGGCTGATGAGCCAGAAGCTGTTGAACAGGCCTTTGTCCGCGGCCGGAACGCTGGGGGAGAGGCTTGCGGCGATGAGGATCACCAGCGCCAGAGAGGCGGCGTACACCCCGAGTACCGGGAGGCGGTAGCGTCCGTAAATGACCAGAAACACCCCCGTCAAGGCCCATCCGGCCACTAGCAGGGTCCCGTGGAGATGATTCACCGGCAGGTGACCGGAGGTGACGACGCCGGCGACCAGCAGCACGGTATGCCCAGCGAACCCGAAGCCTAACAGGGCCAGCGCCCCCCGGCGCAACGGCTTGCGCTGCAGGAAGAGAAAGGCCAGGTATCCGGCGGTACTCAGCAGGTAGGCGGCGATGGTGGTCAGAAGAAGCATCTGCATCAGGGCAATCCTTGGCGCTGCGGCGCTTCGTCGATGAATTCCAGCAGCGAGGCATCATAGGCCGGTCCGAGAATGGCGTTCAGGCGGCGCTGCACCTCGTCCCGGCGACCCTGTCGGATGGCCTCGGGAATCTCCGCCGTCACCAGGCGGGCAAACAGTGCCCGTCTGGTCTCGGGGTCGTGCTCCAAGGCGAGGAGCCGTCGTCGGACCGCGCCCATGATGTGCAAGAATACTTCATATTCATTGCCGAAGCGAGCTTCAAGGGCTTTTCTCAGATGTCGCGACAACGCCGGGCTCTGGCCCGAGGTGGAAACGGTCAGCACCAGATCGCCACGGCGGATCACCGAGGGCACGGTAAAGTCTCCGGCGGCCGACTGGTCGATGACGTTGCAGAGCACTCCCTGGGCGAGGGCGTCATCGGCCACCTGTCGATTGACGGCAGGTTGGTCGGTGGCGGCAATCACCAAGCGCATCCCGACAAGATCGCCGCGGCGATAGACACGGGGGTGCCAGACGATGTTTCCGGCGGAAGCCAGCCGGGTCAAAACCGCGCTCGCCGCCGGGCTGACCACGGTGACGGCGGCCTCGGCGGCGAGGAGGCCATGGACCTTGCGTTGGGCCACTTCACCGCCGCCCACCACCAGGCAGCGGCGATTCCGCAGGTCGAGGAGGATCGGATACGTCGTCATGGCACCATCGCCTCCCGGATGACCATTCCGCCCCCCGGCGCTGCCTCGATTCGCATCAGATCCCGGGCCACGGTGAGGGGACCGTTCCAGGTGCGGCGGCACTGGGCGATGATGTTCACCTCGTCGCACGAGGGGTACAGGTGGGTGAGCACCAGGTGGCCCACCTCGGCCCGGGTGGCGAGGTGGCCGGCCAACGACGGGGTCAGGTGGCCGGGGATCTTCTGTTCATCGGGCAGGGACGCTTCGCAGAAGAACAGGTCGGCTCCGCGGGCCAGATCCACCAAGGCATCGCAGATGTCGGTGTCCCCGGAGTAGGCCAAGGAGACACCGTCGGCGCCGGTGATCCGGTAGGCGAGGCTTTCCGGGTTGTGGGCCACCGGGCAGGCGCAGAGGGTAAAGTCCGCGGTTTCGATGCGGTCTTCGGTGGCGCCGTAAAGTTCCACCAGAGAAAACAGTTCCTCCGGGAGCTGGAGCCAGTGTCCCCAGGCACCCGTCAAGGCGTTGAAAAAACGTTTCAGGCCGGGGCCGCCCACCAGTTGCAGCGGCACCTGGCGCTGGATGGCCGGATACTTGTTGGCAAAGAGGAAGGCCGGCAAGGCCCCGCTGTGGTCCGGATGAAAATGGGTCAGCAGCAGGTGGGTAACGGCAAAAACGGTTTCACCGGCCGCCACCAGCCGATGGAGGGTGCCATCGCCCACGTCCACCAGGATGCGCGCCTGGCCGCTGGCGATGAGGATCGCCGCGCTGGAACGCTTCAGAGAAGGCACGCAGGTGCCGGAGCCGAGGATGGTCACCGTGGTGGTCATGGGGTCAACGGGTCTGGCGGCGGTGGTTTTTCTTTCGGGTCAGGGCCGCGATGATCCAGTTTTGCACCTTGGTCGTGTCTTTGGGATCGAGGTTCTTGGGCAGGTCGCCGATGGCGATTTCCGCCCGGGCCGCGCTGTGGTGACCGCCGGCGGAGCCGATGTCCCCGAAACTGCGCTTGGCCACGGCGCCGGCATCCTTGCGGATCCCGTCGTTGCGCAGGATCACCACCAACTTGCGCTCGTGGAGTCCCGAAACGATGCTCCAGTGGATGTCCTCCACGCGCATGAAAAAGTCCGCGATGAGCACGAGCATGTCCGGGGACGGCACCGGTCCCAGATGAACAAAGACCCTTCCCTTGCGGATCCGTTTTTCCTGCAGGGCCGACTTGAAAAAGCGCAGGAAGTCCAGCCGCATTTCCGACTGCTCGATTTTCCGCACCAGGGGAATGTTGGCGTGACGAAATAGGTACTGGAAGGCCCGGATGTCCTCGGGCGCGGCGCGACGCTTGAAGTTGTCCGTGTCCGTTTTGATGGCGTAGAAAAGCCCGGCCGCCAGCTTGGCCGAGGGCTTGATGCGGGCCGCCCGGAGATATTCGGTGAGGATGGTGGCGGTGGCGCCATAATCGGGCCGCACATCCACCAGGGGTGCGGAGACCTCGGTGACCGGGTGGTGGTCGATGACCACATCGAAGGTAAACGGGGCGAAGAGTTCGTGGTGAACCGGCTGGGAGTCCACCAGAACAAAGCGGGTAAAGCGGGTTGGCTCGATATCGCTCACCTGCTCCATCCGGATGTTGAGCAAGCGGATCATGGCGAGGTTGTCCGGACGCTTGACGATGTTCACCGCGGCGATGGTGACACTGGCGGTTTTGCGCCACAACAGCCGCTTGACCGCCATGGCCGCGGCGATGGCATCCGGGTCGGCATTGATGAGGACCAGGACCTGGTCATCGCCTTTGAAGCGCTCGTAGAAGCGCTGCAGTCGATCTTTCTGGGACACCCTTGTCGGCAAGCCGCCTTCTCCCCCTATGATTTCGCCCGATGCCGTCCCAAGGACACGAGATCCCGCCGCGGTGACAGCGCCGGCCCCTCCATAGCCTTTTCCGTTTTTTGGCGCAAGGGTTGGCGTTAATCGGTCGCCACCAGGCGACGGAAAAGATCTCGGCTGTCGATGAGGTCCTCACGCCGATCGGTGAAGATTTCCAAGGTCGCGGTTTCCATGGCCACATGGCGTGTCAAGGCCCGGGCGATTTTTTCGTAGGGGATTCGCCCTTTGCCCAACGGCAGGTGATCGTCGCTCTGGCCCTTGTTGTCGCTGAGGTGCAAATGGCCGATGCGATGGCCCAGGGTTTCGATGAAGGTCAGCAATCGCCCCGCCTTGGGATCGTCGATGAAGGCGTGGCCGATATCCAGGGTGAGGCGCAACTCGGGCCAGGCCGCCAACAGAGGCTCGAAGGCCGAGGGCTCCACGCCCACCCGATAGCGGGGAAACATGTTTTCAAGACAGATGGGCACCTGCCGGGAGGCGGCGTGGGTCAGCATCTCCGCCAGGCCCTCTTCCACCAGGGGACGGACCAGGTCCATGGCCAGGGCGCCCATGAACCCGATGACCGGCGGGTGGGCCACCACCTTTTCCGCCTTCAGCTCGGCGGCGACGTCCAGGGAGCGGCGGATCTCGTCCCGGGAGGCCTGGCGCAGGGCCGGGGTCAGGTCGGCGGTATAGACGAAGGTGGGCAGGTGGCAGACCAGCCCCAGACCGGCGTCGCCCAGAGCCGCGAGGATCTCTGCGCGCTGCCGCTGCACCACGGCATGGTGCGCCAGGGGGGCATCAAGGGTCAGCTCGAGATAGTCGAATCCCAGGGCGGCGATGGCCCGAATCTCCGCCACCACCGGACGAACGGGAAAGTTCATGGCGCCGAATCGCATGGGTCGTCTCCATTTTCGACATTGAACGTTCAAAGTTTGACACGCCTCACCGATGCATATAGATTATCACGTTTTTGGACAACAGGGGCTTGGATTTCTCCGCAAACGGAACGGGCGCATGCTTCAAGTCGAAAATCTCAGCAAGAGTTACGGCGGCCATCTGCTGCTCGATGGCGTCAGCTTCAAGATCAACGAGCGCGAACGCATCGGTCTGGTGGGTCGCAACGGCCACGGCAAGACCACCTTGTTCCGGATGATCGTGGGCGAAACCCTTCCGGACGCCGGGACCATCGCCGTCCCCAAGAACTACCGGGTGGGCTACGTGCAGCAGCAGCTGTCTTTTTCCCGATCCACCGTTCTGGAGGAAGCCATGACGGGGTTGTTGCCCGCCGAGGGCGATCACCACTGGAAGGCGGAAAAGATCCTGGCCGGCCTCGGTTTCTCCGAAGACGATCTCTCGCGGTCTCCCGAAACTTTTTCCGGCGGCTACCAGGTGCGACTCAACCTCGCCAAGGTGCTGCTCAACGAGCCGGATCTGCTGCTGCTCGACGAGCCCACCAACTACCTGGACATCACCTCGATCCGGTGGATCGTGGGGTTTCTCACCAGTTGGCCCCGGGAGCTGATGGTCATCACCCACGACCGGGGGTTCATGGACCAGGTGGTCACCCACGTGATGGGGATTCATCGCCGCAAGGTGCGCAAGATCCTTGGCGATACGGGGAAATACTACGACCAGATCGCCCAGGAGGAGGAGATCCACGAAAAGACCCGGATCAACGATGAGAAAAAGCGCAAGGAGGTGGAGCTGTTCATCACCCGTTTCAGGGCCAAGGCGCGCCTGGCGGGGATGGTCCAGTCGCGCATCAAGACCCTGGCCAAGATGGAGAAACGGGTAAAACTCCAGGAGGCCGAGACGCTGGATTTCGCCTTTCGCTACCAGCCGTTTTCCGGCCGCCACATCATCGAAATTCGGGGGCTCCGTTTCGGCTACGATCCCAACCGGCCCCTGATCCGGGACCTGGACCTGCAAATATCCGCCGGAGAACGGATCTGTATCGTGGGGCCCAACGGCCGGGGCAAGACCACCTTGCTCAAGCTGCTGGCCGGCCGGCTCACGCCCCAGCAGGGGCAGATCCGACGCGCCCCCAACCAGGCGGAAGGCTTTTTCGAGCAGACCAACGTGCAGAGTCTGGTGGACGAGCGCACCGTGGAAGAGGAGATCCAGGCGGCAGCCCCGGATCTCTCCCGCACCCAGGTGCGCAACATCTGTGGGCAGGTGCTCTTTTCCGGCGATGACGCCTTGAAAAAGATCAGTGTCCTGTCCGGCGGCGAAAAGGCCCGGGTGATGCTCGGCAAGATCCTGGCGTCTCCGGTGAACGTGTTGTTCTTGGACGAGCCCACCAACCACCTGGACATGGATAGCTGTGATGCCATGCTGTCGGCCTTGGACGCCTTTCCCGGCACGTTGATCATGGTGACCCACAACGAGATGTTCCTCCATGCCCTGGCCCAGAAGCTGGTGGTATTCCAGGATGATGGCGCCTCGGTGTTCTGGGGCGGGTACCAGGATTTTCTCGACAAGGGGGGCTGGAGCGGTGAATCCGGCGGTACCAAGGCCAAAAAAGCCAAGCCCTCTCGCACGGCGCCGGCGGCGGTCACCGTTGCCAAGGCGCCGGACCGAAAGGTGCTGAAGCGCCAGCGTAGCCAGTGGGTGGTCGAGCGCGCCCGCGCCCTCAAACCATTTGAACAGCAGATTGCCGCAGCGGAAAAGACCATCACCGACCGGGAAGAGGAGATGGGGTATCTCAACGACGCCATGATGGCCGCGGCCCGGGACCAGGACGGCGAACGCATCCGGGAATTGTCCCAAGCCCTGGCTGCCTGCCAGGCAGCCATCGATGCCGCCTTCGGCGATCTGGAAACCGCTACCGCTGCCTACGAGGCTCTCAAGGAGACCTTCGAGCAGCGTCGCATGGAG
>JAQVTF010000033.1 GCA_028700185.1 Desulfobacteraceae bacterium | reverse complement strand
CGGCCTTCACCCGTCGTTACACCCGGTTGACCCCCTGCGACCAGTACGTCTTCGACATCGACCGCGAGGCCCGCCGGCTGCTGCCCTCGATCATCCATCGAAGGGTGGAAGCGGTGTCTGGCGTCGACGCGTTGCCGGCGGAGGCCCGGGCGGCCTATGAGCGCCCGCGTCGCATCGGCATCGTTTTTTCCGGCGGTCCGGCGCCGGGCGGGCACAATGTCATTGCCGGACTCTACGACGCCGCCAAGGCGGCCAACCCCCAAAACGAGATCTACGGATTTCTTCTCGGTCCCGAAGGCGTGATCGAAAACGAAACGGTGCGGCTCACCGATACCGTGGTGGATGCCTACCGGAACCTGGGGGGGTTCACCATGATCCGCACCGGTCGGACCAAGATCGATTCGGTCGAGAAAATGTCGCTTTCGCGCCAGACCTGCAAGGCCCTGAAACTCGATGCGCTGGTGATCGTGGGGGGGGATGACTCCAACACCAATGCCGCCTTTTTGGCCGAGGAACTGGCCGCCGACGGCGTGCAGGTGATCGGGGTCCCCAAGACCATCGACGGCGACATTCAGGTGCGCGACCGCAACGGGGCGGTGCTCTGCGCCATGAGCTTCGGTTTCCACACCGCGGCAAGGGCCTTTTCCGAGGCGGTGAGCAACCTGTGCACCGACGCGAGCAGCGATGTCAAATACTGGCACATCTGCAAGGTGATGGGGCGGGTGGCGAGCCACCTGGCCCTGGAAGTGGCCTTGCAGACCCATGCCAATATCACACTCATCGGAGAGGATCTGGCCGAGTACGTGGATCTGCGGCGCATCGAGAAGGCCCAGGCCGAGGGGACGGTGGACTACACGGCCTACGGGATGACCCTACGCCACCTGTCGCGGATGATCTGCGACGGCATCGTGCGCCGGGCGGCGGCGGGAAAGAACTACGGGGTGATGGTGATTCCCGAGGGGGTGCTGGAGTTCATCAACGAGATCCAGATCTTCATCATCAAGCTCAACACCATCATCGCCGAGTACAACGAGACCCACGACACCGATTTTCACACCGCGTTCCTCTTGCTGGAGGACAAGTTGGAGTATCTGCGCCGCCTGGCCCGGCGCAGCCGGGAGGAAGACGTGCTGCCCGTCTGGAGCACCCGCGACGACGACCTGTTCAACGACATTCCGGCCTTTTTTCAGGAAGGGTTGCTCACCGAACGGGACAGCCATGGCAACTTCCAGTTTTCCCTGGTGGAAACGGATAAGGTGATCATGGGCCTGGTGGCCGATTACCTCAATTTTCTCAAGGAAAAAGGGCTCTACAAGGTGGGAATTCCGTCGGCTCACTATCACAAGACCCTCAAGCAGGCCGGTCTCGACCCGGACCGATTCGGGGCGGCGCTCTTTGCCGAGTACCCTCTGGAGGGCTATCTGATGGTCAAACCGTCCATCATTTCCGTCAAGACCCTCAAGCAGGAGCTGGTGCGCACCGGCATTCTGGGGGAAGCCGAGGAGGTGCCGGCGGCAGTGGCCAAAATCTTCCAGAAATCGGTGCCCAAGTTCAAGACCCAGACGCATTTTTACGGCTACGACGGCCGGGGGGCCAACCCCACCCGTTTCGACTGCAACTACACCTACAACCTCGGCTTGACGGTGTTTTCCCTCATCGCCAACGGGGCCACCGGCCAGATGGCTGCCATTCGCAACCTGGAGCAGGAATTCGAACACTGGGAGCCCCTCGGGGTGCCCATCGCTCCTCTCATGCATCTGGAGGAACGCAACGGCCGACTGGCCCTGGTGATCGAAAAGAGCGTGGTGGACACCGATTCGGTGGCCTTTCAGGTGGTCGAAGCCCTGCGGGAAACCTGGCTGGCCGCCGACCCGGGGCCGGACAACTACCGGGTGCCCGGTCCCATCCGTTTTGACGGTGCCAGCGAGGAGAACCGCCCGATTACCCTGGTTCTCAACGCCATGGCCACGGTGGACTGAAATTTCGAGGGGGGGGAACCGGCGTCGCGGCCCTGCGCCGCTTTCAAATGGCAGCGGCCGCGCCTCGGCAGACCTTTCGGCAAGATTCATCACTGATGATAGATTGGAAATGTGGCGGTTTCAGTCCATCGCTTCCAGCACCTGATAGCCCTCTTTCTCCAATGCCTGACGAATCGGGGCGGTCTTGCAGGTGGACAGGCGGAAGTAGTAGACCCGCTGCTTGCCGCCGGACCGGGGCACCAGTCCGACGTTGATCACGTCTCCGCCGTGGGCGTTGATCCGCTGGAGGACTTTTTGAAAGGCTTCCGGGGAGTCGTCCAAAGCCACGTCCAGGCGGGAGCTGGAGGTGAGAATCCCCATCATGTCGATGAAGGCCCGCAGGATGTCCGACTCGGTGATGATGCCCACCAGCATGCCGACCTGGATCACCGGCATGCCGCTGATCTTGTGCTTGTAGATCACCTGAGCCGCCAGTTCCACGTCGTCCTCCGGAGAGACGCAAATGGGATCGCGGATCATCAGGTCGGCCAACCCTAGGTCGCCGATCATCGAGGGGATCAATCCCTGTTTGAGATCGGCCAGCGTCACCAGTCCCCTCAGCCGCTTGTGGCTGTCGACCACCGGCAAGTGCCGGATGGAGTTGGTCTTCATCACTTCGATGGCGTCCTGAATCGAGGCGGCGTCGGTGATGGTGATGGGATCGGGAATCATCAAGGCGCTGATTTTCATTCCTACCTCGTTCAGCAGTGGTTTTCAGCATCGCATCGCCATCGCCAGATGCCGTAACGTCGAACGCTCACTTGAATATTTAGCGCTCCTGGAAAAAGGATGCAAGCATTTCAGGCGTCGCGGGGCGGCTGATAGCTGCACAAGGGCTCTTCGGCGAGAAAATTCCCCGTGGCCTCGTAGGCCCGGGCGCGGCAGCCACCGCAGACCCGTCGGTACTCGCACCGGCCGCACTTGCCCTCGAGGCGGTCCGGGTCGCGCAGGGCGGTGAAAATCTCCGAGTGGCGCCAAATTTCGCCGAAGTGGGTTTTGGTGACATCGCCGCACGCCAGGGAGAGGAAGCCGCAGGGTTGAACCACGCCTTGGTTGGAAACGAAGCAAAAACCGGTGCCGGCCAGACATCCCCGGGTGACGGCGTCGAGGCCGTGGCTTTCGAAGGTCACGGAGATCCCCTCGGCCCGGGCCCGCTGGCGCAGGATGCGGTAGTAGTGCGGCGCACAGGTGGCCTTGAGCTGCAGGGGTGTTTTGTCCCGCTGGTCGTAGAACCAGTTCAGGGTCTCCTCGTACTGGACCGCATCGATGGCCTGGTCCACGATGTATTTGCCCCGGCCGGTGGGAACGAGCAAAAAGATGTGGTGGGCCGCTGCGCCCAGCTCCACGGCCAGTTGCTGGATCCGGGGGATCTCTTCAAGGTTGGTGCGGGTCACCGTGGTGTTGATCTGGAATTCCAGACCGGCGCGACGGGCATAATCGATCCCGCGCAAGGCCCCTTCGAAGGCGCCTTGAACTCCCCGGAAACGGTCGTGGCTGGCGGCGTTGGCGCCGTCCAGGCTGATGCTGATGCGCTGAATTCCGGCGTCCACCATACGGCGGGCGTTATCGGCGGTGACCAGGGTGCCGTTGGGGGCCATCACCATCCGCAGTCCCTTGTCGGTGCCATAGCGGGCGATTTCGAAAATGTCCGGCCGCAGCAGAGGTTCGCCGCCGGTCAGAATGATGATGGGTTTGCCCACTTCGGCGATCTGGTCCAGGAGGGTCAGGGCGGCCTCGGTGCCCAGTTCGTTTTGGTAGGGACCGCGGGTGGCGGCGGCCCGGCAGTGGATGCAGTTAAGGTTGCAGTTGCGGGTGGTTTCCCAGGCGACCAGGCGAAGTTCGGGGACCTGGCCGGGGTGACCGGTGGCGTGGGGGGGCTTCATCAAGCTGCTCCTGTTGGAAGATTTTTGATCTGACCGACCCCACGGGGGATACCGGTGAGGCCGGTCTGTGTTTTTTCCTATCCCTGCAGCGTCCGGGCCGCTTCGATGGCAAAATAGGTCAGGATCATGTCGGCCCCGGCACGCTTGATGGCCGTGAGGGTTTCCATCATGACCCGGGTTTCGTCGATCCATCCCAGTTGGGCACCGGCCTTGATCAGGCTGTACTCGCCACTGACGTTGTAGGCGGCCAGGGGCAGGTCGACCTGCTCCCGGATGCGACGGATCACGTCCAGGTAGGCCAGGGCCGGCTTGACCATCACGATATCGGCCCCCTCGGCGATGTCCAGTTCCACCTCCCGCACCGCTTCGAGGCTGTTGGCCGGATCCATCTGGTAGGTGCGCCGATCGCCGAACTGCGGCGCGCTGTCCGCCGCTTGGCGAAACGGGCCATAGAAGGCCGAACAGTACTTGGCGGAATAGGCCATGATGGGCAACTGGGAGAACCCGTTGTCGTCCAGGGCACGGCGGATGGCGGCCACCCGTCCGTCCATCATGTCCGAGGGGGCCACCATGTCGGCGCCGGCCCGGGCATGGGAGAGCGCGGTTTCGGCCAGCAGCTCCAGGGTGGCATCGTTGGCGATCTCGCCGTTTTCCACCACCCCGCAGTGACCGTGATCGGTATACTGGCAGAGACAGACATCGGTGATGATGGTGATATCCGGAACCCTGGCTTTCACCGCGGCCACCGCCTGCTGGACGATGCCGTCGTCCCGGTAGGCCTCGGTGCCCCGGTCGTCCTTGCGGTCCGGCAGCCCGAAGAGGATCAGCGCCGGCACCCCGGCATCCCAAGCCTCGGCGGCCAGTCCGGTCAGTTGGTCGATGGACAGTTGGTAGTGCCCCGGCATCGAGGGGATGGGGTTGCGCACATTGCGGCCGCCGATGGCGAACAGGGGCAAGATCAGGTCGTCCGGGCGTAGAACGGTTTCGCGGATCATTCGCCGCAACGCTTCGGTGCGCCGCAGCCGCCGGGGCCTGTATTCAGGAAAGAACATCGCTGGCTTCTCCCATCAGGTTGGACATTTGAAAGTTCAAGGCTGAGATGACGGCCGGATTTCCTCGTCGGTGAGATAGCAGGCCGGATCCGGCGCCCACACGTCGCCGGTGACCGCTTCGGCGCGGACGCGGAAGTTGCCGGCGCAGACATCGAGCCAGCGGCAGGTGGCGCAGCGGCCCGTGACCCACTTCTTCTTTTCTTTCAGCTGGGCCAGGAGGGGGTCTTCCGGCTCGGTCCAGATGCGCGAAAAAGGGGTCTGACGGATGTTGCCGAAGCTGTGGTGCCGCCAGAACTGGTCCGCGTAGACCTCCCCGTCCCAACTGACGCACCCGATGCCCCGGCCGGAATTGTTCCCCTCGTTCATCTTGAGCAGTTCCAGGACCTCGGCGGCGCGCTCCGGGTTTTCCCCCAGCAACCGCAGGTAGAGGTAGGGCCCGTCGGCGTGGTTGTCCACCGTGAGCACCTCCTTGTCCAGGCCCCGCCGGTGCAGATCGGCGGTGCGGTCGATGATCAGGTCCACCGCGGCGCGTGTTTCCGGATGGCTGAGATCATCCTTGACGAGGTTGCTGCCCCGACCGGCGTAAACGAGGTGGTAGAAACAGACCCGGGGAATCCGTTCGGCCTCCAGGAGATCGAAGATTGCCGGGATTTCACCGGCGTTGAAGCGGTTGATGGTAAAGCGCAGGCCCACCTTGATGCCGGCCTCGCGGCAATTGCGGATCCCCTCGATGGCCTTGCGATAGGCGCCGGCGACGCCGCGGAAACGGTCGTTCACCGCCTCGGTGCCGTCGATGCTGATGCCGACATACGACAGCCCGATTTCCTTGAGGGTCCGGGCCATGACCTTGTCGATCAGCGTGCCGTTGGTGGAGATGACGGCCCGCATGCCGTGCTGGACCGCATAGGCGGCCAACTGGGGCAGGTCGGGGCGGATGAGCGGCTCGCCGCCTGAAAACAGCAGCACCGGCACCCCGAAGGCGGCCATGTCGTCGATGAGCCGGAACCCTTCTTCGGTGCTGAGCTCGTTGTCGAATTGTTGATCCTTGGCATGGGCATAGCAGTGGACACAACGCAGGTTGCAACGCCGGGTCACGTTCCACACGACCACGGGGCGTTTGTCCTCGGAGAACTGGAGCAGATGAGAGGGCAGGCGCGAGGACTGTCGTCCGTAGCGTAGGGCGTCGCTGGGTTCCACTGTGCCACAGTAAAGCTTGGAAATGCCGATCATGGCGTCATCCTCAGAAGTTGAAAGGTCGTTGAAACGATGTCAAGGGGCGGCATCGTGTTTCGGTTGCATGAAGGTGCGAATCATTTCACTGATATAGGTTTCAGGGGCGGCCAAGGCTGAACGGCTGATGAAAAAGCGTTGCCGGCCGGTTTTCTCATGGATCAGCTTCAGTCCAAGCTCGAAGTCGTCAAAGAGGGCGCGCTGTACATCGGCAATGGTTCTGCCCTCAACGATCAGGCTTTCGACGATGGCGTCCACCGCCTCCTGTTCCAGCACGATATTGATGTCGCTGCTTTTCAAAAATGCCATTTCCATCTGCTTGACGTCGTCGCAGAGGGTTTTGACCCGGGTGATGGCGCCGGCGACATCCAGGCATTGGCGTACGTAGCAGGCGGCGACCAGACGGATCCGGCCCGGGGTGAGCACCATCCCGTACTTTAGATCGAACCGTTGCCGGTGTTCGGTGAGGTAGTCGCCCAGCGCTTCCTCCTCCCGGGCCATCAACGTCCGGTGACGAACGGATTCGGTTTCGGCTTGGGATGGATCCGCCAGGGCGGCGAGGCGCTGATCCGGCTGTTTCAACGCTTCGGGGGTGACGGCAAAGCAGGTAACGCCCATGGACGGCAGATGGGTCTCGAAGGGGAGCAGGGCGGCCTCCACCGCACTGACCAGACCCCGGGCACCGGTGTTTTCCAGCGCCGCCTGCTGCGCCAGGTGACGGAGGGTGGCGTCGTCGAAACGGATGTCGATGCCGTAGGCGGCAAAGTCCAGCCGTTTACCCAAGATGACAGGATTGTTGGGGTTTTTCAGAATTTCATACAGGTCCTGATCGTCGAGGGGATCGAAGACGGCCCGCACGGGGAGCCGGCCGATGAATTCGGATTCGAATCCGTAATGGACGAGGTCTTCGCTCTGGAGATGTTCCAGGATCCGGGCGTCTTCATCCGCGGTGGTCATGGCGGCCGAAAAACCGATGCGGTTTCGGTTGAGGCGTTTTTTGACGATGTCGCTCAGGCCGTTGAACGCGCCGCTGACGATGAACAGGATGTTGCGGGTGTTGACGGTGCGTCTGTCGCGGTTGCCGGTTTTACGGAAATGCTCGATCTCCTGCATCATCGAGATGGGATCGTGGGGGACCTTGAGTTCGACTTCGGTTTCTTCCAGGGGCTTGAGCAGTGCGCGCTGAACCCCGGTGCGGGAAACATCCGCCCCCAGAAAGTTGCGGCTCGAGGCGATCTTGTCGATTTCGTCGATGTAGATGATGCCGCACTCGGCTCGGGGGATATCGTCGTCGGCCTCCCGTACCAGATCCCGCACCAGATCTTCCACATCCCCGCCGACATAACCGGTTTCGCTGAACTTGGTGGCATCCCCTTTGACAAACGGTACCCCGAGCTTCTTGGCGATGAGCCGGATCATATACGTCTTGCCCACGCCGGTGGAGCCGATCATCAAGACGTTGTTCTTGATGCGTCCCACCATGTCCCCCCACTGGCCATGGTTTTGGCGCTCTAGGCGGATCCGATTGAAATGAGTGCAGATCTTGGTTGCCAGGATCGCCTTGGCCCGGTCTTGCTGGATGATGTACTGGTCCAGGTAGGCGATGAGCGCTTCGGGCTTCAAGTCGAAGTCGATGGCGTCATCGGACCGGTCGTCCCGGCGAACGTCCTCAGACTCGACCTCCGAGGCCATCACCACCGGAGAAACGAACTTGACACGATCGCCGAACCGTTTTGTCAGAAAGGAGCCGATTTCCCTCTCCAACTGCTCCGGCGTGGGAAATTTTTCATTGCTCGATTTCATGGGGTCCTGACTATAATCACCACCCTGCCAAAATGCAAGGCACGCCGGCGGTTGACACGGTTTGTCATCCAGCGTAGTTTCAAATTATTGGCGCATGGCTCGATTTGTCCCCCTGCCGTTTTTCTCCTCACCGTCTCTTCGTCTCGGCGCCGATGGTCAACGGTCCGTTGGGCGTTTCAATTACCCATCCATTCACCCCGAAGGGGATGAATTTCCTTGTGGCACCTGGGTTCCGGTGCCCCCCTGCCCGGACAGGGGGGCGCGGATCGACCTCCTGATGAACCCTCAGCCGAGGAGGACGCCATGACGGTCAAGATCCTGATCAAGAGAAAGTTTCCCCAAGGCAAGGCCACGCAACTGGAACAGATGCTCATCGAGTTGCGCCGCCAAACCGTCAACCAGCCGGGGTATGTGTCCGGTGAAACCCTGCAGCGACTCGATCGGCCCGGTGAAATGCTGGTGATCAGCACCTGGGAATCGGCCGACCATTGGCGGCGGTGGAGCTTCAACCCCGACCGGTTGCACGTGCAGGAAAAGATCGATGCCTTGCTGGGAACGCCCACCGAGTACGAGGTCTATACCCACCAGCCCTAGTCGTGCCGGCCGATGGCCCGAGGATGCCCTGGAGGCTGAAAAAAATGGGGATCGCGGTTGCGATCCCCATGGTGTCGTCTTTGTGGTACGCCCGGCTGGACTCGAACCAGCGATCTTCAGCTCCGGAGGCTGACGCCCTATCCACTGGGCCACGGGCGCATCGAAAAGAGTTACGTTAGTTAGACCATGTCCGACGGCGTGTCAAGGACCTCTTTGGCTTCACCCACCACGTAAAGCGAACCGGCCACGCAGACGATTTCCTCGGGGGCGGCCATGGCAATGGCGGTTTTTACCGCTTCGGCCACCGTGGGTTGAATCATGACCTTTGCTCCCTGAATCCGGGCTTCCTCGGCCAGGCGTTGGGCCGGCAGGGCCCGGTCGATGCGCGGGCGGGTGCAGATCACCCGGTGGCAAGAGGGGAGCAGGGCGCGCAGCATGGGGCGAAACGGCTTGTCATCCAGGATTCCCACCACGAGGGTGACGGGTCTGCCGCGGGCCTCGCCGGCGAGGTAGCGGCCCAGATTGCGGGCTGCGGCCAGGTTGTGGGCGCCATCGAGGATGACGGTGGGATGCTCCCGGACGATCTCCAGCCGGCCTGGCCAGCGGGTCCGTTGCAATCCGTCGCGGATCACCTCGGCATCGACGATCCGGGGGGCCAGGGGCTCGATGGTCTCGCAGGCGGCCAGGGCCAGGGCCGCGTTGGTGTACTGGTGCGGCCCCCGGAGAGCGAGTGACAGACGGTGCCATTGGTGGCGCAGCCCCGAGTAGTCGAGGCTGCCGTCGGGTCTGCGGCGGACCCGGAAATCGGTGCCAAGCTGAAGCAGGGGGGCTTGATGGATATCGGCCGCCTTGCGAACGGCCGCCAGGGCGGTGGGCTGGGTGACGCCACTCACCACGGGCACCCCCTCCTTGATGATCCCGGCCTTCTCTCCGGCGATGGCCGCCAGCGTGGCGCCGAGGTAGGCCCGGTGCTCCAGGGAGATGTTGGTGATGATGGACACTTCCGGCCGGATGATGTTGGTGGCATCCAGCCTTCCCCCCATTCCGGTTTCAATGACCGCCCACTGCACTTTTTGACGCCGGAAGGCATCCAGCGCCATGGCGGTGGCGAACTCGAAAAAAGTAGGTTCGCGATCCCGCGTGGGCGCGGCGTTCACCGCCGCGTAGGCCGCCATCACCTCGTCGTCTTCGATGGGGCGGCCGTCGATGGCGATGCGTTCATTGAAACGGACCAGATGGGGGGAGGTGTAAAGTCCGGTACGGTATCCGGCCGCGGTGAGCAGGCTGGCCAGGCTGGCGGCGACAGACCCCTTGCCGTTGGTCCCGGCGACATGGATACAATGATAATACTGCTGGGGGTTGCCGAGATGCGCCAGCAATCCACTGATGACATCCAGACCGAGTTTGATGCCGAACCGTCTCAAGCGGTAGAGGCGGTTCAGGCAGGCCGTGTATTCATCTGAAACCACCATTGGGGAATTTCCTCTCCGAAGCGGCCCCTGACGGGTATCCGCCTACGGCCCGGGACGCCGTTTCTTTGCAGGCCGTGAAGAACCGGGGTCGGTGCCGGCGTTTCCAAATAAAAGACCCGGCAGAAAGAACCATTCTGCCGGGCTGCCGGGGACAAGAGGGACTAGCGGCGGTAGCGGGCTGCCTTGGCGGCTGCAATCCGCTGTCGACGAAGTGCTTCACGCTGTTTGCGGCGCTTGTACTCACTCGGCTTCTCATAGCTTTTTTTCAATTTCAGGCGCTTGAACAAGCCGTCGTTTTGAATCTTTTTCTTCAAGATGCGCATCGCTTTTTCAAGGTCGTTGTCTAGTACTTTGACCTGAATTTCCTTCAATCCCATCGCCCCCTTTCTGTTGAATCTTTGCTGCCAAAACCTGATTTCAATAGCTTAAGTCCGCCAGTCTTGGCAAGAGGAAAAAATGAAATACCGTTGAGCTCTGTCGGCGACGGCGCCAATTTTGCCGGTTGACCGCCGTCCCGATTGATACTAATAGCCAAACGGCAGGTTCCTTTTTCCGAGATGCCGGAAAAGAGCACCGTTCGGGAGGAAACCCCATGACGTCGATTCCCTTCAAGGCCTTGGTGGTGAAAGAAGCCGCTCCGGGCCGCTTCACGCGGCAAATCGTCCCAAGGCGCACCACCGATCTGCCACCGGGTGATGTGCTGGTCCGGGTCGCCTACTCTTCCATCAATTACAAAGACCTGCTGTCGGCCACCGGAAACCGGGGGGTGACCCGCCGTTATCCCCACACGCCGGGCATCGATGCCGCCGGCGTGGTGGTGGAAAGCGCAAGTGGCGAGTTTCAGCCGGGAGACGAGGTGATCGTCACCAGTTATGATCTGGGGATGAACACCGATGGCGGTTTCGGGCAGTTCATTCGGGTGCCGGCCGGATGGGGGGTGCCCTTGCCGGCGGGCTTGACCCTGCGGGAGAGCATGATCTACGGTACGGCCGGGTTCACCGCCGCCCTGTCCATCATGGCCCTGGTTGAAAACGGGTTGACCCCCGCCGCCGGAGAGATCCTGGTTTCCGGCGCCACCGGTGGGGTGGGGGGGCTGGCGGTGTCGATCCTCGCCAAGATCGGTTTTCAGGTGGCGGCGGTCAACGGCCACGTGGATCAGGGGGAGTACCTGCGGCAACTGGGCGCCAGCCGCATCATCGATCCCGCCCAGGCCAGGGACGACAGCGGGCGTCCCCTGCTCAAGGCCGTGTGGGCCGGTAGCGTGGACAGCGTCGGGGGCGAACTGCTGGCCACCACGTTGAAATCCACCGCCGCCTACGGCGTGGTGGCCTGTTGTGGCAATGCCGCGTCGGCGGATTTGCCCATCAACGTGTATCCGTTTATCCTGCGGGGGGTGCGTCTCATCGGCATCGATTCCCAGAACTGTCCCATGGCCGAGCGGCGCCGGGCCTGGGCGCGGATCGCCGGGGACTGGAAAATCGCCCAGGCCGAGGCGATGGTGGAAGAGATTGGCCTGGCGGATCTGGATTCGGCCATCGAGAAGATGCTGGCCAGAGGTCACCGGGGACGAACCATCGTCAGGCTGCGGGATTGATGGTGGCTGCCGGGGGGACCCCAGGCCACCAAGCGCAGGCCGGCCCCAAATGGGTCGAGGTGGAGATCGAGGTGCCCCTGGGAAGCTTCGTCAAACGCGATGGACGGGGAAGGATGGAATTTCTGTCGCCGTTGCCGTGCCCGGTCAACTATGGCTCCATCGTTGGCTCCAGAGGACTGGACCGCGACCCGCTGGATGCGATGGTCCTCGGCCGGCGCCTGGCGCGGGGGGCGCGGGTGTGGGTGCCGGTGCGCGGTAAGGTGCTTTTTCTCGACCAGGGCGTGGAAGATTTCAAGCTGGTTTGCAGTCACCGAGCGGTGACGGCGGTTCAGCGGCGGCGTTTGCTGCTCTTTTTCCGGTTTTACGGGGTTTGCAAGCGGGGCATGCGGTTCTGGAGGCCCACCGGTGGTTTCACCGGCTGCCAGGGGTGGTCCCCGTAACCGGAGGATTTTGATGTCGGGGCAATAGAGAGAACGATAACGATCCGCCTTCCGTCTTTGCCGGCGGTGGAAGGCATCCTGATACGGCCGGCGGTCTGCCCTTCGACGGGCGATGAGCTGAGAGCAGCTATGCGTCTTCCCTTCCTATCCATTCAAAGCACTGCACCGTTCGACGGCTTGCAGGAGCACGCCGCCAAGGTGCAGGATTGCGCCATTGCCTTCCAACAGGCCATCGAGTGCCATGTCTCCAGGAACTGCAAGCGCTTCGAAGACTTTCGCCAAGAGGTGATTCGCTTCGAACAGGAGGCGGATGCCATCAAGCGTCGCATCCGCGGTCACCTGCCCAAGGGGACCCTGCTGCCGGTGGACAAGTTTCAGCTCTTTCGCTACCTTCGTGAGCAGGACAGTGTTCTCGATGCCCTCGAAGACGTGATGGACTGGATCTCCTATCGCGACGAGCCCGGGATTCCCGAGAGCCTGCAGAAGGATTTTTTTCTGCTGGTGGATGCGGTGGTGGATCCCGTCGAAGAGCTGGATCCCCTGATCGTCGCAGCGCGCACCTATTTTCGTCGCTTCCGGGAATCGGACCGGGTGCAGGTCAAGGAGATCGTGCGCCGTCTGCGCCACCAGGAGCACGAAGCCGATCTCATCGAAGATCAACTCAAACGCAAAATTTTTCAAACCATCACCGATGCCACCACTGTTTTTCACATGGTGCGCCTGGCGGAAATCATCGGCTCCATCGCCGACCATGTGGAAAATGCCGGTGACATGATGCGGGCCATGGTGGCCAAGTAGCCGGCGGCCACGCATCACCGGGGCGGTCCGACACCCGTTGGGCACAGATCGTGTCTTCGGTCCGTCATGCCGGAGAGAGATTCCGATGAAGGCGCTCACCTATGACGACGTTCTCCTCGTGCCGTCCTACAATCATTGGGAATCGAGAAAAATCGTCGATATCTCGATGATCTGCAGAAGGGCCAAGCTCCATTTGGACCTGCCGGTGATGAGCGCCAACATGGATACCATCACCGAGACGGAAATGGCCGACTTCATCGGCGATAAAGGCGGAATCGGCGTTCTGCACCGTTTCATGCCCATCGCCGAAAATGTCGCCGCTTTCAAGAAGTGCCGTTATCCGGCCTTCGTTTCCATTGGATGCACCGCCCGGGACCTGGAGCGGGCCGAGGCCCTGCGGGATGCCGGGGCCACCTTTTTTTGCATCGACGTGGCCCACGCCCATGCCAAGTATGTCGGCAAGACGCTCAAAACCCTGCGCCAACTGGTGGGGGAGGCGGCCTGCATCATGGCCGGCAACGTGGCCACTTACGCCGGCGCTGATTTTCTCGCTTCCCATGGCGCGGACATCATCAAGGTGGGCATCGGCGGTGGCAGCGCCTGCACCACCCGCCTGAAGACCGGATTCGGCGTGCCCAACCTCACGGCCATCCACAACTGCGCCCGGGTGGACCGTTCCGTGGTGGCCGACGGCGGGATTCGCTATCCCGGTGATATCGTCAAGGCTCTGGCGTTTGGCGCCGATTTTGTCATGATCGGCAAGATGCTTGCCGGCACCGGTCCGACACCGGGTCCGGTGGTGGAAAGAACCGGCCCGGACGGGCAAATCCGGCAGGTGAAGGTCTACCGCGGCATGGCCAGCGCCGA
This sequence comes from Desulfobacteraceae bacterium, assembly GCA_028700185.1. Lineage (GTDB taxonomy): Bacteria > Desulfobacterota > Desulfobacteria > Desulfobacterales > UBA2174 > UBA2174. The sequence goes on along the minus strand of JAQVTF010000033.1, from coordinate 10,039 downwards.
GGTGGCAGAAGATTACTGTGGCGGCGTGCCCGAGTGGAAAACCGCCGAGGGCGTTGCCATGGAAGTGCCGTACCGTCCCGATGCCGACAAGATCATCGCCGATATCGTGGGCGGACTGCGCTCCGGACTCACCTACGGCGGGGCGATGACCATCCGCGAATTGCAGAGAAAGCTCGACTATATCGAGATGACGCCGGTGGGCCGGATCGAGGGCCTGCCCCACGGCCTGCTCTAGGGTTATCGCTTCGGGCGGCCCTTGGGGATACGCTTTTCGCTGGCGGCGATTTCGGGAGAAATCCGCCACGTCCAGAGGGGGGAGACGAGGTAGAGGATCATGCATCCCAGGGTGAAATAACCGAAGTAAGGGGTGAACACCAGCAACAGGGCCAGCACGAGCCAGAGGCTGACGAAGAGGGGCCGGCGGTTCATCAGTCGGCCGAAGTGCAGGTAGCGCAGTGGATAGATGTTCATCCACACCGCCGCGAAAAGCATCGTCCCCACGCAGAAAAGACTCCAGAAGCGCAAGAGGCCCAAGCCGCCACCGGCGGCCTGGTTGAGCATGATCAGCGGGGCCACCACCAGCAAAGCGCCGGCAGGGCTTGGCAGTCCCTTGAAAAAGCCGGGGATGGGGTTTTTGTCCAAGGTAAAATAAACCAGTCGGGTGATTCCGGCCGCGGCGTAGGCCAACGCGATCCACCCCAGTGGCAAGCCGGCTGTGGCCGATGGCGCGACGGCTCCGGCCACCAGATGGAAAATCCAGGCCGGCACGATGCAAAAACTGATGGCGTCGGCCAGGTCATCCAGGATGCCGCCGAGGGTGACCTGTTTGTGAGGACTTTGGGAATCGATGGGTTCGGTGAGTCCCAGCCGGCGCGCGAGGGTGCCGTCTAGCTTGTCAAACAGGGCCGCTCCGATGAGAATGAGGTAGGCTTCACGGATGCGTCCCTGGTAGGCGAAAAAAACGGCCAGCAACCCCATCAAGGCATTCATTACGGTCAAGGCGTTGGGGAAAAAGGTCAGGATCTGACGGCGGAGCCGGTCCTCCCCCATGCATAGTTCGTCGAGGCAGTAGGGGCCATACTTGCGGGTATATCCGGCGATGGAGCCGAGATTGATGATCAGGAAGATAATCTCGATGAAAAACAGGCCCCGCTGGGGAATGTTACCCAACCACGAGATCCAGAAATAGATGCGCGACGGCGGCCCCTCCGGGATGTAAAAGGCGTAGGTATAGAGCAGGGCGCCCACCGGAGCGGCCACCATGGTGCGCAGGCGGTTGAGTTCGCTGCCTTCCGGCTCCTGCCCCTGACGAATGGCGAATCCACGCATGAAATGGGCGAAATTGTCTCGAATCAGGACGGTGACGCTGAGAATCAGCACCAGGATGGCATGAAGCAATTCCGTGCGCGTATAGGTCGGGTTGATGACCGTCAGACGCCAGGTTACACCGACGGCCACCAGGGGGAAGATGATGGAATAGACCACCTTGTCCAGGATGCGATCGGCCAGTTGGGCCAGGGTCGGGTGCGGGTGAAAACGGGCGGCGAACCAGCCGTCGATCAGGTCGAATACCACGGTGATAAACAACACCGCCACACCAAGGGTGTAGACTACCGGATCCTGGAGCCACATCACCGCGATGGCGCAAATCAGTGCACCGAATGCCAGCGCGGGGCGCGTATACACCAGAATGGCGGTCAGGCGCCTGGAGATCAAAAATTGGTTGGGCAAGCTGTCGTCCTTTGGCTGTTTGTCCCCCCTCGCCCTAGAGGCGCCAAGGGAACCGGTTGCATGGAATTTTCGCGTCGCTACAAAAAACCGCATAGTAGGACAACCCGGTGTCCGGTGTCAATTTGAAGCATGCGCGGCGCTATCTGTTGAGTTGATTTGTCGTTTTATTTGGGTTATGAATCGACTCCATTTCTTTGGCACGAGGTGTATGGCACTATTCGGTTCGAACTATCCGGGATGAATGGAAGCTTCATGTTTGACCGCGGCTACCTGATGGAAAGTGATTCGGAGATCGAGCGCCTGGAGATGAAGACCCGCGGCGCGGATGTCTTTGACCAGGCCCGGTGGGCCGGTATCGGGCCGGGGCAGCGAGTGGCCGACATCGGCTGCGGCAGTGGCAAAACCAGCTTTCACCTGCTCGAGTTGGTCCAGCCCGGCGGGGAGGTGGTGGGCATCGACGGCTCGGCCGAGCGTATTGCCTACGCGCGGCGGACCTATGCACATCCCGATCTATCTTTCGTCTGCCGCGATTTTCTAGAACCGCTATCTGATTTGGGCGGGTTCGATTTCATCTGGATCCGTTTCATCCTCGAGTACTACCGAAGAGAAAGCGCCGCCATTGTGCAACGGGCCTATGAGGTGCTCAATCCTGGAGGGGTGCTGTGTCTGATTGATTTGGATCATAATTCCTTGAATCACCACGAACTTCCTCCCACGTTATCGCGGGCGTTGGATACGCTGATGAAGAGGTTGGAGGAATTTGATAATTTTGATCCATACGCAGGCCGTAAGCTTTATGCTTATCTTTATGATTTAGGGATGACAGGCATTCGGGTCGATATGCGCCCCCACCATTTGATTTATGGAGTTTTGAACGAATCTGACAGGTTTAACTGGGAGCAGAAGATGCTGGTGGCGGCGAGAAGATCGGGAGGTCTTCTTGACCGGTATTATAAAAATGGCACCCAAGGATTTTGCAATGAATTCCAAGAATATTTTTCCAACCCGCGCCGTTTTACATATACCCCCATGATTCTTTGTAGCGGGAGAAAACCAGGAGGCTGACCACCTGTTTTTCCAGCATTTTTGACGCCTTCTCGGTCAGTTGGTTGAACCAGTGGATATATTCGGCTCTTTCGATTTTGGTGTCAATTTTTTTGTAATCTGGATCAGTCTTGAAAAATACTCAAAATATCTATCGGTGTGATTCAAGTTCAGCACCCAAGTTGTGTATTTTTTTTCTGTCGGGAGGCCGATAATTTCGGCGGAAGAATCCGGATAGATCATCACAGGGATCTCAGTATCCGGATACCATGTCATGATTTTGGCCAAGGCTTTATGGATGAGATTTGTCGTGCCGCACTCCAAGGCAATTACAAAAACCTGAATACAGTTTGTTACATCCGACATGTTCAAACCGAAGTCGGAACGATTGGCGACGAAAACAACCACCGGCCGGCCTTTTTTGCGCAAGGTGAACAATCGGCGTTCGCGCCGAAAACCGAAGACACGATATTCTTCGCTAAGCCCTTGAATATCATTGTCATCATCCGTCAAATTGAAGGCCTTCAGCATCAGCCCATCAGACTGTACGTTATACCAGTCGGTCAATTCCGCCAAATCTTCCTTATTGCTAGGTACCAAACGCCATTCATGCTCCGCGGGGCGCTGATGAATTTTCGTTTGCGATGCTGGCTTTTGTGACAGGTGGAAATAAGCGAAGGTGTCGCGTGAGCAGATATGAGGATCGCCAATCGCGCTGGCAGCTCCACCGAATACGCGACTGGGAAACTTGTTTTCGGGACGATAAATGCAGAAGACATAGTCCATCTGGCTCTGGTAAAGCCTATGGGCGTCATTGATGTAACGACCAATTTGTTCTAGGACGACAATGCCAGCACGATGGGATTCGTTGGTCTTGGCGGCGTGGTGCTGGATCATCCAAGACCGGTTGTAAAAACGCAGCATAGACATATGCCCCAAAACGCGGTTCATCTTTTGGTAGGTAAAATGACGGGCGAAACTCGGGTGCCCGGTATAGAGTTTTTCAAAAGTGGAACGAATCTGAGCCTTACGCGGCTGAATGTGAATGTATTTTTCCGGATAAATGAAGCCGGTATCGAAAAAAAATCGCCAGAGGGCCTCAATGTCTATTGTATGGTTGATAAAGGCATTGGGTTCAGCGGTCTGATAGATCAGGGCCAATAAACGGGTATGTTGTTCCGGCGGTATATCCAATAGCGCGAACCCCGTGTTTACAATTTCAGAATCTTTATCTGAAACGGAGTGGGTGTGTATCACCTGGAGGCAGCAATCGAAAATGGAGCCTCCTGCAAACACCAGACGCGCCTTGCGCAAAACCATGCCTGGAATTAGGCTTTCCTGTTCTTTTTTTGTTTCGACTCCCACTCCGCTTCCGGAAAGATCCTTGACAGTCATTTCCGATAAGCGGCCTGTGAGCGGATGGTAAAAGATCAGACTGGGAGGCGGTTGAATCTTTTGGCGCTGGCTTCGGTAACGCTTGGGCTTGAAACGCCGGCTTTGGTCTTTCAAAGGCTTCAAAACACAGGTGCCGGTTTGGGCCCCCCATTGGGTGCGGATGATTTGACATTGGGCGGCGAAGCAAACCTCATGGTCAGCAGTCATTATCAAATGCACCGGTGTGTCGGGATCGATCCAGGCAAATGACTGCGGGGGGACGAGATCCAGTCGCGCCGAAAAGGAAGATGAACTGAAGTCAATCAATTCGCCTGTAAAACGAGCGCTTTCCTGAATCAGTTCTACCCTTACTTCTGAAGAGCAGATGTAGCGCCTGGAGGTGCGTTCATTGAGGAGTTGGCCCTGTTCCGGTAATTCGAAAACGCCGCCGTCGGAATCCCAGCGGTGGTGAAGTGGTCTGATGATGATGAGGTGATTGCCGTCCTCGATGAGAATGTCCTGAAATTTGAACTGGGGGGGGATGGAGCCCTGATTTTGCTCAGGGGACCAGCGATAGAAACCATATCCGTTTTGGCAAGGTTCAGGTATGGCAGACAGGCTTAGAGTGCGGGGCAAGGTTTCGTGCTGGAATCGTACGGTTAGCGGGATGTCTAAAAAATTCAGATAATTGAGTTTGTTGATGAGCTGGGTGCGGAGGAGCCAACTCTCCTCGTGGGAAATGAATTCTTGATGTGCGGTGGATGGCATCAGAATTTTACCAGAGCGCGCATTTTCAACAAACGGGACGCGACATTTTGACAGTCCAAACCATCAAGGCGTCGGTGCTGGAGGTATAGGCGGCCGATCCAGCTCTTGGCGCACGGCTTTGGCCAACTTCTTCTTGTTATAGGGTTTTTTTACGTATTGGCCGACACCGAGCCTCATGGCTTCGTGAACTCTTTCACTATCTGAAGAGCCGCTGGCGATGATCGCCCGCTGGCTTGGCCATTGAAGCAAGATCTGTCGATAACTGTCCAGCCCATCCATTCCGGAATCCATGATCATGTCCAGGATGACCAGATCCGCCGGTTCTTTTTTCAAACGCTCGATGGCCGCCTCTCCACTGGGGACAGTTCTGACGTGATACCCCAAATCCGTGAGAATTCCATGGGCAATTTCACGCTGGGACGCTTCATCATCGACCATGAGAACTTTTTCCCCGTTGCCGATGTCGGCCACCAAGGGAGTCTCTTGAGTTCTTTCTTCTTTCCTATCGGTGGGCGGAAAATAGATGTCGAAGCGAGTCCCTTTCCCTGGCGTGCTGTGGACGTCGATCAGACCGCTGTGATCCTTGATCGTTCCCCAAACCACGGCCATTCCAAGACCGGTGCCACTGCACCCCATCTTCTTGCGGCTGAAAAATGGTTCGAAGATGCGGCGCAGGTCATCAGGCGCCATGCCGCATCCGGTGTCAAGAACTGTCAGCCGAACATAGACGCCGGCAGGAATCCTTTCGTAGGCGTCTATGTCACCGGCCAAGCGGCAAATTTCGGTGATGATCGTCACCTCGCCCTCCTTCCCTTCAAGGGCTTCTATGGCATTGGTCATCAGGTTCATCACGGCTTTGGAAAGCTGCACCGGTGAGCCCATGATCCCATTGGCCTGCGGGTCGAGTCGGGTGGTGATCTTGGCCAATGGATGATTGAGCCGAAGGCGTTCGAATTCCGGGCTGCCAATGTATTCGGTGACCACATTATTTAGGTCGATGATTTCGGCCTGAACCACATTGCGCCGAGCCAAGGTTAACAAATCTTGGACGATGGCGGCCGCCCTCTCTCCACTTTTTTGAATAGAGGTGGCATAACGGCGCAAGGGGCTGTCTTCGGGAAGTAGCATCAGCATCAGTTCCGGGTAGCCGATAATTCCTGTGAGGACATTGTTGAGGTCATGTGCCACCCCACCAGCCAGAGTCCCCAGGGCTTCCATTTTCTGGGCACGGATCAACTGAATTTCCAGTTTTGCCTTTTCCTCGATGGTTTGTTTTAGTTGCGTGATATCATTGCCGATGCAAAGAATTTCGAGCAATTTGCCATCGGTGGAAAAGATGGGACGATAGGTCCAGGCAATCCAGATTGTTAGGCCGTTTTCAAGTGTATAACTGGTCTCTTCAACCATTGGAATATCCCTATTGGGCAAAAGAGCCTTAGATAACGTATCAATCCAGTCCTGGGCACCGGGACTTGTGGGGAAAATTACTTCATTTATTGATTTTTTAAAAACTTGGGATTCAGAATATCCGAAAAGTTCTTGAGCGAATTTATTGAAGAAAATAATACGTCCGACCGGATCGATTCTTAAAATAATGCTGTGTGCGTTTTCAACGAGGTCTCGATACTTTTTTTCGCTTGATTCCAATTTGGCGTATGCCCTGGTATTGACAATACCCACTGCAAGCTGAGATGCGACTCCCATTAATAAATTGACATCGCTCTGAGTGAGGGGACGTTCGGAGTCACTGTTGTCAATGGCGAAGATGCCTACGACCTGCTCTTCATAGGCGATTGGTACACAGATCATCGATTTCCCGGCCAAATTTTTGGCCAGTTCCTTGCTGCGTTCTGAAAAGGCATCAATAATTTCGTCCATATTTTGAATCAATAATGGCTTTTTCTCTCGAAACGCTTTAACAAAGATTCCCTTAGAATCGGGGCGGTTAAGATGGAAGGTATTGTCTTTCAATTGTTTTTTTGTCGCATCGTCATAGCCAAAACCAGCGGAATAACATAAACGCTCACCGATTGTGTCGGCCAGCATGATGATTCCGCGATCATATCCTGTTCGCATTTCAATGGACTTGGCCGCCGCAACGACCATTTGGTCTTCGTTGCATATTGTTGCGGTAGCCTGGCCGATTTCTTGCACCATCAACGCATTGTTGTATCGTAAGTCAAGATCTCTGATGTGATCCCGAGCGGTTTCAGCCTGTGAACGGATTGTTTTGGCATATTCCTGCACGCGGAAGTGCTCAGATAAAAAGGCGATCATTCCAGCAATGGCGCACCAGGCGAATATGATTTCTTTCCAATTCAAAGTAGTTATGATTGGCAGGCAGATGATAATCGCGAGGATGCTCAGCATAAAGAACCAGTTACGCCAACGCCGCCAAGTCATCCACGGTGAACTGGGCCACTTGACCTCATACCTGCATCGAGAATCCCCGCGATGAATACATTCGGGATGGGTTACTTCGGCATAGTTGTCGCTGAAAAGCTTACCGATGGATTCGTAGATACCTAAACGGTTTTCGCATTGATAAGGCTTTTCTGTAAAACCTGGTTTCACAGTATTGATGATTTCAACGCTTGTTGGCCCAAGATCCCTGGTTTTAACCTCGGAAGAGCGGGTTAGAAGGTTCGAAAGAGGCCCCATAAGCGTATAAACTGCCTTAAGACTCAGCAGGCCCAGTGTAAGCTGGCGAGGAAGACCGATGGCTACAGAGCTGGCTACGTAGCGGCCCACCTTGCGAGCTATTTGCGGGTCATTCGTGACTTTTAGCGCTTGATCGTAAAAATCATCAACTTGCTTCTGGGTAAACCAATGGCCAGGGTCATTCACTTCGAAGTTAGTGATCCCTGAATTTTTTAAAATTGTATTGATGGAATCAGCTGGAAGCTTGGGTTCGAGAAATTCCGTATAAATTTTTAGAAGCCTACTGTTATAAGCTGGAACTTCTGCCAGGTCGCTCAAGTGAGACTCTTGGCCATGGGGTTTATACGGATTATTTTTTAGATGGTTGGTTTTATTTCGGACCATTTTTGAACTGCCTTTATCATGGTTTAAGCGGGATTCGATAGAAACCTACCATTTTATTGATATTTAGCGTCTAAACTAATAATTGTCTGGCCTTAGGTATTTTACGCTTTCGCCCAAGTGTTGAAGCAAAGGCACCGAGGACGACGCGTTGGGGGGATCGGTATTCAATGAGAGCAATAATCATTCTTAGCCTCCATGGTCGGTCCAAAAATAAGCCATTATCATTGTAAGCCCTTGGCAGTCGTACTCCATCCCGTACAGATTAAATTGAGATTGATCAGTATTATTTCTTATAAGTAGTATAAATAACTAAATAAATTTCTATGCTCGTCAGCTTTCGGATAGGGCGCTTTATAAAATTTGCCTCTTAACAATTCCAAGCGATTATGGAATAGACGAAACCGACCAAATATGCAAGAATGTCTTTCCTGGATTAGTAAGCAAATGGATAGATAAAAGGATCCCAGAGATCAGCGTATGATTCACATCAAGGGCCGAAGGAGATTTCAAATTGCCTAAATTATTGCTGATTAATCCCTCCAATGAACATAGGGGGCTAGGAAACATTCGCTCGACTGCTTGGCCTCCGCTTAACTTGCCTTATATTGCCGCTTTAACACCAAGTTATTATCACATCGAAATTATTGATGAAAATGTAACACCTTTTAAATTTAAGCAGGCTGATTTGGTCGGGGTAACGGCTTATACATCCTCAGTTAATCGAGCTTACCAGATTTGCAAAGACTATCGGGAGCATGGCATTCCTACGGTAATGGGTGGGATACACGTTTCAATGATGCCACACGAAGCCATGCGTTACTGTAGCGTGGTTGTTACTGGGGAGGCTGAATCGGTTTGGCCAGAGCTGATCAAAGATTTTGAGCAGGGGCGACTTAAGCGCCGGTATGACGGGGGACAATTGGACTTGTCCAATTTGCCGCTCCCCCGAAGAGACCTTTTGCCGAAACACCACTATTTATGGGGCAGTTTACAGACTTCACGTGGATGCCCGATGAATTGTGCTTTTTGCTCGGTGACGGCATTCAATGGGCGTCGGTATCGAAGGAGGCCGCTGGAGGCCGTTATTGAAGAGCTTGAGCAAATTCCACAGCGGCTGGTGATGATCGCAGACGACAACTTGGTTGGCTATGGGCGAACAGATCGAGAATGGGCTTCAGAGTTTTTTAAAACAATTCTAAGGCGTAAGATTAAAAAATATTTTTTTGTGCAAGCCTCTCTACAAATTGGTGAAGACAAAGAGTTGTTAAAACTTGCGGCAGCCGCCGGGGTGAGAATTTTATTTGTCGGAATGGAGTCCATTAATCCGGCAACCTTGGCGGGTTATAATAAGAGTGTAAATTTACAACAGATTGAGCAAGGCCAATACCAGGTTTTAATTAAGAATATACGCAGAAGTGGAATAGCCTGTCTAGGGGCATTCATGATCGGAGGTGATCATGAAGACGCCAGGGTGTTTGATGATACGCTAAAATTTATTCAATCCGCTTGTATCGATATTTTACAACTCACTAAACCGACGCCCCTTCCTGGTACGCGGCTGTGGCAACAGTTACAGTCGGCGGGACGTATCCTGAATCAGAATTTCCCCGCTGCTTGGGACGACTATCGCCTTACAAAATTGGTTTTTGAGCCAGCCCATATGTCCAGAGAAGAAGTTTATGCCGGATCGACTTATTTGCGTTGCCAATTTTACAGCCCTGTCGAAACTTTCAAGAGGACTTTAAAGACTTTTTTAACTACGCGGAGTCCGTCCGCCACACTTTTGGCTTTTATGATCAACAGATCTTATATGAAGGCTTTTCGTGAGTCTGATCATTATAGGCGATACAATCATTATGATATGTTCCGACGCTTTGAAAACGCGTAGATGGGGGGGGAGGCGGGTTTGAAAAAATTGCTATTTGGGCAATTTTTTCGCCCTGCCATATCGTATTTTTTCTCGGTCGATTGCTCGTAGGCGTCCCTTGAGAAGGCATAGACTGTTTGCGTAGAGTCCTCTGCCGTTGCTTTTGTTGCTTGCTGTTCGATGTTGGAGTATGGTAGCAAAACGTCGGAT
>JAQVTF010000168.1 GCA_028700185.1 Desulfobacteraceae bacterium | reverse complement strand
AGGGCCGGCAGAAGCTTCTTGGGGGGGGTGGAGACTTCGCGCAGCTTGCCGTCGATGCGGAAACGGGTTTGCACCGCGTCCTTTTCCGGGCTGATGTGGATGTCGCTGGCCTTTTCGTTCACCGCCTGGGCGATGATGGAGTTGACCAGTTTGATCACCGGCGCCTGGTCGGCCTGGGACTCCAGCTCACTGACGTTGACATCGATGTCCACCGCTTCTTCACGGGGCCGGCCGACTTCGATGGCGCTGGTCATCTCCTCGACGCTTTCCATCACCTTGTCGAGCCCCTTGTAGAGGCCGTAAAGGGTGGTAAAGGCCTGTTCGAATTCGGCTTCGGTGGCCACCACCGGCTCGATTTCCAGGTTGGTGTAGATTTCCAGGGCGTCCAGGGCGTCGATATCCAGGGGATCGTTGGTGGCCACTTGCAGCACCCGGCCATGGCGTTCCAGGGGCACCACGCCGTGCTTGCGGGCTGTTTCCGCCGGCACGAGGCGCGCCAGGTCCGGGTCCACCGGATAGCGCGCCGCTTCGTAGCGGGTGATGCGAAGCTGGTCGCTGAGAAGGCGGACAATCGCCTCTTCCGAGCACAGGTTGTTGTGCACGAGGAACTGGCCCAGCTTCATGCCGCTCTTCTTGTGTTCCGCCAGCGCGGTTTGCAGTTGCTCATAGCTGATGAACCCCTGCTCCAGCAGCATTTCGCCAAGTCGGATTTTCTTTCTCAACGGTATTTCCTTTCAGCAGCGGTCTCGCTCAACGCTTCACAGGTCCCCGATCACCATCCGTCCGTCGAGGTCGGTCACTGCCGCCTCCGCCGCCACGGTCGCGGGCAGCCGCGCCAGGCGGTCCCGGGCCTCCAGGGGATCGTCGGCGGGCCGCCTCAGCACCACGAGATAATCCAGGGCATGGTCCGGTTGGCGGACCATCAAAATCCGAAGCGGTGTTTCCGGTTGATGCCGAACGGCGGCGTAGGCCGCCTTCAGTTGGGTAAAACGCGCCAGTTCGATCCAGTAGCGATGGGTTGAGGGAATCCGACGCCCCTCCAGGGCGGGAAAATCGATCTGTTGCCCTTGGAGGATGTGATCGGCATCCGTCATCCCGGCATTGTGCCGGACGATTCGAGCCACCAGCCGTGGGGTGCATTTGCCGTAGATGGTTTCCACCATGTTCCAGAGGGTTTCATCGTCTTCCACCCGGATCTTTCCCAGGCTGAGGGGCGGCTGAAGGTCCATGGGGGCGGCCGCCGAGGCCTCGGCTTCCTCCGGGCCGGGGCGCAGCGGCAGAGACGCCACCGCCACGGCGGCCATGGGTTCGGCCGCTGCCGGGGCCAAGGGGTGAAGGTCGCCGGAGGGCGTCTGTCGCGCCGGGATCTCCGGTGCGGCGGCCGGCGCAACCGGCGCCGGCACGGTGGCGTTGGCCTGCACCGGCAGGGCCGGGGGGTCAATGTCCCCCGTGAAGACGGGGAGGCCCTCGGTTTTCTGCGCCGTGGTCGGCGGGGTGGGGGACCAACGGGACACCAGGGGATGCCAGGCGGGGAAAAACAACCAGAGGCCCAAGCCCATCAACACCGCGGCGGCCAGTGCCCAGGAAAGGCCCCGGCGTCCTGGCACGGGGTTGAGGGCCGGCAGATGGCCGGCGGCCTTGCGCACGATGGCCGGGGTGACCTTGGTGGTGCCGGCAATGATCAGGGTGAGCAGGATGCTGTGGCAAAGGTTGATGATCTTGCGCGGATAGCCACCGGTGAGGGAATGAATCAGGCCCAGGGCGCCGCGGCTGAAGCGGACCATCGGTTTTTGGGGATCGTTATCCCGGGAGCGTTCCAGGCGGTAGCGGATGAAAAGCGCCGTCTCCTTGGGTGAGAGGGGCAAGAGCCGGTGAAACAGGCTGACCCGGTCGGCAAAATTGGGATGGCGCGCCAGAATCTGGTCGATTTCGTTCTGCCCGAAGATGAGGATTTGCAGCAGTTTCTGATCGTTGGTCTCGTAGTTGAGCAGTTCCCGGAGGATTTCCACCCCGGCCGAAGAGAGCTTTTGGCCTTCGTCCACCACCAGAATCAGGCGTTTGTGGGCCTGCACGCCTTGGGCGAAGAGGAAATCCTTGATCATCTCCTTGTGGGCGGCGGCGGTGGCGCAGCCGGCGGCCGCCCCCTGGCCGTTGAACATGGCATTGAGGGCGGCGAGCATCTCCGGGCCGCTTTCGAAGGAGGGATCCAGGACGAGGTAGATCTCCAGGGAGGGGTCATCGGCGACGGAACGGATCAGGTGCCGGCAGAGGGTGGTCTTGCCGGTGCCCACCTCGCCGGCCACCACGGCCAGCCCCCGGCCCAGGCGGATGGCGATCTCCAGCTCCTGCAAGCACTTGGCATGCCCGGTGGACCGGAAGAAAAGCCCCGGATCGGGCGTGTTGGAAAAAGGCTCGCGGGTCAGGTTGAGCAGCTTGTAGTATTCCATGGGATTCCGGGCGCAAAGGCCTTATCCGAGATCGTCCTTTGCGTCGATTTCTTGCGTCACCGGCCGATACGGCAGGATGGTGGGCGTGATGAAGATCAGCACCTCTTCCATGACCTGCCCCCTGGCATCATTGCGGAACAGGTACCCCAGGCCGGAAATATCCTTGAGGCCGGGGACCCCGTCCTCGCTCAGGGTTTGGCGTTGCTTGGAAAGGCCGGAGATCACGATGGTCTCGGCGTTGGCCACCACCAGGTTGGTTTCGGTCTGCTTTTTGATGATAAAGGGGTTGCCCATCACCGTGCGGCTCAGATCCACCTCGTCCTTCTTGACCTTGATGGCCAGTTTGAGTTGCTGATTGTCGATGATGTTGGGGGTGATTTCCAGCCGCAGCACCGCGTCCTCCCATTCCACATCCATGGTGCCGTCCTCGTCGATGCTGGCAAACGGGACCCGTTCCCCATTCTCGGTGAAGGCCATCTGGTTGTCCAGGGTGGTGATGGAAGGCGAGGAGAGGATGTTGAGCTTGCCCTCCGATTGCAGGGCCGAGAGCTGAAATTCCAGGATGTTGCCGTCGATGATGCCGTACATCAGGCTCAGGGATGCACCTTTCTCGGCAACGTTCGCCGGGAAATTGACCACCGGTCCCACCGGGCTGGTGCCGCCCCAGGGCACACGGTCCGCCCGGGTCCCGGGAATGGTGGCGCCTTCCCCCGGAGACACGTAAAACCGCTCGTTGTTCCTGTTGGCGCTTGACCGGTAGCGGCCGCCCCACTGAACCCCCAGTTCCCGGGCGGTGTCCTTGGTCGCTTCCACGATATGGGCCTTGAGCAGGACCTGGGCCCGGGGTTGGTCCAGCTTCTGGATCAATCGCAGCATCCGCTCGGTGTCGGCGGCGATGGCCTGGATGATGAGGGCGTTGTTGTGGGTGTCCACGGACACCGATCCCCTCGGTTCACCCTTTTCATTCTTGGTGAGAAATTTTTCCAGGTTTTCCCTCAGCCCGTCCGCCTTGGCGTAGCGGATCCGGATCATGGCGGTTTGCAGCGGTTCGAGCTTGCGGGCCTCGGAGGAGGCCGCCAGCCTTTCGTTCTGGATCTTCTCGATCTCGATGTCCCGGCGCAGGTCTTCCACGCTCATGACCCGGATCACATCGCCCACCCAGGTATAGGTGAGCCCCCGGGCTTCAAGGATGCTCAGGAACGCCTGATCCCAGGGGGTCTGCTGGATGTCGACGCTCATGGGGCCGCTCACTCCGCCGCTCATGACGATATTCTTGCCGGCGGCCGAGGCCAGCACCCGCATCACCACCCCGACGTCCACGTCGTGAAATTTGAGGCTCACCGGGGTTTGGGGCAGGGGACGAACGGTCTGGGCCCCCTGCTTTTCAGCCTCTTGATCCAGAGAGGTGAAAATGTCGGTCACTTCGGCCACATTTTCTTTGGGGGGGGCCGAATAGCCCTTGGACGTCTCGGCCGCGGTGCTCCATTTCTTGAAAAAATCGTCCTGTTGCAGCGGGGTCTGGGTCCTCTTGGCGCATCCGACCGCACAAAGCGTCACGCACACGATGGCTGATACGATCAACGACTTTTTCATAGGTCGCCTACTCCTTAGTCGGCGGCATCCTGATAGGGGATGATGATTTGCTGTTGGCTCTGGGCGGCCATGAGGGTCACGCTGGCCGGGGTGATGCGCTCCACCATGAAGCTGCCGTCCACCAGGGTTTCACCGACGCGGTACTCGAGGCCGTTGATCACCGCGATGCGGATGCGGCCCATCTCCAGATACCCCGAGTACACGGTGGCGGCCCGGATTTGATCCAACTCAGGGGTTGGTTCGGGTTCCTCCGCCAGGGTGTCCGAGGGCCGCGCGTGGGGCCAATCGTAGAAGGGATTGGACGTCCAGGGGGTCGCCGCCGTTGCCAGGATGTGTTTTTCTTCCGCTCTCAGTTCCGCCTCGGCCAACGACTGGGAAACGGTTTGGGACACCTTCACCGCCTCGTCCACGCTGACGGATACGGCAGGGGTATCCGGAGGGCTCGCCCCCGGACGGACGAACAGCTCGAAGGCGCCGTAGCCCAGGGCGATCACCATCAAGGCGATGAGTACTTTTTCTCTTTTTTCCATGAGGCCTCGCCGACCCGGTTTTCACGCGGCCCCGTTTATGACCTTTTTTAAACGGCGCCGCCAGCAAAAATGAAATCGTTACAAATGCAGACAGACCCGCACCTTGTAGCGCGCCTCCCGGGGCTGGCTCTCGATCTGCAAAAGCTCCAGGTGCGCCAGGCTGGGCAAGGCGGAAAGGGTCAGTAGAAAATCGCGAAACAGGCGATAGTCGCCCTCCAGGCGTCCCTCCAGCAGCAGACGGTTGACGCCGTTGGTGGCCGATAGCGGCACCGGCACGAAATCCGATTCGGTCATGCCGGCCGCCAGCCCCATGATCCTCAGCACCCCCGCCGCGTTGTTCACCGTCAGGTGCATCCGGCTGGGCGGCGGCCCGTCGAGAACGGTCTCCAGGGGGCTTTTCTGATCGAGTTTTTGCCGCAGGTTGGCATGCAGCGGTGCCAGGACATCCTGGATTTTCAGTTGCGCCTCCAGATCCTTGGTCTTGGCCCTGAGCCGCGCGGATTCATTCCTGGCCGGCAGGATCCCCAGGATCACGATCAGCGTCAGCAGGATCAGGCTGATGGCGATGGAAAGGAGGCTCTTTTGAGAAAAGCGCACCTGGTCAAGTCTGTTCATGGGGCACCTGCTTGAGGTTGACATTGATCACGAAGCGCATCACCCGGCCTTCGGATTCGAAGGGGACCGTCTCGCTGCTCTCAATGGTCGTCTCCGCGAAGAGGGGGGAGTTGCGAAGGCGAAACAGGTAGCTGGACAGTTGGGTCTCGAAACTGGACGCCTCGCCGGTGAGGATGCCTTCCAGAACCAGGAAGCGGCTCTGGCCGACCTCCGGGCGGTTCATTTCCAGACGCATGTTGAGCAATTGCACCACGGGCGGGGTGATGGCGGACAATTCGCTCAGCACCGCCGCCGGGAGGAACTTTGGGGGGTAGCTGCGCCACGTGGCAACGCGCTCACGGTAATCGGCGGCCATCTGGTTGATCCCCTCGATGGTGAGCAGCGGCTTGCGGGCATCGAGTTTTTCCTCGATCTGGCGCACTTGGCGTGCCGCCTCGCTGAGGGCCAGGCGACCTTGGATGAGGAAAATTCCCGTGATGGCGGCCAGCGCCAGCAGCCCGGAGCCCATCATGGCACCGTTGCGCTTGGAAATTTTGCGGGTTTCACGATCCTTGGCCGTGAAAAGAAAGTTCGGCGTGATGCGGTTGCGGGACATGGCCAGGCCGGCCGTCGACGCCAGGGCGATCTGCTCCCAGCGATCCAGGGAAGCGATGTCCGGCGCCACGGGGGCGACGGCGGGATTCAACGGATCCAGCGCCAATGTTGCCAGACCGAGCTGTTCTTCGAAAAAAGCGACCACTGCCGGGGCGCTGGCCAGCCGACCGCACAGGTACAGTTGCCGGGGGGCCGAATAGCCCATGACGTTTCGACAGTGATCGATGGTGCGTTCCACCTGGCGGGCCAACCGCTCCAGGGCCGGGTGGATCATGGCCAGGATCGTCTCATCCGATTCGGACGGATGTGCCCCGGTTTCCGAAAATGGGCCTTCTTCAAG
>JAQVTF010000167.1 GCA_028700185.1 Desulfobacteraceae bacterium | reverse complement strand
TCACCCCGGGCCCCGACCCAGGGGCCATTTCGAACGGCTGAAAATCCCCGGAAAAATATCAGGCAACTGCGCGTGATCACATACGAGGCTGGGGGACCGCTTCCTTGCTCACGTTCTTTTCTTTGGCAATTTCTCTGGCCTTTTTCCGGTCGGCAGACTCGGCTTCCAGCCCGTTTTGCCCGGCGCCCGCCAGGGGGGTGTAGCAAAGCTCGGTGAGCAGGGCGAAGTGGTCCGATCCGATGGGGGGCAGCCGCTTGATAGTGCGCACGGTGAAGTGCCGACTGTGGAAAATATGGTCCAGGGGCCAACGGATCAGCGGATACTTGGCATGGAAGGTGTTGAACATGCCGCGGCCCACCCGGGGGTCCAGCAGACCGCTGATCTTGCGGAAAAGGCGCGTGGTCTCGGACCAGGCCACGTCGTTGAGGTCGCCGGTGACGATGATCGGTCGGTGGTCGTCGGCGACGCTCCGGGCCACGATCACCAATTCGGCGTCCCGTTCGGAAGACTCGGGGTTTTCCGTCGGGCTCGGCGGGGCCGGGTGAAGAAAATGAATCCGCACCGCGTCACCGGTGCGCAGCCGCAGCAGGGCATGCATCGAAGGGATATCGTCTTGCACCAGGTAGGCAATCTCGGTTTCTTCCAGGGGCAGACGGGAATAGACGTGCATGCCGTACAGATTGTCCAGGGGACATTTGATGGCATGCGGCATTTCTTTTTCCAGGACGTCGAGCTGGTCCTGCCACCACTGGTCGGACTCCAGGGTGACCAAGACATCGGGTTGGTATTTTCCGACGAGGGCCAGCAGCTTCCGGGCATTGCGATTGGGGGTGAGCACGTTGGCGGTGATGATGCTCACCCGCTTGGCCGAATTGCCTTCGGGTGCCGGCCTCACCTCCTGTCGCCACAAGGGCGTGTACGGCGCGATCCACCAAAATTGCCAGGCGAAGCAGAACAGCGCCGCGGCCATCAGCGCCCATGTGCTCCATTCTCCCGGATCCAGAATGACCCCGTCCACCATGAGCAGCACGGCGGCCGCGGCGGCGAATTGCAACCGCGGAAAATCAAGGCCTCGCACCAGCCAGTGGGGGCAGCGCCACAACGGCAGCAGCGTGGACACCAGAAGCCCCATCGTGAGGAAGAGCAACGCGAAGATCACCAATCAGACTCCTGATTCTCCGGGACTGTCGCTTGTCGGCGCCTGCCGACGACCTACCAGAAGCGCCATCCGAAAATTGGGTTGACAAACCCCAGCCCGCCCGCTGAACATACCCTATATCTCAATCTTCGGATTTCTGTTGAAAGTCAAGCTTTTGAACAGGCGCACCGGCCCGGTGCAGGTTGGCCCATCCGTTTCCCGCCAAAGGAGGTTCCATGACCGTACCAAAAGGCAAACTTCTGGAAATGCTGCACTTTCTATTACTTTCCCGCCGTTTCGAAGAAGCCCTCACCGAGCTGTGCCAAATCGAGGGGAAAATCCCCGGCATGATGATCCTGTGCACCGGCCAGGAGGCGGTGGGCGCCGGCGTGGTGGCGGCCCTGAGGCCCGAGGATGTGATCATCACCAACCATCGCAGCCACGCCCACCTGCTGGCCAAGGGCGCAGATCCCAAGGCGCTGATGGCCGAGATCTACGGCAAGCGCACCGGCTGCAACAAGGGCAAGAGCGGCACCCTGCACTTGGCCCTGCCGGAAATTGGGGCCCCCTGCACATCGACGGTGGTGGGCGCCGGTCCACCCATCGCCGTGGGCCGGGCCTTCGCCCAGCAGTACCGCAACGAGCCCGCCGTTACCGTCTGCTTTACCGGTGACGGCGCCAGCGACGAGGGGTCGTTTCACGAAGCGTTGAACCTGGCCAGCCTGTGGCGCCTGCCGGCGATCTTCGTCTGCGAAAACAACCTGTACGCCGGGGCCCAGCGCCTGGAAGAGCACACCCGAGTGGAAAACATCGCCGACCGCGCCGCCGGTTACGGCATGCCGGGGGTGGTGGTGGACGGCAACGATGCGCCGGCGCTCTACACCGCCACCCTGGACGCCCGGGCCCGGGCCGCCGCCGGTGACGGGCCGACCCTCATCGAGTGCAAGACCTACCGCTGGCGCGGCCACGGCGAAAGCGATCCCCAGCTCTACCAGCCCAAGGAGGAAATCGCCGCTTGGCGGGCCCTGTGTCCCGTAGCTCGGTTGCGTGACGCCATGCGCGCCCAGGGCTTGATCAGCGCCGAGGAACTGAGCGCGATGGAAACCAAAGTTAACGCCCTGGTTCGGGAGGCTATCCGCTTCGCCGAGGAAAGTCCCTACCCGGAACCCCTTGAAGCGCTGGAAGACCTCTACGCCTGAACTTGACCCGTCGAGCCACCCGGCTCCGATGAAAGGAAACCCATCATGCCGCAATTGACCATGGGACAGGCCCTCAACCAGGCCCTGAGGGAAGAGATGACCCGGGACGACACCATTTTTATCGCCGGCGAAGGCGTCGGCGTCAGCATCCACGACAACCCCATGCTGCCCACCGCCGGGCTGCTGAAGGATTTCGGCCCCCGCCGGGTGCGGGACACCCCGGTCTCCGAGGCCGCCATCGCCGGACTGGCGGTGGGGGCGGCCGAAGCGGGGCTCAAACCGGTGGTGGAGATCATGTTCAACCCCTTCTTCACCCTCGCCTCGGACATGATCGTGAACCATGCCGCCAAGCTGCGCTACCTGTCGGGGGGCAAATCGACCTTTCCGCTGGTGGTGCGCATCAAGAGCGGGGCCGGCTTCGGCGCCGGGTGCCAGCATTCCCACAACCTGGAAGCCTGGGCGGCCCATTGCCCCGGTCTCAAGGTGGTGATGCCCGCAACGGCCGCCGACGCCAAGGGGCTGCTCAAGTCGGCCATCCGTGATCCCAACCCGGTAATTTTCTTCGAGGACATGATGCTCTACTTCGCCCCCGGGCCGGTGCCCGAAGGCGAGCACCTCGTTCCCATCGGCCCGGCAGACATCAAGCGGCCGGGAAAAGATGTCACGGTGGTGACCTGGTCCCGCATGCTGGGGGTGGCCTTCCAGGCGGCCGAGCAGTTGGCCACCGAAGGAATTGAGGTGGAGATCGTGGACCTGCGCACCCTGGCGCCCCTGGACAAGGCGGCCATCCTGGCCTCGGTGCGCAAGACCGGACGCCTGGTGGTGCTGCACGAGGCCACACGCACCGGCGGGTTCGCCGGCGAGGTGGCGGCGGTGGTGATGGAAGAAGCCTTCGAGCGCCTCAAGGCGCCCCTGCGCCGGGTGACCGGACCGGACATTCCCGTGCCGGCCAGTCCGCCCCTGGAGCGCTTTTACATCCCCGACGCCGGGCAGGTCGTCACCGCGGTAAAGGATCTGGTGTCGTTTGGATAAGCTTCTCCAGCCATCCAGGAATTACCATCGCCTCGAATCCGCGCACCGGGCCGCCGTCCTCATTGACGGCGAGACCTATTTCCGGGTTTTGCACCAGGCCCTGCGCCGGGCCAGGCACTCGGTTTTCATCGTCGGGTGGGATCTGCACAGCGAAGTGCGCCTCATTCGCGATGGCGATACCGGCGGCTACCCGGAGCGGCTGGGGACGCTTCTGGACAGCTTGGCGCAACAGCGGCCAGATCTGGTGATTTATCTCCTGAGCTGGGATTTCGCCATGATCTACGCCATGGAGCGGGAATTTTTCCCCCGCTACAAGCTCAAGTGGCGAACCCATAAACGGATCCATTTCGCCCTGGACGGGCGCCATCCCGTGGGCGCCTCCCAGCACCAGAAGATCGTGGTCATCGACGACGCCCTCGCCTTCGCCGGCGGCTTCGACCTGAGCCAGTGGCGCTGGGACACGTCCCGTCACCTGCCCGAGGACGAGCGCCGCACGGACCCGAGCGGCAAGCCCTACCCGCCCTTCCACGACGTGCAAATGATGGTGGACGGTCCGGCGGCCAGGGCCCTGGGGGAACTGGTCAAGGCGCGCTGGACGCGCTCCGAGGGGGCGCCTCCCGAGATTCCCCCACCCGACGCCGACGCCGACCCCTGGCCGCCGAGCGTGAAACCGGATTTTCGCGATGTCCGGATCGCCATCGCCCGTACCCTGCCCCAAAACGAGGATCAGCCAGCGGCTACCGAAGTGCGCCAGCTCTACCTGGACAGCATCGCGGCTGCCCGACGCTTCATCTACATCGAAAACCAGTATCTGAGTGCCCATTGCATCGGAGAGGCCCTGGAAGCGCGCCTCAAGGCGGAGAACGGCCCCGAGGTGGTTCTCGTGCTGCCGGAAAAGACCGGCGGCTGGCTGGAGCAGCACACCATGGATGTGCTGCGCGGGCGCCTGGTGGCCCGGCTGCAGGCGGCGGATCGGCATGATCGGTTGCGTCTCTACTACCCCCGGCTCAGGGAACGGCCCCATAGCGCCCTGATGGTCCACGCCAAGGTGATGATCATCGACGACCTGCTGCTGCGGGTGGGTTCCTCGAACCTGAGCAACCGCTCCATGGGCCTGGACTCGGAGTGCGACCTGGCCATTGCCGCCGCGCCGGAAGACGAGGGCTTGCAGCAGTCCATCGGCAACATCCGAACCCGACTGCTGGCCGAACACCTGGGACGCAAAGCCGAGGATGTTGCGCAAGCCGTGGCTGCCCACGGCTCCCTGATCAAGGCCATAGAGGCCCTGCGCGGTGATGGGCGCACGCTGGCGCCGCTGCCGGTGGAAATCCCCGATGAAGTCGATCGCTGGGTGCCGGAAACCCGGCTCATCGACCCGGAGCAACCGGTGCCGCCCGACAAGCTCCTGAACCTTTTCGTCCCCCCGGAGCAGCAGCCGGCCGCCTACCGTCATGCGGTAAAAGCCTTGGTCCTCATCGCCGTCGTGGCAGGATTGGCGGCCGTGTGGCGCTGGACCCCGCTGGGAGACCTGATCGACCTTGAGGCGCTGCGGGCCATGGCCGCCTGGATCCACCAGCAGCCCCTGGCCCCGCTGCTGGTGGCGGCGGCCTACGTTCTCGGCAGCCTGGTGGCCCTGCCGGTCACCCTGATATCCATTGCCACCGTCGTCGTCTTCGGCGCCTGGCTGGGCTTTTTGTACGCCCTGGCCGGCTCCTGGCTCAGTGCCATGGCGGTCTTCAGCCTGGGCCGCTGGTTGGGCCGCGACCTGGTGCGTCGCCTGGCCGGCAGCCTGCTCAACCGCCTGAGCCGCAAACTGTCGGCCTCGGGCCTGTTGGCGGTGATCACGGTGCGCATCGTCCCGGTGGCCCCGTTTTCAGTGGTCAATCTCATCGCGGGGGTATCGGAAATCCGCTGGGGCGATTTCGCCCTGGGCACTTTGCTCGGGATGCTCCCCGGAGTCGTGGCCATCGTCGTGCTGGCGGACCGCATCGCCGAATCGCTGCGCCACCCCGACCTGACCCACGTCACTATCTTGATGGCCGCCATTGCCCTGATCGGCCTGGCCCTGGCGGCCCTGCGGCGCTGGGTCAAGCGAACCGGCTCTTGAGGCAGGACGCGGATGGCCTTTCGCCTCGCCACCTACAACATTCACCGCTGCATCGGCGCTGACGGCGTAAAAAACCCGCAGCGCATCGCCGACGTGCTGCGGGCCATGAACGCCGACCTGGTGGCGCTCCAGGAAGTGGCCTATGATCCCGAGACGCCCGGGGACATCCTGCGGTTTCTGTCCCGTGCCGCCGGCGCGCAGGCCATTGCCGGGCCGACGCTGCAAGAGGGCAAGGGGCGCTACGGCAACGTCGTCCTGACCCGCTTGACACCGCGCGAGGTGAAGCGGATCGATATCAGCTTTCGGGGCCGCGAGCCGCGGGGGGCGATTCAACTGGGTATGGCCACGGCTTCCTCGACCGTCTCCGTCCTGGCGACGCATCTGGGGCTTTCCGTGCGGGAGCGCCGCCGGCAGATCACCCGCATCGCCCAAATCCTTGGCGAGACCAACGCCGACGTGGTGATCCTGATGGGAGACTTCAACGAGTGGTTTCCCTGGAGCCCCTCCCTGCATCGCCTGAAAGGCTTCTTCGCGCCCGGCGTCGCCCCCGCCACCTTTCCCGGGCGGCGCCCCTTCTTCGCCCTGGACCGGATCTGGGTGCGCCCGCAACGGCGCCTCTCCCGGCTGCACGCCTTCAAGACCCCTCTGAGCCGCATGGCCTCCGATCATCTGCCCTTGGTGGCGGA
>JAQVTF010000166.1:3385-6167 GCA_028700185.1 Desulfobacteraceae bacterium | reverse complement strand
CCCAAGGGACAAAGAATCAAGTTTCAAAAACTCACGCCAGCGGTGTGTTCGGCGCCAGGGTCCAGATCCCACAGGGGCAGGCCCCGGCGCAAAAACCGCACCCGATGCAGCGCTCGGGGGCCGCTTGATAGCGAAAACCACCATCCGCCTCTGCCACACGCTCAATGGCCGCCTGAGGACAAACCGCCGCACAAATACCGCAATCGCGACACTGGCCGCAACTGGCGCATTGATCCGCGCATTGGTTCACGTCTTGGTACACCACGATGCGCGGATCGAAGTAGGCCATGGACATCCGTTCCTTGTCAATCATCGGTCGGGCGCCGCCTTCGGGCCGCCGGCCGGCAAGGATGGCGTCGATGGCCGCCGCGGCCCGGCGACCGGCACCGATGGCGTCGGTGATGAGGCCGGGTTGCACGGCGTCGCCGATGGCGAAAATCTTCGGGTCGCTGCTCTGAAAATGTTCATTCACCTGAACAAACCCCCGATCCACGGCCACGGAAGCCGGCAGAAAAGAAAGCTCCGGGCTGTCGCCGATGGACACCACCACCGTGTCGGCAGGCAGCAGCTCCCCTTCCGTCGTGATCAGCCCGTCCTCGGTGATCTCTCGGGTGAACACCGGCCAGCGGAACCGGGCTCCCACCACTTCGGCCGCTGCGCGCTCCTTGCCGAAGGAAGCCGGTTCCTGCACGTCGATGAGGGTGATGGCGTCGGCGCCGAGCCGATGGGCTTCGGTGGCCACGTCGCAGCCCACGTTGCCCGCGCCCACGATCACCACTCGTCCGCCCGGCCGAATGCCGCCCGTCTTGGCCCTGGCGAGAAAATCCAGGGCCGTGATCATCCGCTCGGCCCCGGGTACCGGCAGGTTGCGGGGCTTCGTCGCCCCCACCGCCACCACAATAAAATCGTAGTCTTTCTTCAGCCGCTCCACCTCGACGGCCGACAGCGGTTTTTCCAGCCGCTGGTGGTCGATGGTCTGGCGCAACCGCTCCAGCTCGGCTTCCAGCACCTCGGGCGGAATCCGGCTTGCCGGAATCGCCGCCGTCATCTTGCCGCCCAGTTGCGCCGAGGCATCCAGGACAACCGGCCGATGCCCGCTGCGCCGCAGTTGCCAGGCCACCGAAAGGCCCGCCGGGCCGCCGCCGATGACGGCGATGCGATGGTTATCCGCCGGCGGCATATCAGGGGTGCGGGCAGCGATGCTCGCCCGGCCGAGCCGGGTGACATCCACCGGGGTCATCAGAGCCGAGTGCCGGGTACAGGCCGTCATGCACAAGTTGGGGCAAAGATACCCACAGACGGTGGCCGGAAACGGGGTGTAGGCCAGGGCCAATTCCACCGCCTCGTCGATTTTTCCCTGGCGGACCAAGGCCCAGCGCTCCCGGACCGGAATACCGGTGGGACAGTTGGCCTCGCAGGGAGCGGCGTATCGGCCGTTTTCCCACACCGGCACCCAGCGCCGCAGATCCCCACTGACGATGAGCGGAATCGGGGACCGGTCGATGTCGGTGAGATCCCCCACCAGGCCGCCGCGGCCCAACTCGGCCTCCCAGACCTGTCGACGGAAAGCGGACACCGGACGCAGGCGCCGGCCGGCGCGCTCGTGGGGGAAAAGCGCTCGGAGCATTTGCCAGCCGACCCGCTTGGTGAGCACCCCGGCTAGATCGGGTCGCTCGATATCGGCGAGAAAATAGGCCAGATGATCGCAGAGCCACTGCCAGTCGTCGTCACCAATCTCTTCCAGCTTGGCGTCGGCCCGGCTGAAGTCCTTGATGGGGCCGCGGAACAAGACCTTGCCCCCCACCATGCCCACGCAGGGCCGGTGGCCGAGGACGTTGTCCGGGTTCTGGGGATCGATGCCGCAGACCACCGCCACCCCGCCGGCCATGAACTCGCCGAAGTAGTCCCCCGCCGACCCCAAAACCCACAGCTCGGGGGGGGCGAAGCGCGGGTTGTTTTTGGTCATGGTCATGCCCCGGGCCCCGATGCTGCCGGCGATGTAGATCCGCCCCTGGGCCATGCCGTTGGCCACCCCGTTGGCGGCGTTGCCGTGGACCACGATATGGGCGCCGGCATTGAGCCAGCCCACGTCATCGGAGGCCGGTCCCCGCAGCACGATGCGGGTGTTGGGAAATCCCAGAGATCCGAGGCGCTGACCGGCATGCCCCTCCACCAGCACGTCCACCGGTTCGTTGCCGGCCCGCCACAACCGACCGCCGATCCCATGCTGCCCGAAAGCCTGGACCTTGATCCGTCGCCGGCCCTCGGCCACCGCCTGCTGAACCTGCTCTTCCAGCAGCCGCGAGTCCACCCGCTGGCCGTCCTTGGCGCCGGCGATGAGCTGGTAGGAGGTTGATACTGCATTCATTTTTGAA
Source organism: Desulfobacteraceae bacterium (assembly GCA_028700185.1). GTDB lineage: Bacteria > Desulfobacterota > Desulfobacteria > Desulfobacterales > UBA2174 > UBA2174. The sequence continues at coordinate 3,792 of JAQVTF010000166.1, read as the reverse complement.
ACTCCTGAAGCGTTTCGAGATAAAAGTTGCAAGTGACTAAAGTGAGCTAAAGTGACTAAAGTGACTAAAGTGACTAAAGTGAACTAAAGTGAGCTAAAGTTGTGGTGTCGCTTCGCTCCGTTTTTTTAAACAACCAGAATTCCTTAACTTTAGGCACTTTAGTCACTCGTAACTTTAGGCACTTTTACAAAATAAGTTACAAGTGACTAAAGTGAACTAAAGTTGTGGTGTCGCTTCGCTCCATTTTTTTAAACAACCAGAATTCCTTAACTTTAGGCATTTTAGTCACTTGTAACTTTAGTCACTTTTTTTTACACCACAAACCCAATATCCAACCGCTTGGCCACATGGTAATCATCAATCCCGATGGCGTCGGCCATGCCGATGGGCAGGGAGGTGGAACGGCC
>JAQVTF010000166.1:0-3285 GCA_028700185.1 Desulfobacteraceae bacterium | reverse complement strand
TTTAGTCACTTGTAACTTTAGTCACTTTTTTTTACACCACAAACCCAATATCCAACCGCTTGGCCACATGGTAATCATCAATCCCGATGGCGTCGGCCATGCCGATGGGCAGGGAGGTGGAACGGCCCAGGGGGGCAACGATTTTTTTCAGCTCGGTGTCGAAGGCCAGTACCGTGTCCACCAGCCGCTGGGCCACGTCGTCGACATCCAGGCGGCGGTAAAGCCGCGGATCCTGGCTGGTGATTCCCTTGGGGCACTGGCCGATGTTGCAGATGTTGCACCGGTCGCCCTCGCTGCCGAGACAACCGGCGGCGGCCTGCATGATGTATTTTCCCGCCTGAACCCCGCTGGCCCCCAGCATGATCAGGGCCGCGGCGTTGGCGGCCAGGTTGCCCGACTTTCCCACCCCGCCGCCGGCGAACAGGGGCAACTCGTTCTGCTGGCCCAGGGCCACCAGGGTCTGGTAGCAGTCGCGGATATTGCTGGCGATGGGATGGCCCATGTGGTCCATGGAAACGTTGTAGGCCGCGCCGGTGCCGCCGTCCTCGCCGTCGATGGCCAGGCCGCCGGCATAGGGGTTGCGGGTGAGGTTGTTTAAAACGGCCAGGGCCGTGGATGTGCCGGAAATCTTGGGATAGACCGGCACCCGGAATCCCCAGGCCATGGACATGGATAGGATCATCTTGGCCACCGACTCCTCGATGGAGTACTGGGTCTGGTGGGTGGGCGGGCTGGGCAGGCTCACGCCGGCGGGCACCCCACGGATGGCGGCGATGAGCTTGTTGACCTTGTACCACATCAACAGTCCGCCATCGCCCGGCTTGGCCCCCTGGCCGTACTTGATCTCGATGGCGCAGGGATCCTCCTTCATCTCGGGGATGGCATGGATGATCTCGTCCCAGCCGAAATAGCCGCTGGCGATCTGGAGAATCACGTACTTGAGAAACCGGCTGCGCAGCAACCGAGGCGGGCACCCGCCCTCGCCGGTACAGATGCGCACCGGCAGGCCCAGTTCCTCGTTGAGGTAGGTGACCCCGAGTTGCAACCCCTCCCACATGTTGGGCGACAGGGCTCCGAAGCTCATCCCGCCAATGACCAGCGGATAGATGTCCCGCACCGGCGGAATCCAGCCGTTTTGCCGCAGAAAGCGCAAATTCTGTTCCGGCGGCAGGACCCGGCCCAGCAGGGTGCGCAGCTCGAATTCGTGGCGCCCGGCATCCAGGGCCGGATCGGTGAGCATGGAGATGCGGGTGAACTTGATCCGGTCCAGAATCCCGCCCGGAACATTGCGCCGTCCGCCGCGGCTGCGCGGCTGACCGCCCTGGTTGATGTGAAAACGCAGCTTGTCCGCCTCGTCCGAGCGCAGCGGAACGATGGCATCGTTGGGACAGACCAGGGTGCACATGGCGCAGCCCACGCAGCGGTGGGCCGGATCGGTTTTCTGGCGGATCCCGTACCAGGTGGCGAAGGTGTTGCCGGTTTCCTGCCTGGGCGCCAGGGAGGGCGTGAGCAGCCGCTTGCGGAAGACGCCCAGCTCGATGGCCTGCATCGGGCAAACGGCGGTGCAGCGGCCGCAGAGGGCGCATTTTTCCTTGTCCCAGACGATCTGCCAGGGCAGGTCCTTGAGACTCAGGGTGCTGGGGGTAACGGGTCGGTCTGCGAGCATGTCTCGATCTCCTGTCGATCCGGTCCCACGAGGACCGTATCCAGGTGCATGGGCTGAAAATCCTTGGACTTGTCCCGGTCGGGGATCGCGGCATCCAGGCCGCAGACCTCCGAGGAGAACGCGTAGAGGCCGGGACGGCCGCCCACCACGCCGGGCCGCAGCTTCTTGCGGTCCTGGACCATGAACAGGCTGTGGTCGGGCAGACAGCCGATGACGCAGTTGGGCCCGTCGATGATCAGGCGCCGACACGAATGTTTCAAATGCTTCAGCAACACGGCATCCGGGTGCACCGCGATGGCCTCGTCCATCAGGGGGGTGATGATGTGCTTGTAGGCCTCGATGCCCAGCCCGAGGGAATGGATCGCGTAGTGCAGGATGTGGGTGAAGACTTCCGAGTCGCTCTGGTAGCCGATGTAGCCTTCGAAGCCCCGGGAGGCGAGAAACTCGCGGATCGGCACGAAGGCGGTGTTCTCGCCGTTGGTCATGGTGGCCAGCCCCTGGATGAAAAACGGGTGGCAAGCATAGAGGTTGATGGCGTAGTTGGTGTTCTGGCGCCCCTGGGCCATGATGACCCGGGCCCGCAGCTCCTTGCGCTCGAGGTTGAGATAGCGGGCCACGGTGAGGGGATCGCCAATTTCTTTCAACATAATCACGTCCGGCCAGAAGGAAAAGACGATCATGTCCTGCTTTTCCTCGCCCATTCGGCGCAACTGGAGCCGGGTGCGCAGCAGTCGCCGCTCCAGCTCGGCCGCCGGCAGCCCCTCCCACTCCTCGGGATACTCGTAGGCCCGAATCAGGTAAACGTCGCGCCGGGGCACCCCGGGCGGGGTGGTTTTGGGCACCTTGATGGTGATCTTGTACTTGGTCATGAACCCGATATCCATCATGAAGGCATCCAGGCGCTTGAGACCGGCGTCGGTGAAAATGCCCGAAAGGATGGGGGCGTCCTTGATCTCCTCGAAGGGGCCGCCCAGATCGCGCAGGAAGAGCCCGACCCCGGACCCGTCGTGCCCCTCGCGCATCACGTCCAGGGCCTGGACGGCCACCATGGGGGACAGGGGGGTCTTGCTGGTGATGGCAAACAGGCGACACATGAAGCCAATCTCCTTGGGAAAGCCGCGAGAGTTCGTTCAACCGGGGATGGCGGGGCATCCCCGCCGCAACATCTTCATTTCGACGGAAGGCGGCAGGCAAGAGAAAAAGCAAGTCTCGTGCCAAAGAGATTGTGACTCGACAGTAGATTGGAATAGCAGAATATCAGAGAATTCCCGGGTGCGCCGCTTCCCGAGGCAAGATAACATTAATGTTATTTTTGGATTCTATTTATTACAAAAATGGAACCACCGGCATTATCCAACGATCCGCCCGAAACGCTTTTCCAACTCCCGCAGGGAGAACTGGATCCAGGTGGGACGGCCGTGGGGGCAAAAGGAGGGATTCTCGCAGGTGTCGAGCTGTTGAAGCAGGGCCCTGATTTCGACTTCCAAAAGCCGCTGGTGCCCCCGGATGGCACCGTGACAGGCCACCAGTTTCAGGCTACGGTCCAGGGCCGGCGTCAGGCCTTCGCCGAAACCGGTCGCCACGGCCTCCTCGGCGATGGACCGCACCAGATCGGTCAA
>JAQVTF010000165.1 GCA_028700185.1 Desulfobacteraceae bacterium | reverse complement strand
ATGGCCTGGACGCCCTACGTGCTCGTGGCGGTGGTGCTGGTGCTGAGCCGGCTGCCCCAGTTGCCCCTGGGCGGTTGGCTCAAGAGCCTGTCGATCAAATGGGCCGATATTTTCGGCACCGGCATCAGCGCCGGCAGCACGCCGCTCTACTTGCCCGGTGCCATTCTGATTTTCGTGGTCATCGTCACGTATTTTCTCCACCGTATGGAAGCGGACCGACTCGGCGCGGCGATCACGGAATCGAGCAAAATTCTGCTCGGTGCCGGCTTTGTGCTGATTTTCACCATTCCCATGGTGCGGGTGTACATCAACAGCGGGGTCAACGCAGGTGGTTATGCCAGCATGCCCCTGGCCATGGCCCAGTGGGTGGCGGACAACGTCGGTGCGGTCTGGCCCTTCTTCGCTCCCTGGATCGGCGGGTTGGGGGCTTTCATCGCCGGCAGCAACACGGTGAGCAACCTCATGTTCAGCATGTTCCAGCACGGCGTTGCCGTGAACCTGGGCATCGCCGGCTCTCTGGTGGTGGCCTTGCAGGCGGTGGGTGCCGCCGCCGGCAACATGTTCTGTATCCATAATGTCGTGGCCGCTTCGGCCACGGTGGGCCTCCTGGGCCAGGAAGGGCTCACCCTGCGGCGTACCATCCTGCCCACCATCTACTACTGCACCGTGGTGGGGCTGATGGGCTTGGCGGCCATTTACCTGTTCGGTTACCAGGATCCCCTCAGTGCGGTGATGGCAACGAAGTAATCGACAACGGCAAGGGAACGCATGTCCGCAGTGCAAGCCGCGCTGAAACATTCGGGACCAAGATCAAGACGGTCGGTGCCCCGGAAGGCACCCCAAAGGAGCCATTTATGCTCAAGCCTGTGCTGATCGAGCAATTCAAAGCCATCGCCGGTGCGTCCAATGTCATGGACAGCGAGGCGGACCGGCACTGCTACGCCTACGATGCCGCCGTGCTCCAGCCGGTGGTGCCGGCCCTGGTGGTGCGGCCGGAAACCACCGAAGTGCTGGGAAGGGTGGTCAAATTCTGCGGCGACAACGGACTGCCGCTGACGGTGCGCGGCTCGGGCACCAACCTCTCCGGGGGCACCATTCCCGACCCGCGGGACGGGATCGTGGTGTTGACCAATGCCCTGAACCGGATCATCGAGATCAACGAGGACGACATGTACGCCGTGGTGGAACCGGGGGTGGTGACGGCCCGCTTCGCCGCCGAAGTGGAGTCCCGGGGCCTGTTCTACCCGCCGGATCCGGCATCCCTGTCCGTTTCCACCCTCGGTGGCAACGTGGCCGAGAATGCCGGCGGCTTGCGCGGGCTCAAGTACGGGGTGACCAAGAACTACGTCATGGGGGTCAACTTCTTCGATACCACCGGGGAAAAAATCATCAGCGGCGGCCGGACGGTCAAGTGCGTCACCGGGCTGAACCTCTCCGCCCTGATGGTGGGCTCGGAGGGGACCCTCGGCGTTTTCAGTGAGATCATCCTCAAGCTCGTACCGCCGCCGGCGGCCAATCAGGCGATGATGGTGCTCTTCGACGATACCGCCAAGGCATCCCAGGCCGTGGCCGACATCATCGCCAACCGCATTGTTCCGTGTACCCTGGAGTTTTTGGACAACTTCACCATCCGCACGGTGGAAGACTACGCCAAGGCCGGTCTCCCGGTGGACGCCCAGGCCTTGCTGCTCATCGAAGTGGACGGCCACCCGGCCCAGGTGGCCGACGAGGCGGCCCAGGTGGAAACGATCTGCAAAAAGAGCGGGGCCACGGGGGTGCAGTTGGCCCGCAGCATCGAGGAACGGGACAAGGTCTGGGCCGCCCGGCGGGCCGCCTTGTCGGCCCTGGCCCGGCTGCGGCCCACCACGGTGCTGGAAGATGCCACCGTGCCGCGAAGCCAGTTTCCGGCCATGATCCGGGCGGTGGAAACCATCGCCGCCAAATACGATCTGCTCATCGGCAGCTTCGGTCATGCCGGCGACGGGAACCTGCATCCCACCATCCTCACCGACCGGCGGGACGAAAAGGAGTACGCTCGGGTCGAGGCGGCGGTGGACGAGATTTTTGAAGTGGCCCTCGGCCTGGGCGGGACCCTCTCCGGCGAACACGGCATCGGCCTGGCCAAGAGCAAGTGGATGGAGAAGGAGACCAGCCGGGGGACGATTCTCTATTCGCGGCGGCTGAAAAAGGCGCTGGATCCCAAGAACATTCTCAACCCGGGAAAGATCCTCGGACGGGAGTAACCGCCATGGCCGACCTGCGCGAACTGCAACAACTGCTTCTGGACATCGACGACCAACTGGCCACCTGCATGCGCTGCGGCATGTGCCAGGCCGTCTGTCCCATCTACGCCGAGACCGGTCGCGAGCCCCTGGTGGCCCGGGGCAAGATTGCCCTTCTGGAGCACCTGGGCCACGACATGCTCCGGGATGTGGACGGGGTCAAGGATCGCCTGGAAACCTGTCTGCTCTGCGGGGCCTGCGCCGCCAACTGCCCCAGTGGGGTCAAGGTGCTGGATATTTTCATCAAGGCTCGGGCCGCCATCAATACCTTCAAGGGGCTCTCACCGATCCAGAAGCTGATTTTTCGCGGGATGCTGGTGCATCCGGACCGCTTCAACGCCCTGGCCTCCCTCGGGTCGAAGTTCCAGGATCTGTTCGTCAAACCGGCCAGCGAGATGCTGGGGTCTTCGTGCAGCCGCATTCCGTTGGAAGCCCTGGGGGGGCGCCATTTTCCGGCTCTGGCCAAACGGCCGCTGCATGCCGACGTGCCGCGGCTGGATACGCCGGCCGGGACCTCCGGGATCCGGGTGGCGTTTTTTCCCGGCTGCCTGGTGGACAAGCTCTTCCCCCGGGTGGGGCACGCGGTGATCAAGGTGCTCAAACACCACGGGGTGGGCATCTTCTTGCCCGACCACCAGGCCTGCTGCGGGATTCCGGCCCTGTCCAGCGGAGATCTGCGGAGCTTCAACGACCTGTTGGACAAGAACCTGGGGTGTTTCGGCCGGGGCGAATTCGACTATCTGGTCACCCCCTGTGCCACCTGCACGGCCACCATCAAGAAGTTCTGGCCCGTCTTCGCCGATTCGGCCGATGCCGGCCGTCAGGCGGCCGTGGCCGCCATCGCCGCCAAAACCCTGGACATCAATGTTTTTTTGACGGATATCCTGAAGGTCAGGCCGGAAGGGCTTTCATCCCATGGTCGGCGCAAGGTCACGATTCACGATCCCTGTCACCTGAAACGATCCTTCGGGATCGCGGCCCAGCCGCGGATGGTGGCCCGGCTCAACCCGGAAGTGGCGCTGGTGGAGATGAAGGACGCCGATGTGTGCTGCGGCTGCGGGGGCAGTTTCACCCTGCTGCACTACGACATCGCCGCCAAGCTCGGCCAGCACAAGCGGGACCACATCGTGGCCACCGGGGCCGACACGGTGGCCACGGGATGCCCGGCCTGCATGCTCCAGATCACCGACATGCTCTCCCGGTCCGGCGACCGCGTGGCGGTGCGCCACCCGGTGGAGCTGTACGCCGAGGCGTTGGAATGATGTTTCAGGGAACGGATCGAGAAATCTCGGTGGCTCGCATTTGCCGTTTTGGCGAAAGGTTTCCCCCGCCCCGTAGGAGCGGGCCATGCCCGCGAATTTCTATCGCGGCAAGGTCATTCTTGAAACCGGATCCTGCGGGAAGATCAAAATGCGAGGCGCCATCCTTGTAGGCGCAGGCCATGCCCGCGATTTTCGGTTTGGGATCGGCGGCTGAAACATTTTTTCTAATGTCGATCGGTAATGGGAGAAGGTACCGTCATGCCGGATTTTGATTCACTTGTCAGCGAATTCACCGCCCGCGCCGAGGAAGTCTCGGCGGTGGTGCGCTCCGTGGCGTCCCTGGACGCGGTCCTGGACTACGTGGTGGACCTGTGCGTCGCCAAGGAGGCCTGCCAGTGGCTGCTTGCCGGCTGCGAGGCGCCGTTGTCCACCAAGGCCGACAATCTCTGCACCACCGTGGCGGCCAAGACCATCGGTGCGCCGGGTCTTTCCGACGAGCTGCGCGCCGGCCTGGACCAACGCTGCCGAGACAAGGGCATCCAGCTCACCGATCGCAGCCTCCGCGAACACCTGGGCGGTATCGACGTGGGACTCACCATCGCCGATGTCGGCATCGCCGACACCGGCACCCTGGTGATCGATTCGTCGGACGAGGAAATCCGTCTGGCCACCATGATCAGCGAGGTGCATGTGGCCATCCTTCCGGCCGACAAGATCGTATCCACCGCCGACGACCTGGCGGCGTCCCTGGGCGAGGCCATGCGCCGGCCGGGCAACTTCACCGCCTTTATCACCGGCGCCAGCCGCACGGCGGACATCGAGCGGGTCCTGGCCATCGGGGTTCACGGGCCGTTGGCCCTCCATATTCTCATTCTTGATGAGGGGGTGCCATCGCTTACCGGGTAACGCGCCCTTGCTCCCGTGTCATCCCGATTCCCGCCCTCTCTTCCCATTGTCATCCCGAATCCCGCCCTCTCTTCCCATTGTCATCCCGAATCCCGCCTCTGGCGGGTGAGGGATCTGCATTAGGCAAGAAAGGCGGGAGGCTGCGGCAAAAGGGCGAGATCCCTCGTCGCAAGCTCCTCGGGATGACAGGAAAAGGTTGCGCTTCCCGGGATGATAGAAAGAAGCTGACGCTTCCCAGGATAACATAATAAAAAGGTTGCCAGGATTTTGTAATTGCCGTTGCAATGGCAGAAAAAAAGGGGGGACCGGGAACACCAACCGCCTGAAATCCAATGAAGACCTACCATGTCTACATCATGGCCAACCGCTCCGGCACGCTGTACACCGGCGTTACCGGTGATCTGCAGCGGCGGGTTTACGAGCACAAGCACAAGCTGGTGCCCGGCTTTACCCAAAGGTACAACATCGACCGCCTGGTCTGGTACGAAGAAACCAACGATGTTCAAGCGGCCATTGCGGTAGAGAAACGCATCAAAGGCTGGCGGCGGGAGAAGAAAGTGGCGCTGATTGAAGCAAAGAATCCAGGGTGGGAGGACTTGAGCCGGGGGTGGTACGGTGACGGGAGAGATCCCTCGTCGCTTCGCTCCTCGGGATGACAAAGAAGGGCTGTGCTCTTCGGGATGACACCCTTTTAACGCTGTCATCCCGAATCCCGCCCTCTCTTCCCATTGTCATCCCGAATCCCGCCTCTGGCGGGTGAGGGATCTGCATTCGGGAATAAAGGCGGGAGGTTGTGGAAAAAGGGCGAGATCCCTCGTCGCTGCGCTCCTCGGGATGACAAAGAAGGTGCTGCGCTTCTCGGGATGACAGAAGGCTGGGGCGATATCACCTTGCGGTCGGGCTTATGTTGAGGCTACAATCTGGTCTCAAAATCAGGCCGCTTGCTGATGGTCGCTCACACCGACCGGGAGAACGGGACACGCATCATCAGTGCGCGTGAACTGACCCGAAAGGAGCGTAAAGCGTATGAAGGTGAAAAACAAAGAAGAAAAGGATGACGAGCTTCGGTCCGAATATGATCTTGCCGGCTTGCTCAAGGACGGTGTGCGGGGAAAATACGCCGAACGCTATGCCGCGGGGACGAATCTGGTGTTGCTGGCGCCAGAGGTGGCTGAGGCGTTTCCAACGGATGAAGCGGTCAATGAAGCGCTTCGGCTGGTCATCCAGTTGAAAAAGATTCCAAAAGACCTCAACACCGGGGTGAAGGCATCGTAACGAGCAACGGCCGGACCATCGTCCTGCATTCGGGAATAGACGAAGACAATCTCGAACAGGTGCTGACAGCCTTTCGACGGGCGCGGGACGCCGATGCGCTGGCATCGATCCAATCCGAATCGGTTGCTGTCTTGTCTCCGTCTCAGCTTCTGGAATTTTTCGCAACCAGCGCATCAAAAAAAACTGCTGGAGGCATCCGATGCAGACCGCGCATGATTTGAAGGGCTACCGGAAGGACATCAAAACGGCCCTGGAGGACGATTTTCTCCGCTCGGCCATGGACAAGTTCGCCGTGGCCTATCCCGCCTCGCGGGCCAAGGCTTTCGACGGTTTCGACGTACCGGCGCTCGTGGCCGAGATCGTCGCCATCAAGGATGCCAACCTGGCTCGCCTGGACGAGCTTCTCGACGAATTCACCCGCCATGCCCGGGCCAATGGGAGCCAGGTCC
>JAQVTF010000164.1 GCA_028700185.1 Desulfobacteraceae bacterium | reverse complement strand
GCCTGGCCGCCTCCCTGCACAGCGACGTGGTGGTGCCGTACATCGAGAGCTTCGGCAGCGCGGCGCAGAAGCGAACATACCTGCCCGGCTGCGTCAACGGCGACATCGTCACCGCCGTGGCCATGACCGAGCCGGACGCCGGCAGCGACCTGGCCGCCATGGCCACCACGGCGGTGGAGGAAGGCGACACCGTGGTGATAAACGGCGCCAAGACTTTCATCTCCAACGGCCTGGTCTGCGACCTGGTGGTGCTGGCTGCCCGGGACCCGGCCGTGGAAGACCGCTACCAGGCCTTATCCCTCTACCTGGTGGAGGCCGGCACCCCCGGTTTCGAAAAGGGCCGGCGCCTGGACAAGATGGGCTGGCACAGCCAGGACACGGCCGAGCTGTTCTTCAACGACTGCCGTATTCCCGTGGCCAACCGCCTCGGGGAACGGGGGGCCGGCTTTCTGATGCTCATGGCCAAGCTCCAGCAGGAACGGCTCACCTGCGCCGTGGGCGGCCTGGTGGCCGCCGAGGGCATCCTCGAATGGACCACCGACCACTGCCGCCGCACCGTGGTGGACGGCCGCCCCCTGGCCAGGAACCAGGCGGTCCAGTTCGCCCTGGTGGAGTTGGCCACCGAGGCGAAAATCGGCCGCACCTTCGTGGAAAAGCTCGTTGCCGACCACATCGAAGGCGGCCAGATCGTGGTGGAAACATCCATGGCCAAGTACTGGACCACCGACCTGGCCAACCGCGTGGCCAATCGCTGCCTCGAGCTGATGGGCCCGGCGGGCAACCTGGAGCGCGCCCCCGTCGTGCGGGCCCTGCGCGATGCGCGCATCATGGCCATCTTCGCCGGCACCAACGAGATCATGAAGCAGATCGCCGCCAGGTTCATGGGGTTGTAAGTTTGAAACTGGAAATTTGAAATTTGAAACCGGGTCCTTTGGGTCCCTTTGGTCCTTTTTGTCCCTTTCCTGAAACAGGAACCCGCATCATGCAAAACCAAGGCTCACTAAAAGGCATCACCGTCCTCGACCTCTCCCGGTTGCTGCCCGGCCCCTACGCCTCCATGATCCTGGCCGACCACGGGGCCCGGGTCATCAGCGTGGAGGACAAACGCTTCCTGGCGGACGGCCTCTTCATGACCACCGTCAACCGCAACAAGGAGCACGTCTCGCTGAACCTGAAGACCGAGGCGGGCCGGGAGATCTTCTTCAAGCTCGCCCAGCGCAGCGACGTGGTGATGGAAGGCTTCCGCCCGGGGGTGGTGGACCGGCTGGGGGTCGGCTACGAGGCGGTGCGCCGGGTGCGACCGGACGTGATCTACTGCGCCATCACCGGTTTTGGCCAGGACGGGCCGTTTCGCGACCGGGCCGGTCACGACGTCAACTACATCTCCCAGGCCGGGGTGCTCGGGCTCATCGGCGAGGCCGACCGGCCGCCGTCGATTCCCGGCGTCCAGATCGCCGACATGGTGGGCGGCAGCATGAACGCCGTCATCGGCATCCTCCTGGCCCTCCATCACCGCGATCAAACCGGCCAGGGCCAGTACATCGACATCTCCATGACCGACGGCAGCGCGGCTCTGCTGCCCCTGGCCCAGTTTTTCCGCGACCTCACCGGAGAGCCGCCCCGGCGCGGCGACATGATGCTCTCCCACCGCTACGCCTGCTACAACACCTACGAAACCGCCGACGGACGCCACCTCTCCATCGGCGCGGTGGAAAACCGCTTCTGGAAAAACCTCTGCGATTATTTCGGCGTGCCGGAATTCACCCCCTTGCAGTACGACGACAACCGGCGTGTGGAAATCATCGATTTTTTCCGGCAACGTTTCAAAACCAGAACCCTGGACCAGTGGACCGAGGCCCTCCAACCCCTGGATGTCTGTTTCGGGCGGATCCAGTCCTTCGAGGAAGTTTTTGCGGATCCCCTGTTCATCCAGCGCCAGATGGTGGTGGACCTGCCTGACGCGGACGGCCGTCCGGGAAAAGCCCTGGGCGTGCCGGTGAAGCTGAGCGCCTCGCCCGGTGCGGTACGCACCCCGGCGGTGGCCTTCGGCGCCAGCACCCGCGCCGTTCTGGCTGAACTGGGGTACAGCGCGGCGGACATCCACCGCCTGGTGGCTGAAGGGGTGATCTGAAAATAAAAAATCAGGAGGATTTCAACCATGGCCCAACTCATCGCCGACCGCCGCGACATCGATTTCGTCCTCTTCGAACAGCTCGGAGTGGACGCGCTCTGTAAAACCGAGCGCTACCGCGAGTTCAACCGGAAAACCTTCGAGCTCATCCTCACCGAGGCGCGCAACTTCGCCATCAAGGAGATCCTGCCCACCTTCGTCCCGGGGGACCGGGAGGGACTGCGCTTCGAGGACAACCGGGTCTTCGTGCCGGAATGCTTCCACCGGGCCTACCGGCTCTTTTGCGAAAACGAGTACACCGCCCTGCCCGCCGATCCCGAACTCGGGGGCCAGGGCCTTCCCAACGTCATCTCCCAGGCGGTGAGCGAGTACCTGCTGGGGGCCAACTACGCCTTCACCCTCTACGGCTGGTCCGGTTACGGCGCCGGGGAGATGATCGAGATCTTCGGCACCGAAGCGCAAAAGAAGATGTTTCTCCAAAAAATGTACGCCGGAAAATGGGGCGGCACCATGGTGCTCACCGAAGCGGAAGCCGGCAGCGATGTGGGCAACCTCGTAACCTCGGCCCGCCTCAACGACGACGGCACCTACTCGATCTCCGGCAACAAGATCTTCATCACCAACGCGGAGCACGATCTCACCGAGAACATCATCCACCCGGTGCTGGCGCGCATCGACGGCGCCCCGGCCGGCACCAAAGGCATCTCCCTGTTCATCGTGCCCAAGATCTGGGTCAACCCCGACGGCGGCCTCGGAGAGGAAAACGACGTGGTCTGCACCGCCATCGAGGAAAAGATGGGCATCCACGGCAGCCCCACCTGCCAGCTCACCTTCGGCGCACGGGGAAAGTGCCGCGGCCTGCTGCTGGGAGAGGCCAACAAGGGGATGCGGGTGATGTTTCACATGATGAACGCCGCCCGTATCCTGGTGGGTGCCATCGGCGCCACCAGCGCCTCGGCCGCCTACCTGTACGCCCTGGACTATGCCCGCCAGCGCAAACAGGGGCGGGATCTGGAGAAATCCTTCGACCCCGCCGCGCCCCAGGTGCCCATCATTCGCCATCCGGACGTGCGGCGCATGCTGATGTGGATGAAGAGCCACGTGGAAGGCATGCGCAGCCTCATCGCCTACGGGGCCTGGTGCATCGACCAGCAGAAGTGCAACCCCGACCCGGGCCAGCGGGACTTCTACAAGGGGTTGCTCGACCTGCTCACCCCGGTGATCAAGGCCTACTGCACCGACCGCGGGGTGGATGTCTGCAACCTGGCCATCCAGGTCTACGGCGGCTACGGCTACACCCAGGACTACCCGGTGGAGCAACTGCTGCGGGACGTGCGCATCGCGCCCATCTACGAGGGCACCAACGGGATCCAGGCCATGGACCTGCTGGGGCGCAAGCTGGGCATGGCCGGCGGCCAGGTTTTTTTGAACCTGATGGGCGAGATGAAGAAAACCGCGGTTCGGGCCAGGAAAACTGCCGCCCTGGACGGCCTGGCCGAACGCTTCGAGGCCGCGGTGGATCGCCTGGGAGAGACCGCCATGCGGATCGGCACCATGGCCATGGGCGATGGACCGCGGGCCGCCTTCGCCCATGCCTGCCCGTTTCTGGATGTTGTAGGCGACTGCGTCATGGCCTGGATGCTGCTGTGGCGCGCCGGCGTCGCGGCCCCGGCCCTGGACAAGCTGCTGGCCGGCGCCACGGGCGAAAAGCGGGCAGACATCCTGGAGAAGAACCGCCAGGCGGCCTTCTACGAGGGACAGATCCGTTCGGCGGAATTTTTCATCGAGACGGTGCTGCCGGTGACCCTCGGCCGCATGAACAGCGTCCAGGTGGGCAACGGCGCGGCGGTGGAAATCCCCGAGACGGCCTTCGGGGCTTACTGAGGATTGAAATGTTCAACCGTTGGCGGTGGAAAAACAAGCGCCGGCTATTTCCGCTGGCCGTCATCGGGAAGGGGCGATTGGGCCGACCAGCCGCGGGCGATGGTGCGCGAAGCGGCGCCCTGGTCGTAGACGCGTTGCCGGGCCCGGGCGGCGGCCACCAAAACGTCCACCCGGGCGTCCAGATAGTCGAAGACGCGAGCCTTTTGCTTGCCCGGTGCCGGACGCAGCACCCGGCCCAGATACTGGATCACCCGTCCGCTGAAACGGATCGGGGTGGCGAGAAAGAGACTGGAGAGGTTGCGGCAGTCAAACCCTTCCCCCACCAGTTGTCCCGTGGCCACCACCACGCTCACCTCGCCACGATTGATCCGCTCCAGCAGCGCCTGGCGGTCGGCGACCGGCATGTCGCCGGTGAGCTTTTCGGCGGCGATGCCGTGGCCCAGGCGCAGCAATCCCTGGAGGGTCTCGCAGTGACGACGGCGATCGGACAGCACCAGGATGGTGCCGCCGGTGTCGGTGGCTTCCCGGGCCACGTCGGCGGCGATGAGCCGGTTGCGGGAATCGTCGGCGGTGAGTTCCGAGAGCATGCGGCTGTACTCGGTGACCGGATCGAAGTAGGGCTTGAATTCCGTCTCGCGCATGATCACCTCGGCGTCGAGCACGTCTCCGCTGGCCACCAGGCGTCGGTGTTCGATTTCGTGGGACGTGTTGCCCAGGTGCCAGAAGATCAGCTTGGAGAGCTTGTCGCGGCGCCAAGGGGTGGCTGAGAGGCCCAGCATATAGCGGCAGTCGAAGGCGGTCACCGCTTCGGTGAAGGTCCGGCTCGGGCAGCGGTGGCATTCGTCCACCACGAGAAATCCCACGGTGGGCACCACGGCCTCCAGGTGCTTGTAGAGGGTCTGGACCATGGCCACGGTGATCTCCCCCGCCGGTGCCACCTTCCCCCCGCCGATACGGCCGATGCGCTCGGGGGGCAGGCCGAGAAAAGCGCCGATGCGCTCGATCCATTGGTCTTGCAGTTCGCGGGTGTGCACCACGATGAGGGTCGGCCGGCGCCGGGCCGCCACCACGGCCAGGGCCATGACCGTCTTGCCGGAGCCCGTGGGCGCGCTGAGCACCCCGAAATCCTTGGCCAGGCAGTCGGCCACCGCTTTTTCCTGAAACGGCTTGAGCTTCCCCTGAAAGGTAAAATCCACCGGCGCCGGGTCCCGGCGACGATCCTCGATGTGAAATTCGATCCCCTGCTGCCGGCACATGTCCACCACCGGACGGATAAACCCCCGGGGGACCACCAACCCGTCGGCGCCCAGACGATGATGAAAGCGGAGCACCTTGGACATGCCGCGGGTCCAGCGTCCCAGCCGGGTCGCTTCGACGTACTGGGGATTTTCCATCTCCAGGCGGGCCATCAGGCTGTCGCGCAAGACCGGCGGCAGATGGCGCAGCTTCAGTTCGTTGGACAGGGTGATGGTCACGGGGGTGGCCGGATTCACGAGCTCTGTCTCCCGGCGGCGGCCCGGCGTTTGACATTGAGCAACCCCGGGCTGGTGCTGCAATACATGAGGGGAGAGCGGCAGCCGGCCGCCATGAAGCGCTGCTCCAGCTCGTCGAAAAGCACCGGCCGGTCCGGCCACCGGAAGCGCTGGGCCTCGTCGCGCAACGATTGCCACCGGCGCTGCAAGTCCGGGGCGGGCGCCAGCACCTCGCGCTCAGCCCGGTCGCAGAGAAAAAGGGCGCAGACGATGGGCCGCACCCGCCATAAGCAGCCTTCAGGTCCCAGGTAAACGCACTTGGAACCCTCGTAAGGTTGCGACAGCCGCGCCATCATCCGGTCCAGGTCCGTCGGGGAGGAGACCAGGGCGTTGACCACCACCTCGGCAAAAAAGGTGATGATCGCCTCCCGGGCACAGCAGGCGCTCAGGGCGCTCTGGTAGCAGGTAACGTTGCAAAGGTGGTGGAAATGATCTTCCAGGAATCGGTCCAGCCGCCGTCGATAGTCGAGATAATCGGCGATGCGTGCGCAAAGGGCCTCACGCTCGGCCGGGCCCTCTTGCTCCAGGTAACGGCGCACCATCAGCAAGGCGTCGCGCTGCTGGATCTGATATGGGCTCAGGGGCATCATCACAGAGGAATCCATTTGACCTTGTCTCCGCCGGTCGTTATAAACAGGTCGATTGATCCTTTCAACCCCAATAAAGCGGTTTTTGCCAATGATCGTCACCTGCATCA
>JAQVTF010000032.1 GCA_028700185.1 Desulfobacteraceae bacterium | reverse complement strand
GGCGGCGTCGTAGAGTCCGGCAATGACATTGTGCCCGCCCGGCGCCGGACCGCCGGAAAAAACGATGCCGATGCGACGCGGGCGCTCATAGGCCGCCCGGGCCTCCGCCGGCAACGCGTCGACGCCGGACACCGCTTCCACCCTTCGATGGATGATCGAGGGCAGCAGCCGGCGGGCCTCGCGGTCGATGTCGAAGACGTACTGGTCGCAGGGGGTCAACCGGGTGTAACGACGGGTGAAGGCCGCGCACCGGGGCGGCTGATAGGCGCGCCGTTCCTCCAGTCCGGTGTTGACGTTGGCCACGGCGGCCTGCACCGCCGGGTGGGACAGAAGCTGCTGAACGGAATCGGACATGGGTTCCTCCATGAGCAAGGCGGCATGGTTGACGGCGGGTACCAGGTCGTGTCGCGGGTTGAGGCCCCCGGGGAGGTTCTCCTTTAGACCCGAAGCAAAACCGAGCCTATCATAAAAGGAGGGGACCGCGGGTGTCAAGGAAGGCGAAAAATCGCCTAACGTGCCGACGCGGCGGACAAAGGGGCTTTACATCCAGGGGGCTTTAGGCTACAGGAGACGGAACTTTCAGCGGTTTCCCCGGCCGTTTCGCGCCGCCCCTTTGAATTGAACCAAAAATTTTTCTTGCAAGGAGGATGTCGATGAAAAAAAGCTTTCGACCCTGGACCGTAGCCGCTTTTCTGATCATCGCCCTGTCGCTGGGCTTTGCCGGCGGGCCCACCGCCAATGCCGCCGACGAGGCGGGCGTCCGTATGGCGCTGGTCAAGCAATCGACCCTGGAAGAAATCCTGCAACGCGGCGAGCTGCGCGTCGGCTTCGAGGCCGGTTACGTCCCCTTTGAAATGACGGACAAGAAAGGCAACTTCGTCGGCTTCGACATCGACATGGCCAAGGAGATGGCCAAGGCCATGGGCGTGAAGTTCGTGCCGATGAACACTGCCTGGGACGGGATCATTCCAGCACTGCTCACCAATAAATTCGACATCATCATGAGCGGCATGACCATCACCCAGGAGCGGAATCTGAAAATCAACTTCTGCGATCCGTACATCGTGGTGGGCCAGACCATCCTGCTCAACAAGAAACACGAAGGCGCGATCAAGTCCTACAAGGATCTCAACGATCCCAAGTTCATCGTCACCTCCAAGCTCGGCACCACCGGTGAACAGGCCGTCAAGCGCATGATCCCCAAGGCGACTTACAAGAGCTTTGAAACCGAAACCGAGGCGGCCCTGGAAGTGGTCAACGGCAAGGCGGATGCCTACGTCTACGACCAGCCCAACTGCGTGGTGTTCATGGCCGAACAGGGCAAGGACAAACTCATCTTCCTCGACGAGCCCTTCACCTACGAGCCGCTGGCCTGGGCCGTGCGTAAAGGGGACCCGGATTTCATCAACTGGCTCAACAACTTTTTGCGCCAGTACAAGAACGACGGCCGCTACGAGGTGCTCTACAACAAGTGGATCAAGAGTACCGACTGGTACGCCAACGTAAAATAAGCGCTTGACTCGAAATACCGGGGGCGGTCATTGTCGCCGCCTCCGGTTTCCATTCACCCACAGGTTTTCCAGATTGGCGTAATCTCATGGGTTCATTCCCTGCCGCCCGTCGCGTCAGACGTCCCCGAAGCTACTACATCGGCATGGGCATTTTCTTCCTGATGCTCGCCGGGCTCATCGGCTTCATCTACTACTCGACGCTCAAAATCGACTACGTCTGGCGCTGGTACCGGGTCCCGCAGTACTTTCTCTACCACGACACCATTGAAAAACGTGCCGAAATCAACGGCATCGTCCAAAGCATCACCCAAAAGGGGGAAACGGTCACCATCGTGGTCGGCGGCGACGAGGAAACGGAAAGCTATACGTCCCCCGCCGTCGATATCCGCGTCTCGGAAGGCGATGTCATCTATTCGGGCGACGTGCTCACCGTGCACCAGAAATGGAAAGCCGGGATCCTGATCCAGGGAATGTGGATGACGCTGAAGGTCAGCATCATCGCCATTATCTTCGGCATCGGCATCGGCCTGTTCACCGGGCTGGCCCGGCTTTCGGAGAACCCGGCCCTCAAGTGGTCGGCGGTAACCTACATCGAGCTGATCCGCGGCTCGCCGTTGCTGGTGCAGATCTTCATCTGGTACTTCGCCTTCGGCACCCTCATGAACACCCTCATCGCCAAAAACGAGGGGTTGCAACACGTGCTGCGGGGTCTGCTGCGCACCGAGCAGATCGTCCAGGTGCCCCCGCTGTGGTTCGGGGTGGCGGCCCTGGCCTTTTTCACCGGGGCCTACGTGGCGGAAATGGTCCGGGCCGGGATCCAGTCCATCCACCGGGGACAAACCGAGGCGGCCCGCTCCCTGGGCATGACCTACGGCCAATGCATGGTCCACGTCATCCTGCCCCAGGCCTTGCGACGCGTTATTCCGCCCCTGGCCGGCCAGTTCATCAGCCTGATCAAGGATTCGTCCCTGCTGGGCATCATCGCCATTCGCGAGCTGACCAAGGCCACCCGGGAAGTTGTCACCACCAGCTTTCAGCCTTTCGAACTCTGGACGGTCTGCGCCCTGCTGTACCTGTTTCTCACCTTCACCCTTTCCATGGCCTTGCAATACGTGGAACGGAGGACCATCACCTCGTGATCGACGTACGCCACATCTATAAGACCTTTCTGGTTCCCCACCGGGTGGAAGCGCTGGTGGATGTCTCCACAACCATCGCCCCCGGTGAAGTGGTGGTGGTCATCGGACCGTCGGGTTCGGGGAAAAGCACCTTCCTGCGCTGCCTGAACCGGCTGGAGCACGCCGATGCCGGTCACATCTTCATCGACGGCATCGATATGCTGGATCCCAAAACCGACATCAACAAGGTTCGGGCCGAAGTGGGAATGGTCTTCCAGTCCTTCAACCTTTTCCCCCACAAAACGGTACTGCAAAACGTCACCCTGGCCCAGACCGTGGTGCGCAAACGCCCCAAGGCCGAGGCGCACGACAAGGCCATGGCCCTGCTCACCAAGGTCGGTCTGCCGGACAAGGTGAACGTCTATCCCGATCAGCTCTCCGGCGGGCAACAACAGCGGGTGGCCATCGCCCGGGCATTGGCGATGAACCCCAAGGTAATGCTCTTCGACGAACCCACCTCTGCCCTGGATCCCGAGATGATCGGAGAGGTTCTGGAGGTGATGAAGACCCTGGCCCGGGAAGGCATGACCATGGTGGTGGTCACCCACGAGATGGGTTTTGCCCGGGAAGTGGCCGACCGGGTGATCTTCATGGACGCCGGCGCCATCGTGGAAGTCGGGCCCCCCGAACACTTCTTCAAGAACCCGACCCACGATCGGACCAAGCTGTTTTTGAGCCAGATCCTCTGATGGCGGCCATGGGGAATCAACCCCATATATGGTAGCAGTATTTCCCTGGCCCCCACGGGCTTGTGGACGAGATCTTTACAAAGCCCGCCATTTCTGGTAATTTGCCCGCCAACGGTTCATCCTCCGATCCTTCTGCGGCGTGAAGAGGCCCATGCGGCTGAAACATCTGGATATCGTCGGCTTCAAATCCTTTTACGACAAGGCGGCCGTTTCATTTCCCGGCGGCATTTCCGCCGTGGTGGGCCCCAACGGTTGTGGCAAAAGCAACATCATCGACGCCCTGCGTTGGGTCATGGGCGAACAGAGCGCCAAACAACTGCGCGGCAAGTCGATGGAGGATGTCATCTTTGCTGGCACCCGGGGCAAATCCCCGTTGAACATGGCCGAAGTCACCCTCACCCTGGCCAACGACGACGGTACAGGACCGGTGGAGTTCAAGGATTTCAGCGAAATCAGCATCACCCGGCGCCAGTACCGATCCGGCGAACGCGCCTACTTCATCAACCGTCAGCCCTGCCGGCTCAAGGACATCCTGAACATCTTCATGGGCAGCGGCATGGGCGCCCGCTCCTATGCCATCATCCAGCAGGGCAATATCGGGGCCATCACCGATGCCGGCCCGGACGAACGGCGCGTCTTTATCGAAGAGGCCGCCGGGATCACCCGTTTCAAGGCCCGAAAACAGGAAGCGTCGGGCAAAGTCAGCGCCACCGAACAGAACCTGGCCCGGCTCAACGACATCCTCTCGGAAATCCGGCGCCAGATGACCACCCTGCAACACCAGGCCCGGAAAGCGGCCCAGTACAAGGCTTACCGGGACCGTATCCGGACCCTGGACCTGCGCCTGTCCATCGACCAGTACGACCGATTGGCAGGCCGCATCGATGAGCTGGAACAACTGATCCAGCACCAGCGCGACGCCGACCAAGGTCATCACGACGCCCTGCGCCAGATCGATGCGGCGGTGGCCGAAATCAGGTTCGATCGAGAGAAGAAGAACCAGGCCCTCAGCGATCAGAAGCAGCACCGCTTCGGCCTTCAGCGGGAAACCGACCGCCTGGAAACCGAGGCGGCCCACCTGCGCGAAGAGATCGTGCGGCTCAATGCCGAAATCGCCTCCGCCGCCGAAACCCACAAAGACCTCATCGCCCGTCACCGATCCCTGGGGGAGGAAATGGATCAGGTCCGGCAGACCGTGGGGACCCAGGGCGAGCGGGTCACCACCCTTGATGAGGCCATTGAGACCCAACGCCGGGCCTCAGAGGATCTGCGCCGACGCCAAACGGATACCGCCGCCGCCCTGAACCAGGCCAACGCCGAGTTGATGCGCCTGGTGGGGGAGGAAGCGCGCTACCGCAACATCCAGCAAACCGCGGCGAGCCACCGCGATCAGCTCCAACGCCGGCTCCGTCGTCTCGACGAGGAACGGGCCCTGGCCGAGGCCAAGGTGGCCGAGCTGGTGGCATCCCAGGCCGCCCGGCAGGAAGCCCTGGAGTCGCTCCGGGTTGCCGCGGCGGCGGCAGAGGAGGCCATCATCGCCTGCCGCGCGGACCTGGAAGCCCACCACCGCCGTCTCGCCGAGCAGGTGCGCCACGTCCGGAGCTTGGAGACCCAACACGACAAGTTGCGCACCCGTCACGGGGCACTGAAAAAAATGGACGACAACCTCGAGTGGTACCGTGACGGCGTCCGGGCCGTGATGCAGGTCAAGGGGGATCGTGACGGTGAAGGCGCTGACTTCGGCGGGGCCATCGTGGGGGTCCTGGCCGACCTTATCACCCCGGAGCCCCAATTCGCCATGGCCACCGAGGCGGCACTGGGGGAAGCCCTTCAGTACGTCGTTGTGCAAACCCCCCAAGCCGCCCGGGCCGCGGTGGCCTATCTGCGCCGCCGGGAAGCCGGCCGCTGCGGTTTCATTCCCCTGTCGTGCCTCAAGCCGACGGCGCCCCATGGATCCGGTGAACGGCTCCTGGACCACATCCGGGTCCGGAAAGGGTTTGAGGCGGTAGCCGAGGCCCTCATCGGCGATGTTCGCGTGGCGGACCATCTCGAGGAGGCCGCCGACGACCGGCAGAACTTCCCCCGGGTCACCCTGGCCGGCGATTCGGTGACCGCCGGGGGATTGATTTTCGGCGGCAGCGCCGAGGGGCTCTCCGGTATCCTGGCCAAAAAACAGGAATTGAACGCCGTGGCGGACCAGTTGGCCCGAACGGCGGCCGACCTGGATGCGGCCGGACAGGTGCAAACCGACCTGGAAGACCAGAGCCACCGTCGCCAACAGGATCTCCAGCGGTGCAGCGTTGAAAAACAGGAGATTGTCGAGGAGACGCTGCAAGCGGAAAAGGCCGCTTACCGCATCGGCGAGGAGCTGCGCCACGCCCGGCGCCACCTGGAAACCCTCGCCCTCGAACAGGAGCAAGCCCAAGGCGAGGAAACCGACGCCGACGTCGAAACGGACCGGTGCGAAAAAATTCTTGCCGACACCGCGGCCCGGGTCCAGGCCCAACAGAGCGAAGTGGCCCGTCTCAGCGCCGCCGGCGAAAACCTGACGGCTCAGTTGGCGGCATTCGACCGGCGCATCATGGACTTGAAGCTCGAACGGACCGCCGTGGGCACCGGGCTGGAAAACAGCCGCCAGACCCTGAGCCGGCTGGACGGTTTCCACCGGGACGCCGGAGAACGCCTGATCCGCCTGGAGCAGGAGATCACGGCCAAGACGCAACGCCTTGAGGCCGCAAAAACGCACCTCGCCGACAGGCAGGAGGCCCTGGCCCGGCGCTACGAGCGGATCAAGGGCCTCGATGCTGCCATCGAGGGCCACCATACCGAACTGGCGGCCATCGAAGCACGCTTGCAGGCCCGGGACCGAGAGGTGGCCGAGTTGCAGGCGCAGCGAAACCGGACTTTAGAAAAAATCCGGGAACTGGAAATGGATCTCGGCCGTCAGCAGGTCCGGCAGGAGGCTGTCGTGCAGCGGCTGACCGAAAGCTACGCCGTGGACCTGGCCGCCGCCCGGGCCGAGTGCCGCGCCGCCGCGGCCCCGGCCGAGCCCGGGGCACTGGAAACCGAGTTGGAAGCCCTGCGACGAAAAATCAGCACCATTACGGACGTTCACCTCGGGGCCATCGCCGAGTACGAGCAGCTCAAATCACGCCATGATTTTCTCGACGCCCAGCGCGCCGACCTGGTCAAGGCCCTGGAAGACCTCAACCAGGTGATCCGCAAGATCAACAAGGTGAGCCAGACCCGGTTTCTCGAAACCCTCGAACAGGTCAACGAGAAGATGCGCGAGGTCTTTCCCCGGCTCTTCGAAGGGGGCACCGCCCGGCTGGCGATGACCGATCCCGATGCGCCCTTGGAAACGGGGGTGGAGTTTCTCATCCAGCCCCCCGGTAAAAAGCTCACCCGCATGAGCCTGCTCTCCGGCGGAGAAAAGGCCATGGCCGCCATCGCTTTCATCTTCTCCATCTTCTTGATCAAGCCGGCGTCATTCTGCCTCCTCGACGAGATCGACGCCCCGTTGGACGACGCCAACGTCACCCGTTTCAACAACCTGCTCCGGCTCATCGGCGAAAAATCCCAGATCGTGATGATCACCCACAACAAGCGCAGCATGGAATTCGCTGACACCTTGTTGGGGGTCACCATGCCCCAGAAGGGAATTTCCAAGATCGTCTCGGTGAACCTGCAAAAAACCGCCCGGGCCGCCTGACGGCCGGGCCGAAGGATCTTGCCATGGCTTTCAACTGGTTCAGGAAGGAAAAAGAAAAAACACCGGACAAACCGACGGAAGCGACGGACATGGAGCCCGTCGTGGAACCATCACCGCCCCCGGTGCCGGCCGAAAAACCGGTGGCCCCCGGCGGTGGGTGGTTTTCCAGGCTCAAGCACGGCCTGTCCAAGACCCGCGATTTCCTCAACACCGATATCGAGGACCTGTTTTCCGGTCACCGGCAGATTGATGACGAGATGCTGGAAGATCTGGAGGCGATGCTGATCATGGCCGACATCGGTGCCGGTACCGCCGCGGCCCTGGTGGACGACGTCCGGCGCAAGGGGGATCGGATCAAGGACGCCGATGGCCTCAGAAAAGCGCTCAAGGCCGAGATTCGAGCCCTGCTCCAGCCGCCGGCGGCGCCGGCGGCGCCCCCGGCGGCGAAACCCCGGGTGATCATGGTGGTGGGCGTCAACGGGGTGGGCAAGACCACCACCATCGGCAAGCTGGCGGCCCGGGCCCGGCAGGAGGGCCGCCAGGTCCTGGTGGCCGCCGCCGACACGTTCCGGGCCGCCGCCATCGAACAACTGGCGGTCTGGACCCAGCGGGCCGGGGTGGAACTGGTGCGTCACAAGCCCAATGCAGACCCGGCGGCCGTGGCCTTCGACGGAGTGGCCGCCGCCATGGCCCGGGGCCTGGACGAGGTGTTCATCGACACGGCCGGTCGGCTTCACACCAACGTCAATCTGATGGAAGAACTGAAGAAGATTCAGCGCACCATCGCCAAGCAGCTTCCCGGCGCGCCCCACGAGGTGCTGTTGGTGATGGATGCCACCACCGGGCAAAACGGATTGAACCAGGCGCGCCTGTTCCACGAAGCTTTGGGGGTGACGGGCATCGCCCTCACCAAGCTGGACGGCACCGCCAAGGGCGGGATTGTGGTGAGCATCTGCCAGAGCCTGGGGCTCCCCCTGCGCTATGTGGGGGTGGGCGAACAGATCCAGGATCTTCAGCCCTTCGACCCGGCGGCTTTTGCCGAGGCCCTGTTTTAAGTCCGCGGGTCAGTAACGAATCTCAAAATCCCTGAACCCCCCGTCGCCGGCAAGGGGCTCGACATGCACCGCGTCCACCCGGGACCGGGGTGGCCCTTGCCGGCACCAGTCGATCATGGCCTCCACGGCCCGAGGTGCTCCTTCGATCACCGCTTCCACCGTGCCGTCGGGCAGGTTGCGCACCCAGCCCTTGATCCCCAACCCCTCGGCGGCGCGTTGGGTCTCCAGACGATAGAACACCCCCTGAACGCGGCCGGTAACGATGAGATGGCGCGCGATGGGCTCCGCCATGGTCAGTCTCCTTTTGCCTTCTCCGTCAACAGTTGCCGATAGGTCGTCTCGTCGAGAACGGTCACGCCCAGGTCACGGGCCCTGGCCGTTTTGACGGCCCCCACCTTTTCACCACAAACCAGGTAGTCCGTGTTCGCCCCCACCGCCGTCTGCACCACCGCCCCGAGGCGCCGGGCCTCGGCCTGCATCTGCTCGCGGCTGCCACCGGTCATCTTGCCGGTGAACACGATCCGCTTGCCGGCCAGCGCCGATGCGGCGGGGGCTTCCGACGGGGGATAGTGCCAATCGAGATCGAGGCTGGCCGCACGCCGCAGCAGCGCTTCATGCCGGCCCGCCTTTTCGGCGATCTGCACGGCATACGGTTTCAGGTCCATTTCCACCGGCAGCTCCCGGACCTGGGCCGCCGTCACCCCACCGATCTCGGCCAGGGACCAGCGCCGTAGCAGGGCTTCGGCCAGCATCTGCTGGCGTTGGATTTTTTCCTTCTTGGTCCGGGTTCCGCCGTCGCTGGCGACATCCTCGCAGACGCCGAGGGAAACGATGAAATCCGCCGCCGCGGGCGGGGTCCGCTCCAGGTTGAAGCCCCGTTGCCGCATGGCGGTGATCTGGGCGGACTGGGCGGCGATTTCGGCGACGATATCGCCGCTGGTGCGCTCGGCGAAACCGTAGATCCGGGCGATCTGATCGGCGGGCGTCTCCACAAGCAACTCCAGGGGAATGACTTGCAAAAGCCGCCGGCTGTCGCCGGTGCCGAGATGGGGCAGCCCGAAGGCCGCCAGAAAGCGCCAATCCTCCAAACGCTGGGTCCGACTGAGCTGCACGGCCTCGGCCAGGTTGGCCGCCTGCCCCGGGCCGAAGCCCATGGCCTGATAGTCTTCCACCGTCAACGCGTAGATCTTCTCCAGCTCACCGCAGCCCTGGTCCACCAGGCGTTCCACCGTCTTGACACCGAACCAGTCGGCATTGCCGATGGTCCGAAACCAGTGATGAATCCGCTGCACGATCTGATCGCGGCAACCGGCGCTGTTGGGGCAGCGCAGAAACGGCCCCTCCCGCTCCAGCGGGGTACCGCAGGAGGGGCAGTGCCGGGGGAGCGCCACCTCGTCGCTGGGGGCCAGGACCTGCTCGATCTTGGGAATCACCTCCCCGCTGCGGATGATTTCGATGCGGGCCCCCGGTCCGATGCGATCCTTTTCCACCCGCTCGGCGTTGTGGGCCGTGACGCGCCGAATCGTGGCCCCGGACAGGGAGACGGGTTCCACCACCATCACCGGGGTCAACACCCCGGTGCGCCCCACCTG
The DNA here is from genome assembly GCA_028700185.1 of Desulfobacteraceae bacterium. GTDB lineage: Bacteria > Desulfobacterota > Desulfobacteria > Desulfobacterales > UBA2174 > UBA2174. Next base: position 15,096 of record JAQVTF010000032.1, on the reverse strand, counting down.
CCAGATCACCTCCTCCACCCGGGTGACGGCGGTGTCGCCACGGCGCTTGTAAGCGATCTGCCAGCGGTAGTGGTGGCGGGTGGCCCCCATGGCCTCGCGTAGACGTTGGTCGGTGGCCTCGATGACCAGGCCGTCGGTGGGGTAATCCACCGCGGTCAGTTCGGTGTAAAGATCTTCGATCCGGGCCAGGAGATCCGCCCCGGATCCCGTCCAGTCCGGCAGCGACCGGTACGGCACGAAGCGCACCGCGCCGTCGGCCAGGGCCTGGCGGGCCGTCTCGTTGACGGTTTCCGAGGAGACGATCCCCACCACGAGGTTGCGCGGATGCTCGAAGGCATCGGCCAAATTTTCTTCAAAGTAGGAGAGGGACACCACGATTTCCCCCAGTGCCTCGCCGCGGCCGCCCAGGGCCACCACTCCCTTTTCAAAAGCGTTGGTGATGTCGTAGCCGAACAGGCCGTCTCCCCGCGAGGCCAGGATCCGTCCGTCGTCCCGGCCGGCCAGACCGTCCAGTTTGGGGGTGACGCGAAAGGCCACCGCATCGATCCCCAGTTCGACGGCCTTCTTCTGGATCCGCCCCACGAACTGCCTCAGTCCTGCCACCACATACGCTTTTTCCGTGGAAAGCATCGGCACCGGATGACGCACCTGCCGTTTGGCGGAAAAAACCTCCGGTTCCACGGACTGCAGGTAGGGATGATGGGGAGCGATGGCCCGCAGATGTTCCACCAAGGCGTCGTACTCGGCGTCGGAAATCAGCGGTGTCCCACTGCGGTAAGCTTCGTTGAAGGTCTCCAGCCGCTCGGCCAGATCGTCTGCGGAAAGGCTCGTCAGCTCGTCGGACAGGGCTTGGGTCATTTCCCGGGGCACTCCGATGAAAATCAAAATCACCACCAACACGGCTCGAACCGCCACGGCGGGCCAAAAGGAGCCCCCCGCAGCGCCGCTCTTGAATCGCCGCACCACAGCCGCCCCCTCACCCGCCGATCCGCGGCGGCATCTGGATCAGGGCGCCGAGACCATGGGCAAGGATTCGCCGGGTCTCGCGAAACCGGGGAAGGGCAAACCCCGGGCGCCAGTGACCGCCCCCCAGGCTATCGGAAACCGCCAGAATGGCGGCCATCTCGACGCCGAGAAAAGCGGCGGCGGTACAGAGGGCCGAAACTTCCATTTCCACGGCCCGCACCCGGTGGGATTCGACGAAATGCGCCACCCGGCGTGGGGTCTCCCGGAAGACGGCGTCGGTGGTCCACACGGCGACCGGCTGCACCGTCAGACCTGTAACCGTGGCCAGGGCCTCGCCCACAGCCGCCTGCCAGGCACTGGCAGGCCTCACCCGACTCTCGGTCCGTTGACCGTAGGCCGGAGATGTGCCCTCGTCCACCACCGCCAACACGGGCATCAGGACGTCGCCGACTTGCAGCCCATCGTCCAGGGCGCCGCACCAGCCCACATACAGCACACGCCGCACCCCCCAGGCCGCCAGGGTCTCCAGCAGCATCACGGCATAGGCCGCCGCCATCACCGGCCCCACCAGACAGGCCTCCGATGGAGCGGCCGGGAGATGGAGCCGGCTGTTGAAAAGGTTCCGCTGGCCACCGTCCCACCCGGCTGGCATGGCCGCCGCGATGGCGTCCAGATCCCCCCTGTTGCTCACCATCACGGCCAAGGGGCCCAGGCGGGGCGCCTTGGGCCCGCAAACAGGCCGCACGATGGGCACGTCCATGGGGACGACGGATTCAGGCAGCGGTCGGCCCCGCGCTTTCAGCGCGGCCCCACCCGGGCCGTCAGTTCGTCCTTCACTTCGTCGATCATGTCGTAGAGCCACAGCACATCTTCCACCGTCAGGCGTCCGGCCTTCACCGGGGCCCGCTCGGCGCCGTCCTTGCGGCGCAGGATCCGTGGGCCGATCTGCAGCTTGGCCTCCCCGCCATCGTACTGGTGAATGGAGATCACCAGCCCGGTTTCCTCCGACCGCCACTGTTTCAGCGTCTTGTCCTTGTCCGGATCGTAAGGCATTCCCGTACTCCCGCTAGCCGGCCCACGCATCGACACCGGGGATGTGCGTCAGGCCGAAAGTTTCGAAAAATCGGCGAACCGATCAAACAGCGCCGCCACCTGCCGCAACAGGGCGAGGCGGTTGGCGCGCACCACCGCATCCTCATCCATCACCATCACGCCGTCGAAAAAGGCGTCCACCGGGGTGCGCAGGGCGGCTGTTTCCCGCAGGGCCGCCGTCATGTCGCCGGTGGTCAGGCAGTCTTCCACCCGCTGCTGAACCGTCTGAAGCTGCCGGTAAAGCTCCGTCTCGCAGGCGACGGTGAACGCCTGGGGCCGCAGGGCGGCGCCCTCGGCCGGGTCGGCCTTGCGAATGATGTTCACCACCCGCTTGAAGGCCACGGCGATGGATTCGAAATCGGACTCGGATTTCAGGGCGACCAGGGCGGCCACCCGCCGCCAGACATCGGGAACCCGATCCGCCGCCGCACTGAGCACCGCCTGAACCCCGTCGCGGCCGTATCCCTGTTCCACCAGCATGTTTTCCATCCGTTGCTGCAGAAACCGCAGCACCTGGTCCACCACCTGCTCCGCGGGGGCCTGCCGCACCCCTTCAAAGCCGGCCACGGCTTTTTCCACCAGTGCGCCCAGGGAGAGATCCATCTCTTCCTTGAGCAGGATCTGGATCAGGCCGATGGCCTGGCGGCGCAGGGCGTAGGGATCGGTGGCCCCGGTGGGCACCAGTCCGACGGAAAAACAGCCGCAGATGGAGTCGAGCTTGTCGGCCACCGCCAGGATGGCCCCGGCCAAGGTGGTGGGCAGGGCGCCACCGGCATGGGTCGGACGGTAGTGCTCCTCGATGGCGGCCGCCACCTCGGGGGCCTCCCCGGCTTCCAGAGCGTAGACGCGGCCCATGATCCCCTGGAGGTTAGGAAACTCGCAGACCACCTGGCTCACCAGATCGGTCTTGCACAACCGGGCCGCCCGCTGGACCCGGGCCACCAAGCCGGCATCGCCACCGGCGGCATCCACCACCGCGGCCGACAGCGCCGCCACCCGCAGGCTCTTGTCGTACAGAGAGCCGAGCTTGGCCTGGAACAACACCCCCCGCAACCTTTCCAAGCGGGTTTCCGCGCTGACTTCCAGATCCCCGGCGTAGAAGAACTGCGCGTCCTTCAAACGCGCCCGCAGTACCCGTTCATGGCCGCTGGCCACCAGGGCCATGTCCTTTGCCGCGGTATTGTTGACGGCGACAAAACTCGGCGCCAGGGCCCCGTCGGCGGTGGTGACGGCAAAGTACTTCTGGTGCTCACGCATGGCGGTGATGAGGATTTCCCTGGGCAAGGCGAGAAAGGCCGCATCGAAGCGGCCCACGCTGGCCACGGGCCATTCCACCAGGTTGGTAACGATGTCCAGCAGGGCCGGATCGTCGATCACCGTGCCGCCGGCGGACCGGGCCGCGGCCTGTACCGCGTCGGCCACGGTCCGACGTCGCTCATCGATGGAGGCGATAACCCGGGCATCACGGAGCCGCCGGGCGTACTCACGGGCATCGGCAAGGGGAATTTTCCCTGGCTGCATGAAGAAGTGGCCCCGGGGGGCCCGACCGCTCTTGATCCCCCCGAGATTGAAGGGAATCACCCGGTCCCCCAAAATGGCCACCAGGTTGTGGATGGGTCGCCCGAAAGCGATCTTTAGTGTTCCCCAGCGCATGGTCTTGGGAAAGGGGATCGCCAGGATCACCTCGGGGAGGATCTGCTGCAACAGGGTGCGGGTGGCGCGTCCCCGTTCCGTCTTGCGCGCCGCCAGGTAGTCCCCGCGCTCCGTGTGCCGGACCGTCAAGGCCCCCACTTTGACGCCGGCTTTCTCGGCGAATTTTTCCGCGGCCAACGTCAGACGTCCCTCGGCATCGTAGGCCACCTTGGCGGGGGGACCGATCATCTCGGTGGAAACGGCCGCCTGCTTGGGGGCCACCTCGTCCACCTGCACGGCCAGCCGCCGGGGCGTACCAAAGGTGACCGCCCCCCCGTGGGCGATCCGGGCCTCGTCCATCCGCAGCAAGAGCTGCGCGGCCATGGCGTCCAGCGCCGGTTGGATGTATGCGGCCGGCATTTCCTCGGTTCCGATTTCAAGCAATAGGCTATCCATGAATTCCTCTGGTTGCGCTGTGCCCGGCGCGCGGCCGGTGCCCGTGGCAGGCAGCATTTACGGGTTAGGCGGCAGCCTCCTCGGTCCGCAACGGGTATCCCATTGCCTCGCGCTGCTGAAGGTAAGCTTCGGCGCAGAGCCGGGCCAGGTGACGGATCCGGGCGATATAGCCCGTGCGCTCGGTGACACTGATGGCGTTGCGGGCATCAAGCAGGTTGAAGGTGTGGGAGCATTTCAAGGTATATTCATAAGCGGGCAGAACGAGGCCGGAAGCGATCACGGCCTTGGCTTCGGTTTCGTATCGAGTGAACAGTTCCAGCAACATGGCGACATCGGCCACCTCGAAGTTGTAGGTGGACTGCTCCACCTCCTGCTGGTGGTGAACATCGCCGTAGCGGATCCGGTCGTTCCAGCGCAGGTCATAGACGTTGTCGACTTTTTGCAGGTACATGGCGATCCGTTCCAGCCCGTAGGTGATCTCCACCGAGATCGGATCCAGCTCGATGCTGCCGGCGATCTGGAAATAGGTGAACTGGGTGATCTCCATGCCGTCGAGCCACACCTCCCACCCCAGTCCCGAAGCCCCCAGGGTCGGTGACTCCCAGTCGTCTTCGACGAAGCGGATGTCATGGGCCAGCGGATCGATGCCCAGGGCCCCAAGGCTCTGGAGATAGAGCTGCTGAACGTCGGCGGGTGACGGCTTGAGGATCACCTGGTACTGGTAGTAGTGCTGAAGGCGGTTGGGGTTCTCGCCGTAGCGGCCATCGGTGGGCCGGCGCGAAGGCTGGACATAGGCCACCTGCCAGGGTTCCGGGCCCAGAACCCGTAGTAGCGTGGACGGATGAAAGGTACCGGCCCCCACCTCCAGGTCATAGGGTTGAACCAGCGTGCAGCCTTTGCGGGCCCAGAATTTCTGCAGCGACAAGATCACATCCTGAAAATGCATCGCTCACCTTTCCACCGGCCGGCATCGGCCGTCGGTTGCCGGACAAATCGGTTTTAATCGAGACGCGGAATCTGCCACGGACGGCGGCTTCAATCAAGGGCTCGGCGCCTCCGGCGAATCGGCCGGCGGCCGGGATACCGCCACGCCGCGGGCATCGACCCGGGCGTCGAGAAGGCGCCCGTCGGGAATCGACGCGAGAATAGTCTGCCATGTTTCCCGCAGCCCTGCAATGGCCGAGGCCGTTCCAAGGGCCCAGAGGCAGCCGCCCCCGCCGGCGCCGGCAAACCGGGCACCGCACCCGGCGGCCACGGCGGCCTCCACCAGACGGTGCCCGGCTTCATCCAGCACCTCGGGGGTCATTTGCCGGCGCAACCGGGTATCGGTGTTCAGCACCTCCCCCGCCGCCTTGAGGTCACCGTTTTCCCAGGCCTCGATGAATTCATGGGTCAGCGCCGCAATGCGCCGCCAGAGCTCCCGCCCGGCCCCGCCGTGCCGGAACCCCTGCACCCAGCGGCCGTTGACGTCCAGAGACACGTGGGGATTTCCCCCGTAGGCCACCAGAAAGCAACGGTTCAGGGCTTCCATGCCCCCCGGGGCCGCCAGACGCCGACGACGAAACGCCCCCGGCCCCCGCCGATGAGCCCAGTACCAGGCGTTGATTCCGCCGTAAGCGGCGGCCAACTGGTCCTGAAGGCCGCACGCCACGCCGGCGGCGGCGCCTTCGATGCGCCGGGCCAAGAGGGCGACCTGACGCCGGTCGGCCCGGGACGCGGCGACACGGGTCAACGCCGCCACCAGGGCCACGGCGGCCACCGATGAGCCCCCCAGGGCGCTTCGCGGTGGAGAACTGGAGGCAATCTCGATCCGCACACCATCGGCGCCGAAGCTGTCGGCCACCGCGAAGATCAGTCCCAGGGGATGATCATAGGGCGCCTGGCCCGGGGCAAAGGCGGCCGGGGCGAACCCGTTGGCCGCCACCTCGATCCGGCCGGGTCTTCCCGCGCTCACCGACACCCGCGTTCTCAGATCCAGGGCGATGTTCACCGTACACGGGGCCAAGTGGTCCAGCGGCAGCCCCACGGCGGCCAGGTCCAGGGTGCCGCCGACATCGATGCGGCACGGTGCGCTGGCCACCACCGGTCCAGCGGCCAGCGCCGGCCATCCGTCTGCGCTCATGCCAGCGCTCCACTCTCGCGCAGGTGACGCAGGAATTTCAAGCTGCGCACCTCCCGCCCCAGATGAAACGGAATGAAGCTTTCCATCATCTCCTCACCGGCGCAAAGCGCCTCGCTGGAAAAGCGCATCCGCTGGGCCCGGGCCAAGCCGCCGGCGGCGATCCAGGCCAGTTCCTTGAGTGCCCCCCGGCTGACGGTCAACCGGGGCTTGGGATCGCAGCGCTGGCAGATCACCCCGCCCCGGGCCGCGTCGAGGCCGAACTGGAGGTCGCCCAATCCTCCGATGGGGCAGCGGCAACCGACACAGGCGGAAAGCCGCGGCCCCAGCCCGGCCAGATTCATAAAATGTAGCTGAAAAAGCAGCGACAGAACCCGGGCCGGCAGCCGGTCCCGGTCCAGGGCCATCAGCACGTCGTACAGCAGGGCATAAAGGTCCGGCTGGGGTTGCCCCTCTTCGCCCCAGAAATGGACCAGTTCGACCCAGTAGGAGGCATAGGCCGTCTTGGCCACCTCGGTGCGCAGGGAGTTCAACGATTCACAGAGGCTCGCTTCGGCCAGCAGCGTCATCCGGCCCCGACGGCTGCCCCGGCAACTCAGATCCAGGATGGCAAACAGGTCCAGCACCCCGCCAAAGCGTCGCCGGCTCCGTTTGGCGGCCTTGGCCATGAGGACCATCTTGCCCCGATCGGGGGTAATGACGTTCAAGATCAGGTCGTTGTCCCCGTATTCGACCCGCCGCAGCAAAATGCCCGGGGTGTTGAAATCCGCCTCGGCGTTCATTATCCATGCAACTTACTTGACCACGTGAATATAGGAGCGCTGACGCAGCGCCTCCAGCCAGGTGCGAAATTTCTCGTCCACGAATTGCTTGTAGAGGGTCTCCTGGATGCGGGCTTCCACTTCCTCCAGCGACTGGCCGTCGCGGTGAATCTTTTCCACATAGAACCGCTGGTAGCCCTGCTCCGTGTCGACCCAGGCGCTGGCGTGTCCCTCGGCCAAGGGCTCGACAGCCCGACGTACCGACGCCGAGAGGCTCTCCAGGGGAAATGCCCCCAGATCTCCACCTTCCGCGGCCTGGGGCGCCTGGCTGTACCGCCGGGCCACATCGGCAAAGGGCGTCCCCGCCGCCAGGGCGTCGTCGATCTGCTGCTGGCGCCGGGCCAGGTCGGGCAAGTTGCCGGGCAGGAGGATGGAGCGCAGGTGGTAGCGCCGCTGACCACCGAATTCTTCCGGATGCTCCTCGTAGTAGGCCTTGATATCCTCGCCGGTGATCACGGTGCGCGACCGGATCTCCTGGTTGACGAGCTTGGTGCGCAGAATCTGATCACTGACGTTCTTTCGGTACTGCTCCAGGGTATACCCCTGCTGGGCGATGGCCTCCCGCAGCGTCTCGTCGGTGAGAAAATTGGCCTCCTTGACCCTCTCGATGGCGCTGTCGATCTCTTCGGGGGTCACGCTGATGCCCAGCCGCCGCACCTCCTGGTCGGTGAGCTGGCGGTCTATGAGCTGGCCGAGAATGTCTTCCCGGACCTTGTAACGCAGCGGCTGCTCCTTTTCCGGCGGGTAGCCCATCGTGGCGAGCCGCTCCAGGTACGGCGCCATGGCTTGCTCCAGTTCGCTGAGCAAAATGACGTCATCATTGACCACCGCCACGATCCGGTCCACCAGTTCGGCGGCGGCCGGGGTCCCCCATAGCACGCCGCTGCCCAGCAGGGTTCCCATCAGCACCATCAGGATCAGTAAACGGTATCGATTGAAGATATTGCAGTCGATCATAGCCATCCTCGGCGACGGGCCACATTGCCGCGGGTTGGTTCGGCCTGGCCCCCGGCGCAGGCCGCCATTTGGGTTCGGCTCCCTTAACAAAAGGGACAGTTGCCCATAAAACCTCAAAAAATCAGCAGCTAACACGCTGCCTGATTTCTTGCAAGATGTTTTTGGCCTCCACCAGCCGCCCCAGTTCACCGTTGCTTTGCAGGTGGACCCGCAGCACACTGTCCGGGCTCAGCGCGAAACGGGAGCCGTCGGCGGCGACCATTGCCGCCAAAGCGCCGGGATCGGTCTGATGGAGCGGCGAAAAGGTCAGCATCAGCCGGGAGTCGGCCAAATCGAGCCGGCTCACCCCCGCCTGCTCGGCCAGGACCTTGAGCATAATCTTCACCAGCAGGTGCTTGGCCGGTTCGGGCAGGGGCCCGTAGCGGTCCATCAACTCCGCCTTGATGGCGTTGATCTCCTTGAGTTCAGAAACCCGCGCCAGGCGCCGGTAAGCGGTCATCCGCTGGTCGATGTCCGGCAGGTAGGTTTCGGGCAGAAAGGCGGTGAGCGGCACGTTGATTTCCGGCACCAGACGTTCGACACGCGCTTCCCCCTTGGCCTGGGCCATGGCTTCGGCCATCAGGTCCAGAAACAGGTCGTAGCCCACGGCGGCGATGTGCCCGCTCTGGGCCGCCCCCAGAATGGTCCCCCCGCCCCGGATGCGCAGATCGTTCATGGCGATCTGGAAGCCGGCGCCCAGATCGCTGTGCTCCATCAGCACCCGAAGCCGCTTCTGGGCATCGGCCGAGAGCAGGCTGTCCGGGGGAATGATCAGGTAGGCGTACGCCTGGGCGTCGCTGCGCCCCACCCGGCCCCGCAACTGGTAGATCTGGGCAAGCCCGTAGCGATCGGCCCGGTTGATCAGCATCGTATTGGCCGCCGGGATGTCCAACCCCGATTCGATGATGGTGGTGCACACCAGCATGTCGATCTCGCGCTGGACGAAGCGCATCATCACCTTTTCCAGAGCCGCGGCTTCCATGCGACCGTGGGCCACGTCCAGGCGCACCTCCGGAACCATGGCCTTCAGCCTTGCCGCCATGCGATCGATGGTCTGGATATTGTTGTGGACAAAGAAAATCTGCCCGTTGCGGGCCAGTTCCTTGCCGATGGCCTCGGCGATGACGGCCTCGTCGAACTCGCAGACGTAGGTGACGATGGCCTGGCGCTGCTCCGGAGGCGTGGAGATCACCGAGATATCCCTCACCCCCATCAACGACAGGTGCAGGGTCCTGGGAATGGGCGTCGCCGTCAGGGCCAGCACGTCCACGTTGCGGCGCAACTGCTTGAGCCGCTCCTTGTGGCGGACCCCGAAGCGCTGTTCCTCGTCCACCACCACCAGGCCGAGGTCCTTGAACACCACGTCTTTCTGGAGCAGTCGGTGGGTGCCGATGACGATGTCCAGCCGACCGTCCTTCAGGTCGCCGAGGATCTGCCGCTGGACCCGGGGAGGACGGAATCGGCTCAGGCAGGCCACCTGGACCGGATAGGCGGCGAAGCGCTGCCGGAACGTCTCGTAATGCTGTTCCGCCAAAACGGTGGTGGGCACCAGCACCGCCACCTGGCGACCCGAACTCACCGCCACGAAGGAGGCCCGCAGCGCCACCTCGGTCTTCCCGTAGCCCACATCGCCGCAAACCAGGCGGTCCATGGGCGTGGGCGCCTCCATGTCGGCCAGGACCTCCTCGATGGCGCCGAGCTGGTCGGCGGTTTCCTCGTAGGCGAAGGCCGCTTCGAAGGCGCGGTATTCGGCATCCGGCGCCTGAAAGGCGTGGCCTTCCACCACCCGGCGGGCCGCGTAGAGGTCCAACAGTTCGCCGGCGATGCGCTCCGCCGAGCGCCGGACCTTGGCCTTCACCTTCTCCCAGTTGCGGCCGCCCATCTTGTCCAGCACCGGGGTCATCCCCTCGATGCCGGTGTACTTCTGAATCACCTCCATGCGGTCCACGGGGAGGTAGAGACGATCGTCATCGCGGAAAACGATGAGCAGGTAATCGTTGACATGCCCTTCCAGGCTCAGACGCGTCAGGCCCTCGTACCGGCCGATGCCGTGGTCCTGGTGCACCACGAGGTCCCCTTGGCGCAAATCCTGGAGATGGAGCAGATCGGCCATCGTCCGGGGGCGCGGTGCCGGCCGTCGGCGCTGCTTGGGCCCGAAGATCTCGTCCTCGGTGATGATGCGCAGACCTTCGACGGGCCAATCGAACCCGGTGGAAAGCTGCCCCAGGCAGGTGAAGATTCCCCGGTGCAGACCGGGTCGCCGAAAAAACCCCTCCTGCATCCGGGTCTCGATATCATAGGGCGCCAGCAGGGAACGGAGGCGATCGGCCTGGACCCGGGTGCGGCACAGGAGCAGGGTGCAGAGCGCAGCGCCTTGGCGGAGGCGATCCACCAGGGGCTGGAGCCGGCGCTGCCGGTCGGCCGGTGTGGCCAAGGCGAGTTTCAGTTCGGTGTTGTCGTCCACCGCGAAGTGAAGCCGGCTCTCGGCGGTCCGCCCGCCGCCTGTTTCTCTGGTGTCCACCGCCGGGCAGGAAAGCACCCTGGCCTCCGCCAGGTGTCGCCGGGCCTCTTTCCAGCGCAGTTGAAGGGCCGCCGGCGGCAGGCACAGCTTGCCGTCGCGGCGGGCGGCCATGTACGCCCGAACCGTCTGCTGCCAGTCATCCCGGGCCGCCCGGCCCAGGGCAGGCGGGTCTGCCAGCACGAAGAGGGTGTCGGCGGGAAAATAATCGAAGAGGCGGCCCGGGGTATCGTAGACCAGGGCCAGCAGGCTTTCGGCGCCGGGCAGCAGCGATGTCTTGCGCAACTGTTCGCTCAGGGCGCGCACCGTGGTCACCGGCAAGCCCTGGTGGGCGGCCCGGGCCCGGAGACGGGTGACCACCTCGGCCCGGTTGCCCTCGTCGATGATGGCCTCCCGGGCCGGCAGGATCACCGCTTCCGGGCAATCGGCGGTCTTGCGTTGGGTTTCGGGGGAAAAGAAACGCAGGGCCTCCACGACATCGCCGAACATCTCGATACGCACCGGCTCCGGGTAGAGAGGGGAAAAAACATCCAGTATCCCGCCGCGGATGGAAAAATCCCCGGGTTCCTCCGTGATCACGGATCGGTTGTAGCCCCCCGCCACCAGCCGGGCCGTCAACCGCTCAATCTCCAGTACCTCCCCGGGCAGGACCAGATCGGCGAAATGGATCAACGCCGGTTTGGGGATCACCCGGCGCAGCAATCCGGCCACGGGCACCACCGCCAGCGGCGGGGTTCCCTCGGCGGTGAGTCGGTACAGGGTGCGGATCCGGGTGGCGGCGGTTTCTCCGTGATACGCCAGCCGCTTGAAAGGCTTGAGGTTGTAACTGGGAAGGGAGAGCAGAGGCGCATCGGTCCCCAGAAAAAAGGACAGGTCGCCGTGCATGGCCGCGGCGGTCTCATCGTCGGCCACCACAACGGCCACGGGACGACCGGTGTGCCGATAGATGCGGGCCACGGCACAGGCCAGGGCGGCGGCCGACAGGCCCACCGCCTCCACGGCGACGCTTCCTTCCAACGCGGCTAACAGCGCGTCGATGGATTCTGAACTCGGCATGGGGGGGTATCTGTTTCCCTTCAATACGACCACTGAAAGGCGACGGCTCACCCATGGGCTGGTCGCCGCCTGGAAAATCATGGTTGCCGCCCCTTATCATCGAACCGGGACCGATTGCAATCGACGGGGGATTGCCAATGCCACCGGACCGTGGTAGGGAAGAACAACTATATATCTGAATAGAAGAAAATAAACCCATTTCAACCTCAACGCTTTCCATCGGTATGCATCCCATGCGTAAAATCGCCGTGGCCATGGCCAAAGGCGGCGTCGGCAAGACCACCACGGCGGTGAACCTCGCCGACGCCCTCGCCCGGATGGGTCGCCGGGTTCTGCTGGTCGACTGTGACACCCAGGGCCAGACCGGCAAGTTTCTCGGTGTCCATCATCCTTTCGGACTCTATGAATTCGTCACCGGTTATGATGAGAAGGGACGTCGAATCTCCAAAAGCGAGGTGGTCTGTCCCGCCCGGGACAACCTCTGGCTGCTCACCGGCGGCATCAAGCTGGTGGAGCTGAAAAACTGGCTCGGCGAACAGCCCCGGGATCAGCGCCAGACCTTGCTGGCCAAGGCCCTGGTGCCCAAGGAAGGCGCCCTGGACTACCTGATCTTCGACTGTGCGCCCGGCTGGGACGTGCTCAGCGTCAACATCCTGATGGCCGCCGAAGAGGTGCTTTGCCCCGTGGCTTTGCAGGCGCCGGCCCTGGAGGGACTCAAGACCTTCTTCGGCTACCTGCTTTCGGCGCAGAAACTAAACCCGGCCCTGCAGTTGCGCTACGTCCTGCCCACCCTCTACGACTTGCGCACCCGTCAAAGCGAAGTGGTCCTCAAACACCTGCGGCGCCTCTTTCAACGCCAGATCTGCGATCCGGTGCACTACAACGTCCGTCTGAGTGAAGCGCCGGCCTATGGGCGTACCATTTTCGAGTACAGCGCCCAGGCCCGGGGGGCGGCCGATTATCAACTTCTTGCCCAAAGGATCGATGATCATGACCAGCCGTAAGACCACCAAAAATGGCCTGGAGCTCTTCGAAGACGTCGTGCTGGATCCCATGGCGGTGGCCACCGGACCGGAGGAAACGGCGAGCACCGACAAGCGCAAAGCCGGCTTTTATCTCCCCGTGGCGCTCCTGGAACGTTTCGATCGCAAGTTCTACGAGCTGAAACTCTCCGGCGCCAACGTCGCCAACAAGTCGGCCTTCCTGGAAGCGGTACTGCGCTTTGCCCTGGAGGACATGGACCGTGGCAGTCGCAGTCGTTTGTTGCAAGCGATGACCAAATGAAAAAAATCTGGCTCTACCTCGTCGTTTTTCTCGCCGTCGGTCTTTTGGGATTTCAGGTGTACCGTAAGCTCGCCGCCGTGCCGACGGCCAACGGAGCCGCCGGCAACAAGTCCCCCGTCGCGGTGCAAACCGCACCGGTCACCCGCTCGGCCATCACCCGGGTCGGCCACTACACTGGATCGCTCCTGGCGGCCAGCGAATTCATCCTGGCTCCCAAGATCGCCGGTCGCATCGAAAAAATCGCCGTGCGCATCGGCGATCCGGTGACGGCCAACGAACTGGTCGCGGTTCTCGACGACGCCGAATACCGCCAGCAGATCGCCCGGGCCACCGCCGAACTGGACGTGGCCCGGGCCACGGTACAAGAGCGCCGAACCACCCTGGAAAACGCCCGGCGGGAATACGACCGCACCCGCGTCCTGCGTCAGAAACAAATCGCCTCTCAATCGGAGCTGGACGCCGCCGAGGCCAATTACCGCCGCGAAGAGGCCCGTTTCGAGGTGGCCAAGGCCCAGGTGGCCCAGAGCGAAGCGGCGCTGAAGACGGCCGAGGTTCAACTCGCCTATACCCGGATCCGGGTTCCGGAACATTTTGCCGATGGCCGCCTGGTGGTGGGGGAACGTTTTCTCGACCCCGGGGCCATGGTGGCGGCCAACACCCCCATCGTCTCGATCCTCGACCTGCGGACCTTGACGGCACGCATTCACGTCATCGAACGCGATTATTCCGCCATTCGGCCGGGCCTGGAGGCCACCCTGACCACCGACGCCTTTGCCCACCGGGAATTTGTCGGCCGGGTCTCCCGGGTGGCGCCGCTGCTCAAGGAAACATCCCGCCAGGCCCGGGTCGAAATCGAGGTCCCCAACGACGACGGTGCGCTGAAGCCCGGCATGTTCGTGCGGGCCGCCATCACCCTGGCCCGTCACGACGATGCCATCCTGGTGCCCCTGGCGGCCTTGATCCAACGAACGGGGCAGGCGGGGGTCTTCGTCGCCGACCTCCCCGCGGCCACTGTCCGTTTCGTACCGGTGACGGTGGGAATCGTGGATAACCGGTACGCCGAGATTCTCCAGCCGACGCTTTCCGGCCACGTGGTCACCCTGGGACACCATCTGCTTGAAGACGGTGCGCCCATTCGACTGCCCGACGCCGGATAGCCGGCCCTGCGCCAGCGGGCTGAACGCTTCCATCGGAAAAAAGTGATGAACATCTCCGCTTTCGCCGTCCGTCGACCGGTAATGACCAGCATGGCGGCCCTGATCGTGATCCTGCTGGGCGCCGTGTCCTTCTCGCGGCTGTCCATCGACCTCATGCCCGACATCTCCTACCCGACCCTCAGCGTTTCCACCGAATACGAAAACGCCAGCCCCGAGGAAGTCGAAGAGCTGATCACCCGCCCCATCGAGGAAGCGATGAGCGCCGTGCCGGGGGTGGAGGAAGTCACCTCCATCTCCGCCGAAGGCATGAGCAGCGTACGCGTCACCTTCACCTGGGGAACCGACCTGGATGCCGCCGCCAACGACATCCGTGACCGGCTTGATCGGGTGATCCCCCGTCTTCCCGACGATGCCGAGCGGCCCCGGCTGAGAAAATTCGACCTGGCCTCCTTCCCGATTCTGATCCTGGGGGTGGCCAGCGATATGGATCCCATCAAAGTCCGCCGCCTCCTGGACGAGGATATCAAAAACCGCATCGAACGCATCGCCGGGGTCGCTTCCATGGACATCTGGGGTGGCCTGGAACGGGAAATCCACGTCAACCTCAACGCGGAGAAACTCAAGGCGCTGAACCTTTCCATCGATGAAATCATCGACCGTATCGCCGAGGAAAACATCAATCTGCCTGCCGGAACCATCGAGCAGGGCCTGCTGGATGTCACCATCCGCACCCCGGGGGTCTACGCCAGTCTCGATGAACTGCAAGACACGGTGGTGGCCACGCGCCAGGATGCCGCGATCCTGTTGCGGGAAATCGCCTCGGTGGAAGACGCCTGGAAACGGGTCACCCGCATCGTGCATGTCAACGGACGCCCCGGCGTGCGCCTGTCCGTCAACAAGCAGTCGGGGAAAAACACCGTGGAGGTGGCCGCGGCGGTGCTGGCGGAAATCGCGCGGATCAACCGTGATTTTCCCCAGATGCAGATCGTTCCCATCATC
>JAQVTF010000031.1 GCA_028700185.1 Desulfobacteraceae bacterium | reverse complement strand
CCAACTGGCGGCTGGAGCCGAACAGGGCGGCGATGACGGGGGGGAGAAACGCGGCGTACAGCCCGTAGAAGGCGGGTAGCCCCGCCAACTGGGCATACGCCATGGACTGGGGGATCAGTACCAGGGCCACGGTGAGCCCGGAGAGCGCATCGATGCGCAGATCCGCCAGGCGGTAACCGCGAAACCAGGCCAGAAAGGGAAAAATTTTAGTGATCATTTCTCGTTTAATCCTCCTCCCAAAAAAAGCCTAAGGTTGAAGCATGCGGCGGATCGATGCGATCAGATCGCCGTGGAGACTGTGGGCATCATAAAGGTTGTAGGTGTTGAAACGGACCAATCCATCCACCATGGTGAAAACCAGCAGGGCGGCGCGGTGGGCCGTGGGCTGCGCGTTCAGGGTGCCGTCGGCCTGACCGGCAACGATGGCCTGCTCGAACATGCCGATGAAACAGTCGTAGATGGCCTCCAGGTGGCGGCGGCAATCCGGGTTGACCTGGGACAATTCGTAGGCGTCGTGGCGGTGCAGCAGGAGGAAGCGGTCGGCCATCTGAGCGGAGAGCTGAAGGTAGAAATCAACGGCATTTTCCAGTTGCTGCCGGCCGTTTGGGGCCGTGGCAGCATCGCAGTGCCGTGGGTACGCGTGGAGGATCTCGGCCTTGAAGGCCTTCAGGATGTCCCGAAACAGCTCTTCCTTATTCTTGAAATGATAGAAGATAGTTCCGTGAGCGACGCCGGTCATGCGCGCCAGGGAGTTCATCGAGGTCTGGCTGTAGCCGTTTACAGCCAGAAGATGGGTGGCGGTGGCCAAAATTTCTGCCTTTTTGGTCATCGGCATGGTCCCGGTCGGTGAGGGATGGACTGACCAATCAGTCAGTTTCCCTTAGACGAATCCGCCGCCGGTGTCAAGGCGAATCGAAACCGACGGCGGAGGCCCGTCAATGTACGGCCCGGCCTTCGCCCGCTTGCCCCCCAGGGGGCAAGGACGAGGGGGCGGAATCAACGCTTTCCCGACTTCGCGGCCGCCGCAATTCCGAAGATCAGTGGTTGACAGGTCTCCGGTGGGGTTCTAAAAATGCGGGAAATCCCACCGGGGGACAGCCATGTTCAAGTTCATCCATGCCGCCGACCTTCACCTGGACAGCCCGCTGCGGGGACTGGAGCGCTACGAAGGCGCACCGGTGCGGCAGGTGCGTCAGGCCACCCGTCGCGCTTTTACCCGCCTCGTCGATCTGGCCCTCTCCGAATCGGTGGATTTCGTGCTCATTGCCGGCGACCTGTTCGATGGCGACTGGAAGGATTACAACACCGGTCTTTTCTTCGTTTCCCAGGCCGGCCGTCTCAGTGCTGCGGGAATCCCGCTGTTCATCGTCGCCGGCAACCATGACGCCGCGGGTCGCATGACCCGTTCGCTGCCTTATCCCCAAAAAGACTGCATCTTTCCCAGCCATCGGCCTGAAACCCGGGTTCTGGAGGCGTTGAAGGTGGCCATTCATGGCCAGAGTTTCCCCGTACCCGCAACCATGGACAACCTGGCCCGGGCCTACCCGGAACCGCTACCGGGGTATTTCAACATTGGCCTGCTCCACACGAGCCTCAGCGGCCGGCCCGGGCATGAACCCTATGCCCCCTGTTCCCTGGCCGACCTGCACGGCCGCGGTTACGACTACTGGGCCCTGGGGCACGTGCACCAGTTCGAGGTCGTCTCACGGGAGCCGGCGGTGGTGTTTTCCGGGTGCACCCAGGGTCGCCACATCCGTGAAACCGGCCCCAAGGGGGGCGTGCTGGTGACGGTGACCGAGGGGGAAGCACCGGAAATCATGCCTGTTCCGCTGGACCTCATCCGGTGGGCTTCCCTGTCGGTGGATCTTTCCGGCGTGACGCGATGGGAGGAGGTTCTGGAGCGGTTTAACGCCGCCGCCGATCCCGTCGTCGAGGAGAACGACGGCTTGCCGGTGATTCTGCGCATCGCCTTTACCGGTCCCACGGCCATCCACGGTCGGATGGCGGCGGATCCGGAACACCTGCGCCAGTCCGTGCGGGCGGCGGCCCTGGCGGCCTTCGCCGACCGGGTGTGGATCGAAAAGGTGCTCATTGCAACGGTTTCCGAATCCCGCCGCGCCTTCGACCCGGGGCCGTTGCGGGAGCTGGATCGGTTCGTGGCTTCTCTGGGGGCCGATGAAGCCGAACTGATGGCCCTGGGGGAGATGATGGCCAGTTTGATGCAGAAGCTGCCGCCGGAGTACCGCCAGCGCCCCGACACCCTGCAACCGGATGATCCGGAGCGGATGCGCCTGCTGGTGGACCAGGCCCATGCCCTCCTGGCGGCCAGACTCCGCAGCGAGGAGATGAAACCTTGAAGATTCTGGCGCTCCGGCTGGCGTCCTACGGACCGTTCACCGATACCGTCCTGGATTTTTCCGATGCCGCCACCGACTTTCATCTGGTCTTCGGCCCCAACGAGGCGGGGAAAAGTTCAGCCCTGAGGGCCCTGCGCCACATGCTCTTCGGCATTCCCCCCAGAACCGGCGACAACTTCCGGCATCCGTACCCCCAACTGCGCATCGGCGCGCGACTGGCGGGCAGCGACGGCCGGCAGATCGATTTCCTGCGGCGCAAGGGGCAGGTGAAGACGTTGCGGTCGGCCGACGATGCCGTTGTGCTGCCCGATGACGCCCTGGCACCGTTTCTCGGGGGGGCGGACCAGGCGGTTTTCGAGCAGATGTTTGCCATCGGCCACGAGGATCTGGTCCGCGGGGGCCAGGAAATCGTTTGCGGCAAGGGGCACATCGGTGAAGCGTTGTTTGCCGCCGGTGCCGGCTTGATCCGGCTTCAGGCGGTGCAGCAGAAACTGGAGCAGGACTGCGCCGCCCTTTTCAAGCCCGGCGGGTCCACGCCGCAGATTAATCAGGCGCTGACGGCTCTCAGGGAGATACGGAAGAAGCAGAAGGAAGCGCTGCTCCAGGAAACGACCTGGCAGACCCACCACCGGGCCCTGGCCGAAGCCCAAGCACGGATGTACCGCGTCCGTCAGGCCCTCGCCGAGGCCAAGCAACAAGTACTCCGGCTTCAGCGCATTCGGGACGGCCTGCCGGCGATGGCCCGGCGCAAGGAGATCGATGCGGACCTGGCGGATCTGGCGTCCACTCCGGATCTAGCGGATGATTTCGGGGAAAAGCGACGTGAGGCCGAAAGGGATCTCAGCGTGGCGGTTCGCGACCTTCAGCGCGCGCGACAGGCCATTGAAGGTCTCGGTGGACGCATCGCGGCCCTGGCGGTGCCCGAAACCCTGATCCAGCAGGCCGCCGCCGTCGAAGCCCTGCAGCACGAGCTCGGCAGCTACCGGAAGGCCCAAAAGGACCGTCCCGGGCTGGAAGGGCGGATGCGCACCCTGCAGCAACAGGCGACCGACAAGCTGGCCCGGGTGGGAAGCGACAAGACGGCGGCTTCCACCGACGCCGTCCATCTGTCGCCATCAACGGTGGCCGAAATCCAGGCGCTGGGCAACACCTACCAGCGCCTGGTCGCCAGTTTGGAGAGCGCCCGAACCCAGCGCCGCAAGGTGGAGGCCCGCATCGAAGCGCTGCAGCGCCAGCGTCGGTCCACCCCCTCGCCGGTGGATGCGACCCGGTTGGAGGCTGCCGTGGAAGCGGCGCTGGCAGTCGGCCCCATCGACAAGCGGATCAATGAGCTGCAAACCGCCGTGGGCGCGCTGGACGATGAGCTGGCGCGGGGGATCCGGCGCCAGTCCCTCTGGCAGGGGGCAGTGGCTGAAATCGACGCCTTGCCCTGGCCGACGAAGGAGAGCCTCGATCGTTTCCAGGAGGGGTTCGATGGCCTGGAGCGGCGTATGGAAAAACTCCAGGCGGCCCGGGCGGACGGCGAGGCCGAGATCCTCCGCCTTCGGGCCGATCTGGCGGCCGTGGACAGTGGCCGCCAGGTGCCCACCGAGGTGGATCTGGCCGAGGCCAGGTCCCTGCGTCACCAGGGCTGGGGGTTGATCCGTCGCTGTCTGGCAGGGGAAGCGCCGCCGCCGGTGGAGGAGGCCGCTTTCAGGGCATCTTTTCAAGGCGCCACCGGCCTGCCGGAGGCCTTCGAGGCCAGCATGCGCCGGGCCGATCACGTCGCCGACCGCCTTTGGCACGAGGCGGAGCAGGTCAGCCGCAAGGGGCTTCTGGCCGCCCGGGAAAAGCAGCTCGAACAAGCCGCCGCCGACATTGCCGGTCAGATGGAGGCCGTGCTGGCCGATCGCAACGCCCTGGAGATCCGGTGGCAGGCCCTGTGGCAACCCGTTCACCTCAAGCCGCTGTCTCCCGCCGAGATGCGCGCCTGGCTGTCCGCCCTTGATGTGCTGCGGGCGCAACTGTCTGAGCAGCGTCACCTCCAGGCCCAGCTGGAAGGCGACATCCGGTTGCGGGCCGAGCTGGACGACGGGTTGCGGCAGGCCCTGGCGGCGGCCCAAGCCCCGCCCATTGCCCAGGTGCCGTTGTCGGCGCGGATCCAGGTGGCCAGGGCCCATGCGAGGGAGCAGCGGGACAGGGAGGCTCGCATCGCCGCCATGGACAAGGAGCTGGGGCAACTGGCGGCGGAGCGCGAGGAGACGGCGGCGGTGGTGCGGGACCTGGAAACGGCCCTGGACGACTGGCAGCAGAGCTGGCATCAGAGCGTGACCCGGCTCGGCATTTCCGCCGAGGCCAGTCCCACGGCGGCGCTGGCGGTGATCGACAACCTCAAGGAGGCCAGGAACCAGATCGCCGAAGCCGAGGTGCTGCGGAAGCGCATCGACGGTATAGACCGCGACGCGGCGGCGTTTCAGGCCCGGGTTGAAGCCCTGATCGCCGCCTTGGCGCCGGATCTGGCCGCCGAGACCCTGGATCGGGCCGCCGAACTGCTCAATGCCCGGCTAACGGCGGCGCGCGAGAGTGATGGCGAGCGTCGCGGCCTGAAGCAGCAACTAACCGCGGCACAGAAGGAGCGGGGGGACGCCGAGCGGCGCATCTCCCGGTGCACCGCTGTCATGGAAGCCCTGTGCCGGGAGGCAGGGGGCGTTGCCGCCGCCGCCTTGGGCGAGGTGGAGCGTCGGGCCCAGACGCGCAAGCGGCTCACCACGGAACGCCGCGCCGTGGACCAGCACCTGCTGGAGTTGAGTGCCGGGGCCACGGTGGCGGATTTCATGGCGGAGGCGGCGAGGGTGGCGGCCGACGGCATCGGCCCTGAAATCGAGGACCTGGAAACGGAAATCCAGCGGCTGGAGCAAGAGCGCTCGGTCCTGGATCAGACCATCGGCATCGAGACTTCCGAGCTGAAGCGCATGGACGGCAGCGCCGAGGCGGCGGGCTGTGCCGAGGCGGCCGAAGCGCTGCTTGCCCGGCTGGAAGCGGATGTGATGCGCTACGCGCGGGTGAAGATCGCCGCTGTCATCTTGGCCGGGACGGTGGAACAGTACCGCGAAAAGCACCAGGGGCCGCTGGTTTCCAGGGCTGGGGCGCTATTCGGGAAAATGACCCTGGAGGCGTTTGATCGCCTGCGGGCCGAGTACGACGAGAAGGGCAACCCGGTGATGGTGGGCATTCGAGCCGGTGGCGGAGAGGTGGTGCCGGTGGAGGGAATGAGCGACGGCACCGCCGATCAACTCTACCTGGCCCTCCGGTTGGCCAGCCTGGAGCGTTACCTGGCGCATCAGGAACCGTTGCCCTTCGTGGTGGATGACATCCTGCTGCGCTTTGACGATGGGCGGGCGTTGGCCACTCTGGAAGTGCTTGCCGATCTGGCCGGCAAGACCCAGGTTATTTTCTTCACCCACCATCGGCACCTGGTGGATCTGGCCACCGCCCATCTGGCACCTTCGCGGATTGGGGTGCATAGGTTGGGCGCTTGACGCACCCCCGGGGGGGTGACCAGCGCGACTTTCTCTTCTTTTTGTCGGTTGTTCAGTTTTCCCCTTGCAAGGGAATCTCCCATTTTTTCATATACTTCCACACCGCCGTGCGGCTGATGCCCAGGCGGCGAGCCGCTTCGGCCTTGTTCCAGCCGCTGGCATTCAGCAGTTCCATCAGACGCTCGCGGGTCAAATCCCGGCCGATGCGGTAATGGGGCGCGGAAGGGGCGACGGCCGACGGCGGGGGAAGGCGGTGGCCCAGGCGGATTTCCGCCGGCAGGTCGCGGGTGTCGATTTCCTCGTGGCGGCAGATGACGAAAGCGTGTTCAATGGCGTTTTCCAACTCCCGCACGTTGCCCGGCCAGGGGTAGTCGAGCAGATGGCGCATGGCCGCCTGGGTAACGCCGCGGATCTGTTTGCCCGTGGCCTGGTTCTGGTGGACGATGAAGTGGTTGATGAGCAGCGGGATGTCCTCCCGTCGCTCCCGCAGGGGCGGCAGGCAGATGGGAAACACCTTGAGCCGGTAGTAGAGGTCTTCCCGGAAAGCGCCTTCCTGAACCAGGGCGTAGAGGTCGCGGTGGGTGGCGGCGATGACCCGGATGTCGATCTTGCGGCGCCGTGAGTCTCCCACCCGTTCGATCTCCCGTTCCTGAAGCACCCGGAGCAGCTTGACTTGGATGAAGGGGCTCAGCTCCCCGATTTCGTCCAGAAAAATCGTCCCCCCGTCCGCCTCTTCGAAACGCCCCACCCGATCGCGGTGAGCGCCGGTGAACGCCCCCCGGGTATGGCCGAAGAGTTCGCTCTCCAAAAGAGTTTCCGACAGGGCGCTGCAGTTGACCGTCACCAGCGGCTGGGCGGCCACGTCGCTGTTGTAATGGATGGCGGCGGCCACCAGTTCCTTGCCCGTACCGCTTTCCCCCTGGATCAGGACCGTGGCCCGGCTGGCGGCGGCGGCCCGGATGGCGTCGAAAACATCCTGCATCCCCTTGCTCTTGCCGATGATATTGGCAAAACGGAAACGTTCCTCCAGCCGCTGGAGGGCCGCATCGGCCGCCTGGCGGGCTTTCTTGAGTTCGGTGAGGTCGGTGACGGTTTCCACCGCGCCGATGATTTTTCCCGTGTCGTCGAACACGGCCCGGGCGTTTTTGATCACCGGCACGCTGTGGCCGTCCCGGTGCTGGAGAAAACACTCGTTGTCCTCGGCCCGACCTTCCCGGAGCAGTCCGCAGGCGGTGTGGTCCACGGGGCAGTCCCGACCGAAGCAGCGGCTGCAGCCCAGGATGCGGCAGGTCTGGCCCAGGGCCTCGGCCGCCGTGTGACCGCAGATGCGTTCCATGGCTGGATTCCAGGAGGTGATGCGGCCCTCGGCATCCAGGGTGAAGACCCCGTCGGCCATGGATTCGATGATCTGGGTGAGAAAACGGGTGTTCCACAGGGCATGGATTTTTTCAGGCATGGGCATCTCCAGTGCGTTACCCGTTATCACTAACGTTACCTTACGTTACCGCGTCATCATAGGTAACGCCTTGGCGTCTGTCAAGAACAGGTATCGGCAAGGGTTGAAATTGTTTGATTTTGTTGGATTCCGAAGGGTTGTTCGACTATCGGCCGAAATTCCGAGACCCACGGGAAAGTTGGCACAAATCGTGTAAACCCCTGGAAGACGATCGATTGCTGCGCCGAAACGGCTGCTTGTTTCAAAAGCGTCACCCCACACCATGGAGGAAACCGATGCAAGACCTGTTCACCCCGATGTCCCTCGGCCCGTTGACCCTGGCGAACCGGTTCGTCTTTCCGCCCATCAAAACCGCTTCCGGGACCCCCCAGGGCAAGGTCACCGATCGCCAGATGACCTTCTACCGCCAAATCGCCCACCACGGCCCGGCCATCGTGATCCTCGAACCGGTGGCGGTTACCGCCGACGGACGGGAACACCCCAAGCAGCTCTGCGTACACCTGGAGGACAGCGTGGCCGAGCTGAAAAAAATCGTTGGGGCGATCCACCAGGAGGACCGGCTGGCCTGTCTGCACCTCAATCACGGCGGTGCGGCGGCCAATCCCAAGGCGAGCGGGACGCCGCCCCGGGCCCCGTCGGAATTCACCTGTGCCAGCGTCGGCGTGCCGGCCGAGGCGCTGACCGACTCCCAGATTGATGCCATCGTCGACGGCTACCGGGTGGCGGCCCAGCGGGCCGTGGCGGCCGGCTTCGATGTCATCGAGGTTCAGGCCGGCCACGGCTACCTCGTTTCCCAGTTTCTCAACGCCAAGATCAATCGCCGCCAGGACCGCTACGGGGAAAACCGCCTCCTGTTCGCCACCCGGGTTCTGGATGCCGTGAAGGCCGGCGCGCCGCAATTGCCCATGATCGTGCGCATCGCCGGCAGCGAGATGTCCCCGGAGTTCGGCATCTCTCCGGAGGACATGGCGCCGATGCTCAAGCTGGCCCAGGACAAGGGGGCCATCGCGATCCACGTGGGCATGGGCACTTCCTGCTTCAGCCCACCGTGGTACTTTCACCATTCGAGCTTGCCTGAAAAACCCCAGAATGACGCTTTGAGCTGGGTGCGATCCCAAACCGGGTTGCCGATCATCGCCGCCGGCCGCATGGGGCGCGCCGATCGGGTGCGATCGCTGCGTGCCGCCGGTGCGATGGACCTGGTGGCCCTGGGGCGTCCCCTCATCGCCGATCCGCAACTGATCGAAAAGTGGTCCCGGGAGGCGTATTCGGAGGTCGCCGCCTGCGGCTACTGCCTGCAGGGATGCCTGCATCGGGTGCGCAACGGTGAGCCCATCGGTTGCAACCTCAACCCCGAGATCGGCAACCCGCCTCTGGGGCAAACCGAAAAAGCGCTCAAGGTACTGGTGGCCGGCGGGGGACCGGCCGGGATCAGCGCGGCCCTTTACCTGGCGCGCCGGGGCCATCACGTGACGCTGGCCGAAAAACAGGATCGCCTGGGCGGTCAGTTCAATCTGGCCTGGCAGGCGCCGGGCAAAAAGACGATGCACGACGGCTTGGAGAACCTGAAAGGACAGGTCCGCGCCCACGCCGACCAGGTGTTGACCGGCCGCGCAGTGGACCTCGATCTGGTGCGGGAACTGGCCCCCGACCTGCTGGTGTGGGCCACCGGGGCGGTTCAAAACATCCCGGCCATCGACGGCCTCGACAGCCAGTACACCATGACGTCGCTGGAGTACTTCGAAGGCGCCAAGACGGTTCACGGCCCTCGGGTGCTGGTGATCGGCGCCGGCCGCACCGGCTTGGAAATCGCCGAAAAACTGGGTGTCGACGGCTTGGAAGTGGTGGCCACCAAGCGCACCGATCCCATCGGTTCCATGATGGAGCTGGTGACCAAGAAGTTGATGTTGATGCGTCTGGAAAAACTTTCCAACGTGACCCTCATGCCCCATACCACCGTCAAGCAATTCCGGGCCGACGGCGTGGATGTGGTCCAGGACGATACGGCCAAAGTCCTTGCGCCTTTCCAGACCGTGATTCTCGCCTCGGGGATGCGATCGGCCCCGGGACCGGACGAGGCGATGCGCCAAGCGGTGCCGGCGGTGGAGACCATCGGCGATGCCGCCGAGGTGATGGACATCTATGCGGCGGTGCATGCCGGCTACGCCACCGCGCAAAAATATTAGGAGGCTGATCATGGCCGACATTTCATTCGCCGATATTTCCATCGTCTCCTGCGGCACGTTGAGTCTGGAGCTCAACCACCTGCAGCGGGAAGGTCTCATCGATCCGGCCCAGATTCTTTACACCACGCCGGGGCTGCACCAGGACATCAACGAGCTGGAGCGGCAATTGGTGCAACAGATTCACAAGGCCAAGGGAAAAACCGACAAGGTGCTCGTGGTTTACGGGGGCAAGTTCTGCTACGTCAACGCCGACGAGCCCACCCGCCAGATGGCTACCATCATTGCGGAACAGGGACCCGGGGTGGCGCGTATCGAGGCCACCCACTGCATGGACATGCTCGCCAGCGAGGCCGAACGGAACGCCATCGCCCAGGAGGTGGCCGGCGGCGAGCCGGTGTGGTAGATGACCCCCGGTTGGGTGAAATTTCGTAAACTGGTGTTCAAGGGATGGGACAAGGGATTGGCCAACGAGAATTTTCCCCGCCACACCGGCGGTGCCGTGGTCCTGGACGCCATCGGTTACCTGGATCAGTACATGGCCGAAAAACCGGAGGAGTTTCTCGAATACTGCGACTGGATGGGCATCCCCATGGTAGCCTACCCGGTGACCTTTGACCGTTTTCTGTCGCTGCTCGCCGACCAGGCGCGCAAGCTTCACGGCGAGGGTTGAACACCGGCCAGGGCGAAAGAAAGACATTTTTTACGGGGATGGGCTGAAGCTCAGCAAGGCCGGGTTCGTTTCCCGGCCCTTGCCGACCTTCGCCACGAAACCCGAAAGAGGAGTATCAAACGGAATGGAAGAACGCGATGTCATCATCATTGGTGGCGGGCCTGCCGGCCGCACCATCGTTCATATGTTGCACCACTCGGACCAGAAATTTTCAATGACGTTGATCAAGGACGAGAAGCTCAACGCCAACCGCTGTGCGGTGCCTTATGGGATTTCCGGTGAAAAACCCATCGAAGCCTTCCAGGTTTCAAACGCGCTGATCACCGATTTCGGGGCCGAACTGATCGTGGATCGGGTAACGGCCATCGACCCGGTGGCCCACCGGGTTCGAACCGGGCAGGGCGTTGAATTCAGCTACCGCCACTTGGTCCTGGCCACCGGTGCGCGGCCGGTGATCCCGCCGATCTCCGGTGTCGAGAACCAGGCCGTTACCGCGGTCCGCTCCATCGAAGATCTTGCCTGGTTGCGGCAACGGGCCGCCCGGAGCCGTCGAGCCGTGGTGATCGGCGGTGGGTACATCGGGGTGGAAGTGGCCGTGGTGCTGCACCAGATGGGGCTGGATGTGACCACGGTGGAGATGATGCCCCAAATCCTCATGGCCACCACCGAACCGGAGTTCATCACCAAGGTCAGGGAGACCCTGGATCGGAACGGTATTCACCTGCTGGTGAATCAAAAGGTCGTCGCTTTCGAGGAAAAGTCGGATCACAGCGTCGAGGTGAAGCTGGAGAGCGGACAGGTGCTGCCGGCCGACCTCGTGGTTCTGGCGGTGGGCGTGGCCCCCAACACGGAACTGGCGGCCAGCGCCGGAATCCGCACCAGCCGTCTGGGGATCTGGGTGGATGAGACCATGCGCACCAGCGCCGAAGACGTCTTTGCCTGCGGGGATTGCGCGGAGAAAAAATCCTTTATCACCGGAGCGCCCACCCGCGGGGAATTCGGCACCAACGCGGTTTTTATGGCCAAGACCGCGGCCCACACCATTCTCGGCCGCGCCAAGCGGTTTCCCGGGGTGATCAATGCCAACGCCACCGCCATCTACGGCCTGAGCCTCGGTTCGGCCGGCCTGACGGAAAAGATGGCCGGGGATGCGGGGATTGAAACGGTGACGGGGATTTCAACGGTCATGGACAAATACCCGATGATGGATCATGTCGGCACCATCGACACCAAGCTGGTGTTCAACCGCAAGGACCGCAAGCTGGTGGGCGGGAGTTTTCTGCGTGCCGACAATTGCACGGCCCAGAACGTGGACTTCATTTCCTTTGCCATCCAGATGGGCGCGACCATCGAGGATTTGATGGATTATCAGTATGCCACCCATCCGGAACTGGCCGCCAAACCATCGGACAACATTTACACTTTCGCGGCCAAAGATGCCCTGGGCAAGCTTTAGCTCCGGGCCCCCGAGGAACCATGTCCAACCAGGTGCTTCAACTGGCGGGCGACGCGGTGCGGGAGATCATCGAAGGCACCGATGTGCCGGTGCTGATTGATTTCGGTGCCGCTTGGTGCCTGCCGTGCCGGAGACAACAGCCCGTCACCGAGCAAGTGGCGCGGCAAGTGAGTGGCCGCGCCCGGGTCTGTATGGTGGATATCGACGGCAACCGCGGGTTGGCGACACGGCTGAATATTCACAGCATCCCGACCTTGATCATTTTTTCTCAAGCCGTCGAGCGGGAGCGATTCATCGGAATCCAGTCCCCCGAAATTCTGATCAAGGCCCTGAATCGGTGGGCGTTGCAGTCGGCGCCCACCGATGCCCATCGAGAGGTTTAATGAACGTTTGCCGCCCCACGGACCATCTTGCGGCATATCGACGCCCGCCGCCGCATTCCCTGCTGCCAGAAAAATAAGGCGCGTGTCGCGACCTGTGAACCCCGGTGGTTTCATCGTCGGATTGACAGTGAACCGACGAATGTCTAGGTATAGCACTACAACCGGTGGGCGGCCGGAGAGGTCGCCCAAAAACTTGTACAAAGGAGCCATGCAATGAGTGAGAATGTTATCGAAGTCAATGACGGAAACTTTCAAGCCGAAATTCTCGACGCCGGAAAGCCCGCGTTGGTGGACTTCTGGGCCCCCTGGTGTGGTCCCTGCAAGGCCATCGGTCCCGTGGTGGCCAAGCTGGCTGAAAAATATGGCCCTGACGTGCGTTTTGCCAAGATGAATGTGGACGAGAGCCCCATCACCCCGAGTCGCTACGGCATCAAGGCCATCCCCACGCTGATGTTTTTCAACGGCGGTAAGCTGGTGGATCAGATTGTCGGGATGGTGGGCGCCGGGCAGATCGAGGCAACCCTGCGCAAGATTCAGGCCGGAGGAGACATCGCACCGCCGTTTCAGATGCAGTAGAAGGTTTCCAGCAGAGAAGCTCCATGGCAGGGCAAAGGCATGAAAGACCGGAAGATGCGCCAACCGCCGTCCCCGGTGCCATGCCCGGTGGGGCGGCTGAACCACCATTTTTGAACTTGGGACCATTTATCATCAAAAGCGGATCCTGAAGTCATTATCGAGGAGAAACGATTCATGGGCCAATGCCTCTGCCACCCGGAAAAAGATACCCCTTATCTGTGCATGAAGGACAACGTCTATCTATGCGACGAGTGTCTTCACTGTCGCAATCCAGAAATTTACTGCAAATACCGGACATCCTGTCCGATTTGGTTTATGGAAAAACGGGGGTTCAAGGATTCCGAGGAAGTGACCGGAAGCGAGGCTCATGTTTCGTTTTTGCCCGATGGCCAATCCGTCGCGGTGCCGGTGGGCACCAACCTGCTGGAAGCGGCGCGGCAGGCGGATGTTCATCTCAACGCGTCGTGCAACGGGCGCGGAGCTTGCGGCAAGTGCAAGCTCATCGTGGAACGCGGCACGGTGAACACCCAGACCACCACCCTGCTCACCGAACGGGAAAAGGCCGCCAACTATGTCCTGGCCTGCCAGAGCACCGTCACCGAAGATATCACGGTGCGGATTCCTCCCGAGGCCGTCGCCCGTAAGCTCAAGGTGGCCGGCATGGGGGAGGAGGTGACTTCCAAGCTTCTGGGGCGGGTTGCCGAAATCGATCCCATGGTGGTGGAAGTGCCCCTGGAGCTGGCGGTGCCAAGCCTGGACGATCCGGTCAGCGACCTGGACCGGCTGTACCGTGGTTTGCGCAAAGCCAAGGTGGAAACCCATCGCATGAGTGTCGGCCTGAAGGTAATGCGGGAGCTGGCAGCCGCCATGCGCGACGAAAACTGGATGGTGACGGCCTCGATCCTGCGCCGGCGTCACATCGATGAGTTGATCGAAGTGGCGCCGGGAAAAGGAAAAACCCCTTCGCTGGGGGTGGCCATCGACGTGGGGACCACCACCATCGTGGTGTATCTGGTGGATATGCACGACGGGCGGGTTGTGGCCGCCACCAGCGGTCACAACCGGCAGGCCTCCTGCGGCGATGACGTGATCAACCGCATCGTGTGTGCGGAAAAGAACGGGGTGCGCAAGCTCAGTCGCATGGTTCTGGCCACCATCAACGACCTCATCGAGGAGGCTGCGGCCGCTGCCGACGTGGAACGGGATCGGATCAAGAACGTGGCCATTTCGGGCAACACCACCATGGTCCATCTGCTGCTGGGCATCGAACCCCGTTACATCCGTCGTGAGCCCTACCTGCCCACCGTGTCGGAATTTCCCATCATCAAGGCCGGCGAAGTAGGGCTCAAGACCCATCCGGGCGCGGCGGTTTTCGTCTACCCCGGTCCGGCGAGCTACGTGGGCGGGGATATCGTCAGCGGCATGATCTACAGCGGCCAGCACCGCGAAGCGCCCATGACCATGTTCATCGATATCGGCACCAACGGCGAGATTGTCTTGGGCAACAACGAGTTGCTGATGACCGCCTCATGCAGCGCCGGGCCGGCTTTCGAGGGTGGCGGGGTTCGCTGGGGAATGCGGGCGGAGGAAGGGGCCATCGAAAAGGTCAATATCGACCCTAAGACACGCAGGGCCCGTTACGAGACCATCGGCGATCTGGCTCCCCGGGGTATCTGCGGCTCGGGAATGATCGACTTGATCAGCGAGATGCTGCTCACCGGCGTCATCGATCCACGGGGCCGCATCGCTCTGGACCAAAGTCATCCTTGCGTTGTGCGTCAGGACGATGTGCTCGCCTATCTGGTGGCGCCGGCCGCCGAGACCGCCATGGGCGAGGACCTGCTGTTTTCCGAAACCGATATTCATAGTATCATGCTGAGCAAGGCGGCGGTCTATGCCGGTTTCACCACGCTGTTGGAGCAGGCGGGGATGGATTTTTCGGCGGTGGATCGGGTGTGGATATCCGGCGGCTTCGGGCAGTACCTCAACTTCGATCGGGCCATCAGCATCGGTCTGCTGCCGGATATCGATCGTGACAAGTTCACTTACCTGGGCAATTCGTCCATCGGAGGCGCCTACATGGCGCTGCTTTCCGGAAAAATGCGAGCCGAGGCGCGGCAGGTTTCCAACGCCATGACCTACATCGATTTTTCCAGTAACGTCCGGTTCATGGACGAATTCACCTCGGCTCAATTTTTGCCGCACACCAACATCACCGCTTTTCCCAGCGTCAAGATTGGACGGGCGTCATGAACCCTCCCGCTGCCCATACCGACGGGCCGGAAAACCCGAAGCGGCCTTCCTGGTGGCAGCGCTTCCTCGCCTGGTTGACCCGGGGGGCGGCCGCCGCCCGAAGCGACCAAGGCAGTTGCCCCACCTGACAGATCAGACGCTGATGCCGCCGGGCGCGGTTTCAATACCGGCGTTTGGACCCGGATCGCCGTCCGGTCCCCGGACGGTGATCCGGCAAGAATGTACTTGCGCCGCCTTGCCCCCAAAGGCGTCATGGGATTAAGGGCGCCTCCAGGCGAAGGGTATCCCCGTCGCCGAGGTCGTCTCCGGTTTGCACTTCGATGACCTCCAGCAAGCTTTTCTCCGGGTTCTGAATACGGTGGATGACCCCTGGGGGGATGAACACCGATTCATCCGTTTTAACGGTCAGTTGCTGATTGCCCCGGGTAACCAGCGCCGTTCCCTGGACCACGATCCAGTGTTCGGAGCGGCGGTGATGTTTCTGGAGCGAGATACCGGCGCCGGGCCGCAGGGTCAGCCGGTTGACCTGGAAGCGGGGCGCCTGAACGATCACCTCCAGCACGCCCCAGGGCCGGTAGCGGCGGCGATGGACATCCGCTTCGGGGCGTTTTTTCTCCTTGAGAATCTCCACGAGCCGTTTGACCTCCTGGGTGCAGTGGCGCGGAGAAATCATCACCGCATCGGCGGTTTCCACCACCACGTGTCCCTGGAGGCCCACGGCGGCCACCAGGCGGCTGGTGGCGTTGATGTAGGAATCGGTGACCCCGTGCACCAGCACGTCTCCCCTGAGGATGTTGCAATCCTCGTCCTTGTCGCCCACCTGCCACAGCGCTTCCCAGGAGCCCACGTCGTCCCAGCCGGCGTCGAGCCTCAGCATGGCGGCCCGGTCGGTTTTTTCCATCACGGCATAGTCGATGGAATCCGATGGGCAGGCCTTGAAGGCGGCCGGATCCAGGCGGAAAAAATCCAGGTCGATCCGCCCGCCCTGGACGGCTTGCCGGGTGGCGGAAAAGATCGATGGCGCGTGGCGGCGCAGTTCTTCCAGATAGGTGCTGGATCGGAACAAAAACATGCCGCTGTTCCAGAAGTGGTCTCCGGAAGCCAGGTAGGCCCGGGCGGTTTCCAGGTCCGGCTTTTCCACGAACCGCGCCACCCGGAAGACGTCGGCGCCCTTTTCGATGGGCGTTCCCTGACGAAGGTAGCCGTAGCCGGTTTCGGGAGCACTGGGGACGATGCCGAAGGTGATGAGGTGCCCCTGTTCGGCCCAGGCGCGGCCAGTTTCCACCACGTGGTGAAATGTGTCCACCTTGCGGATAAAATGATCCGAAGGCAGAACGAGCAGAATCGGATCCAGGCCCCGCGCCGCCAACAGGTGGGCCGCCACCGCGATGGCCGGCGCCGTGTTGCGGCCCACCGGTTCCAGGACGATGGCTTCCGGTTCGACCTCCAGGGTGCGGAGTTGTTCGGCCACCATGAAGCGGTGGTCGTGGTTGCACAGAAGCAGCGGCCGGTGGCTGGCATCCAGAGAACGGACCCGCTCCACGGTATTTTGCAGCAGGGACCGTTGATCCCAGAGGTTGAAGAACTGCTTGGGATGCAATCGTCGCGACAGGGGCCAGAGCCGGGTCCCTGAACCGCCGGCCAGAATCACGGGTACAATCATGGACATCGCTCATCTCCTCTTGGGCCGGATCCCGGTGCGGTGATCACCGAAAGGACGGCACCGAGGGCTGGGCCTTGAAAGCCCCGGCCGGCCGGTGTATGAAGAAATCGGTATTCGTCCGCACGTCCAGCCAATTTCCGGCATCGGCGAATGGGAGGCGCCGCGCTTTGTGAATACTCAAACCCTTGTCGTTACCATTCTGACTCTCTGGCTGGTGATGGGGCTGGGGTATCTGGCCCACTACGCCAAGGCGCGCAAGGCCGGCCAGAGCTTTGCAGCGAGTCTAAAAAGCAACGAAGGGCTGCTGTTTATCGCCAGCGTGATCGGGTCGATCCTCTACTTCGTCGTTGCTGGCTGATTTTCTCCGGCGCCTTTTTCCGAATGTTTCTCTTCACCACCACCGCGGCTGCCGGCCGGGCGCTGTGGCGCTAAGCCGACTGGACCAGCCGCCGTGCCACCAGGGTGACGGTGGCCCAGATGGCATCGGCCGGCAGATGCGCTTCGATGCTGCGGTCGAAGAGCACCGTCACCTGGGCGGGAAACTCGGGGTCGGCCGTCCACAGTAGAAAATAAAACGGTACCTTGGGAAACGGCAAAAAGCGAAAGGCCTGATCGGCCAGCGGCACCGACACGCCGCCGAGGCGGCCCGCCGCCCTCGCGAACCCCTCGGGGTCCGCGCCGAAGCGGTCGGCCAGCATGGCGGTGGGCAGAACGTGAGGACCCTTGAAGAACGCCGCGCTGCGCAAATCCGAGACCCCGACGCGGACCCCGGCGAGATCGGCGTCGGAGGCGTGGCGAAGGTAGGCGAAGGCCATGAGCTGAACCAGTGCGTCTGGCTCCGGTCGCCATCCTTCTTCCGCGAGACGCATTACACTGCGCGTGGCCGGACAGATGCGCAACCGGGTGTCGAGAAAGGGCAGCACCAGTTTGTCGAGGGCATCGATCCGGGCACAGGTGCGCCCGGCCACCGCTCTGGTATCGGCGGCGGCCAGGTCCGTCCAGAACGCTTCCGGTAACGTGTCGGGTTGCTCCGGAGAAATCTTTTGCGAACTTTGGCGTCGTCGCGTCTGCATGTCCAGCCAGGCTTGACTGAATGGATAAGGTCCGTTGCGGAAGTTTTCACAGGGGAACCGGCTGCAGTCCCGGGGGCAGTAAGCAATCCGGTTGGTGACGGCGCAGTCCAGGATGGGACAAGGCGCGCCCAAAAGCCGTTGCTGGGCCGCCATTTTGCGTTGGCCTTCGACACTGATGCCGCTGCCGCAGGTGGTGCAAATGCCGAGCAGGTTGAGCCGACAGGTGTCGCAGTTGATGCCACATGCGCCGGTGGGCATGACCGTCTCCTCTCGCATGCCGGGCGCCGGGAAGCGGATCGCCGCAGCGCCTGGAAAATGATGGTGATTTCAATCTCCAGCCATCAAGGATCATCCCGGCGGTCCGTGCTGGGGCATTCGGCGGCGGCGGTGACCAATGGCTTGATGTCCAGGATCGGCGTGCCGTCAAACATATCGATGCCCCGCACCCGGATCCGGTTTTCGTTGATGGCCGTCACTTCCAGCACCGAGAGGCCGATGGGGTTGGGGCGTCGCGGCGAACAGATGGAAAAAACTCCCACGTCGGCGTCCCGGTGGGGCGGCCGCTGACGGAGGAGCCCTGGCTCGAAGGGGGCGCTGCGGTGGAAATGAAACAGCACCACGATCCGTTCCCCGGGCTGGATGTCGCCGAGGCCGGCCGCATAGGTCGCGTCGATGGTCAACTCGCCCTCGATGTCTGAAACCGACCAATGTCGGGGCACGCCTTGGGCCCCATGTTCAACCCGCCCGATGGGGTGAAAGACGATGCCGTCGCGCTTCGAATCGTTCATATTTTTCTCCAGGCCTGGCAAGTTTTGGTGTTGACTTGAATTTCGACGGTTGCCGGATTTCGGGCACCCCATTTTTTATCACCGCGTCGGCAGTGGATCACGGAAAGATTTGGGTTTTGCGCTCCAGCCGCGCCACCGCTTCGATGTGAAAGGTGTGGGGAAACATGTCTACCGGCTGCACTTCGGCGACGCGGTAGGCCTCGGCCATCAACCCCAGATCCCGGGAGAGGGTCGCTGGATTGCACGACACGTAGACGATGCGCGGAGGCGCCAGCGCCAGCAGCCGGGCCACCACGTCGGCATGCATCCCGGCCCGGGGCGGATCGACGATCACCACGTCCGGGGTGATTTCGAGGTCCGCCAGTACGCTGCGGATGTCCCCCTCGATGAAGCGGCAGTTGGTTACCTGATTTCTGGTACAGTTGCGCCGGGCGTCCGCCACCGCCGCGGCCACGATCTCGATCCCCACGATCTGGCGAGCCCGCGGGGAGAGAAAGATGGGAATGGTGCCGGTGCCGCTGTAGAGGTCCAGTACGGTCTGGCGGCCGTCAAGGCCGGCAAATCGCGCCACCGTTTCGTAGAGTCGGGCGGCCCCGCGGCTGTTGGTCTGAAAGAAGCTGTTGGCCGAGATTTCGAATTCCCATGGGCCGATGCGGTCCTTGAGCACCGGGGCGCCGGCCAGGGTGCGTTCAAACTGGCCCACCGCGATGGCCGCCGGGCGGTCGGTGATGTTGTTGACCACGCCGGCGATGCCATCGAAGTCGGCCATGAGCCGATCCGCCAGGGGCTGCACCGCATCCCGGTTCTCCTCGGCGGTGACGAGATTGATCAGCCAGCGGTCTTCGGCCAGACTGTGGCGCAGCATGACGAAACGCCAAAATCCCCGGTGGCTGCGCAGTCCGTAGGGCGGCAGGCCCGAAGCGCGGATCTCGTCCCGGATCCGGCCAAGAATCGCATTGCCCGAAGACGGCATGAGGCGGCAGGCCTCGATGTCCAGCACCTTGTCGAAGGTGCCCGGCACATGGAGGCCGAGGGCGAATCCTGTTTCCACATCCTCGCGTTCCAGTTCCTCGGGCATCCGCCAGCGCCGATCGGCGCAGGAGAACTCCATCTTGTTGCGGTAGCCGAAGATCGGGTCGGCGGCCATGGTCGCATGCACCGGGATCTCGGGCAGGCCGCCCACGTGGGTGAGGGTTTCGGCCACATGGCGACGCTTGTAGACCAGTTGGCGGGGGTAGGCCAGGTGCTGCCACTTGCAGCCACCGCAGACGCCGCTGTAAGGGCAGGGGGGATCGACCCGGTCGACGGAAGGCTGCTGCAACGCCAGGATCCGGGCCTCGGCGTACTGCTTCTTGCGTTTGACGATGCGGGCCAGCACCCGGTCGCCGGCCACGGCGCCATCGACAAAGACCGCCATGCCCTCAATGCGGGCCAGTCCCTTGCCGCCGAAGGCCACATCCACCACGTCCAGTTCGATTGTCTGGCCTTTCTTGATGGTCACCCAAACATCCTTTCCTCCGCTTCCCCCCACGTTTTTCCAAGGGGCCGGCGGTTGCATTTTCGCTTTATTATGGCATAAAGGATCAAGGATATACATGCAAACGCCGTCTCGAATCAAGATTGCACCGTTGCCTCCGGTGGTTCGTAAACTGACCTTCGCCGCCGACGGGTACCGTCTGGCCGGTTGGCTGCATCATCCGGGGACGCCGGGTTTCGCCGTTGTCGTCGGCGCCCACGGCCTGGAGAGCGACGCGGGGTCTGCCAAGCAGCGCGCCCTGGCGGATGCCTGCGTGAGTCGGGGGATCGCCTACCTGCGATTCGATCACCGCGGCTGCGGGCACAGCGAGGGAGACTTCGTTGCCGTCACCACCATGGCAGGCCGGGTGGCGGACCTGGGCGCCGCGGTGGATGTTGCCCGTCGGATGCCGGGCGCCGACGGGCGCATTGCCCTGTTCGGCAGCAGCCTGGGCGCTGCGGTATGCATGGCCGCCGCCGAGGCGTTGAAACCGGCGGCCATGGTGCTGTTTGCCGCACCGGTGCGGCGCCGGACCATCGCGGGGGCGTCTCTCCGGGGCCTTGATGGCGTTTCTGGCGGCTCGCTGGATTTTGACCTTGGCGGTGAGCTGGCGCATCTCCATCATCTGCTCGTGGTCCACGGCACCGACGATGCGGTGGTGCCGGTGGCCGATGCCCGGGAGATCTTCGCCGCCGCCGGTGACCCCAAACGCCTGCTGCTGCAACCGGGGGGCGACCACCGGATGAGCAACCCGATCCATCAGGCGGTGTTCGTCACCGAGGCGGTGAAATGGTTTTCATCGGCGCTGTCATGATGATCAGGCGGTTGGCCACGGCGAAATTATGTGATAATTATTTTCAAAGTATGTTCATTGTGACACGGGTGCGCCCCGGTTTGTTTGGCTTCCCGTCGTGAAGGATGAGATGACCGACGGGAGATGCCGCGACGGCGGCGTTTTTTTGCCGAACCGCCAAGCGACAAGGTGAAGATATGGAGCAAACCGTTTACAGTCTCTGTTTTATGTGCTCGATCCGCTGTCCCATCAGGGTGATGGTGGAAGACGGGCGGGTCAAATGGATCCAGGGCAACGAACACGTGGGGGCCATGGGCAGCAGCCTCTGCCCGCGTGGCTCGGCCGGGATCTCCCTGCTCTACGACAAGCAGCGGTTGCAGTACCCGCTGATCCGCACCGGCCCCCGGGGCTCGGGCCAGTGGCGCCGGGCCAGTTGGGAGGAGGCCCTGGACATGGCGGCCGAGAAGCTCCGAGCGATCATCGATACCCACGGTGCTCACAGTGTGGCCCTCACCGAACGGGCACAACTCTCCACCCATGTGAGCAAGACCTTCCTCAAGGCCATCGGTTCGCCGAACCATTTCACCCACGACGCCCTCTGCAAAGGGTCGGCCAACACGG
The DNA here is from genome assembly GCA_028700185.1 of Desulfobacteraceae bacterium. Taxonomy (GTDB): domain Bacteria; phylum Desulfobacterota; class Desulfobacteria; order Desulfobacterales; family UBA2174; genus UBA2174. The sequence goes on along the minus strand of JAQVTF010000031.1, from coordinate 3,716 downwards.
CCTGCCGTTCACTGTTCGGCTACACCGATGGGCAGATGGGGGTCGATCTGGCCAACAGCCGTCACGTGGTGCTCTACGGGCGCAACCTGTTCGAGTCCATCGAGGTCAAGCCGGTACGGGGATTGATCGGTGCCCTGGCCAAGGGGGCCAAGCTCACCTACATCGATCCGCGGGTGACCGTTTCGGCCACCAAGGCCCACCGGTACTGGATGATTCGTCCGGGAACCGATCTGGCCCTCAACTATGCCTTGATGCATGTCATCATCAAGGAAAAACTTTACGACGCCGCCTTTGTCGACCGCTGGGTGGAAGGTTTCCAGGACCTGAGAAAATTTGTCCAGCCCTACACGCCGGAATGGGCGGACCGGGAGACGGGGATTCCGGCCACCGAAATCGTTGCCTTGGCCCGGGAGATGAGTGCCGTCAAGCCTAATTGCGCCTTCCATTACGGGTATCGGGCCGCCCATCACACCAACGAGATTTTTGTGCGCCGTTCCATCCTTATGCTCAATGCCTTGCTCGGCTGCCTGGAGGCCCCCGGAGGGGTGTTCTTCAAGAAAGGCCCCGGGGTGGTGGGACGCAAACCGGCGCGGAAACTCACCGATCAGAAATTCCCCAAGATCGAGGTGCCGCGGTGCGACAAGGTGGGCACACCGGATTTTCCCCTGCCGGATCCGGCCCACGGCGTTCCCCAGATGCTGCCCCGTGCCATCCTGAACCAGGATCCGTATCCGATCAAGGCGCTGTTGGTGTATCGCTTCGAACCGTTGATGTCGATTCCGGACAAGCAGCTCACCCAGAAGGCCCTGGATGCCCTGGATCTCATCGTCACCATCGACATCAACCACAGCGACATCGCGTGGTACTCGGACATCGTGTTGCCCGAGTCCATCTACCTGGAACGCCTGGACTGCGTCCAGCAGCTCAACGGCCTTACCCCTCAGATGTTTTTGCGGCACCAGGCCGTCACGCCCCGCTACGATACCTTGGAAGGGCCCATGATTCTCAAGGCGCTGGGGGAGCGGATCGGCATCGGTGAGTACTTCCCCTACGAAAACATGGAGGACCTGGTGCGTTGGCAACTGGCGCCCACCGGTTTTAAGATGGAGGACTTCGCCGAGAAAGGTTTCGTCTCCTACACGAGTGAGAAAGTTTTCTGGGATCGCGCCGAGGGGATGCAGTTCAAGACGCCGTCGGGAAAGATCGAGTTCCGCTCCTCGCTGCTGGAAGATGCGGGCTTTGAATCATTTCCGCCTTACGTGTCCATGTCGTCGCCGGCGCCGCCGGACCAGTTCCGCCTCATCACCGGACGGCAGGCCCTGCACACCCACGTGTCCACCCAGAACAACATGTATCTGAACGAAATAACGCCGGAAAACGAGATATGGATCAACCGTGACAGGGCCGAACAGCTCGGGATCCGCAACCACGACCTCGTGCGGGTCAGTTCCAGCCAGGGGGCGGGCACCATCCGGGCGCATGTCACCGACCTGATTCATCCGGAGGCGGCCTTCATGCTCCACGGCTTCGGCCGGGACTCGAAGTTGGCGGCCCGGAGCTACCGCCGGGGGATTTCGGACAGCCTCCTGCAGGAGAACATCACCGACATGGTGGGGGGCAGTCCGGCCCTGCACCATACCTTCGTCACCGTGACCCCGGCCTGATGCCGGGGGCACTCTTTTCGCGGCGCCTCCCCGAGGACCGTTTGAGGAGACCGATGAGCCAGTACTATCTCTATCAGGATCTGAGCAAGTGCATCTCCTGCTACTCGTGCGTCATCAAGTGCAAGAGCATCAAGCAACTTCCCGTTGGCCCAAAGCCCTCGGAGATCATCACCATCGGGCCGCGCATGATTGATCAGCGGCCCCGGGCCGCTTACGTCTTCATGCCCTGTTTTCACTGCGACAACCCCTGGTGCGTGGCCGTTTGCCCCACCGGTGCGATGCAGAAGCGGCCAGAGGATGGCATCGTTTTCGTCGACCCCGACCGCTGCGTGGGATGCCGGCTGTGCACCAATGCCTGCCCCTACGGCGCCCCCCAATGGAACCCGGAAACCGGCAAGGTGGTCAAGTGCGATTTCTGCAAGGACCGCATTGATCAGGGGCTGAAACCGGCCTGCGTTACGGTCTGTACCACCCAGTGCCTCTCTTTCGGCCGGATCGACGAGATGCCGGAGGATATCCGCGAAAAATTCAAGGAGAGTATTGGTGCCAAGGTGGTCGAGGTGCCTTGAAGATATGCCGTCGGAAGGATGCATCAACCCGCCGGCGTCCTGACGCGCCGCGATTCCATTCCATCATTCATTTCCGATAAAGAGGTTGGCAAATGTCAGAACCCCAATGCCCGGTGCGGTCCACCATCGATCAGATCGATCGCATCTGCCAGTCCAACGCCCTGGACAACCCCAAGAGCCGGCGTATCACCGAGGAAATCCTGGAACTGCTCAACGATGTGGCTTGGGGGCGGGCCGGCAGCGAGCATCTGCCGTCTCTTAAGACGCTGGGCGAGGAGTTGGCCGCCCATGACACCAAACCGGTCTGCGTGCAGGTGGCCCGGTTGGTGGAAGATGCCGTCACCGTTCATCTGGAAACCTTCGAGAGCCATGTGCGGACGCACAACTGCGCCACGGGCGAATGCGTCAAACTGGCGCCGGCACCCTGTCAGATGGCCTGCCCGGCCGGCATCGACGTGCCCACTTACGTGACCCTCATCGGCATGGGGCACTATGCCGAAGCCATTTCCGTGATCCGCAAGGACAACCCGTTTCCCTGGGTCTGCGGCCTGGTTTGTACCCGCCCCTGCGAAATGATGTGTGTCCGGGGCCGGATGGACCAACCGGTGTCCATCAAGTTTCTCAAGGCTTTTGCCGCCGAGCGGGCCATGTCGGAGCGATCCTACCAGAATCCCCCCAAGGCCCCGGACCAGGGGAAGAAGGTGGCCATCATCGGTGCCGGCCCGGCGGGGATGAGTGCCGCCTATTATCTGGCACTCAGGGGTTACGGGGTGGAGGTGATCGAGGATCTGCCCATGGCCGGCGGGATGATCATGGTGGGGATTCCCCGCTATCGGCTTCCCCGGGAGGTGATCGATCGGGAGGTGGCGATGATCGAGGACCTGGGGGTCGTGTTTCGTTTCAATACGCGTTTCGGCCGCGACGAGACGCTGGAATCCCTCAGCGCCGCCGGTTTCGAAGCTTTCTTCATTGCCATCGGGGCCCATGGATCCTTCCGGCTCAACATCGCCGGCGAAAAGGACTATCCCCAGGTCACCGATGCCATCTCTCTGCTCAAGCAGGTGGCCCTGGGGGACCGGAGCCTTCCCGGCCGGCGCGTGGTGGTGGTGGGGGGCGGCAACGTGGCCATCGACGCCGCCCGGACCTGCCTGCGGCTCGGATGCGAATCGGTGACCATCGCCTATCGCCGCACCCGAAATGAGATGCCCGCCGATATTGAAGAAATCGAGCAGGCCGAGGAAGAGGGGATCGACCTCACCTTTCTCACCATTCCCGTGGCGGTGGAAGGGGCAGAGGAGAAGGTGACCGGCCTCCGCTGTCTGCGGGCCAAACTGGTGGTCAAGGATGGCAGCGACAGGCTCTATCCCAAGCCGGTGGAGGGCAGTGAATTCGTGCTGCCGGCCGATTGCGTCATCGCCGCCATCGGTCAGCAGGTGCAAACGGAATGCTTGCAGACGGTGGAGGGGCTTCACTGGAGTCGTCG
>JAQVTF010000163.1 GCA_028700185.1 Desulfobacteraceae bacterium | reverse complement strand
TTGGCGCGTTCAGGGTTCAGGGCCGCTTCGCGGCGTTCAAGGCGCCTTCGGCGCGTTCAAGGTTCAAAGCCGCTTCGCGGCGTTCAAGACGTCTTTGGTGCGTTCAAGGTTCAAAGCCGCTTCGCGGCGTTCAAGGCGCCTTTGGCGCGTTCAAGGTTCAAAGCCGCTTCGCGGCGTTCAAGGGGCGGTAGAAAAAACTAAAATTTTCTTCGAAGTTGGCCTGGCCCCTTAATTGTTACCCCGTTTGGGGGTGCTGTCCGGGAGGTCGCCGATGCCGTTGAACATCTCCCCGGTTTTGGGTTTCGCAGAACGCTCCGCGGGTTTTTAACCAGCCCGACGGGGCGTTGTTGTTTTCAACCCCAACAAGAGGAGGTCCGAAGATGAGCAGCAGCGTCTACAAGATCATCGAACTGGTGGGCACGAGTGACAAGTCCTGGGAGGAGGCGGCCGCCGCGGCGGTGGCCAAGGCCGGAAAGAGTTTGCGCGACCTGCGGGTGGCCGAGGTGACCAAGCTCGACATGAGCATCGAAAACGGTCAGGTGCTTCGCTACCGGGCGCGGGTGGCGCTCTCCTTCAAGTACGAAGAATAATAATCCGCAATACCCAAAAGAAGAGGGGAACCGTTTCGGTTCCCCTCTTCCTTGATCGGTGGTGGGCGGTACAGGATTTGAACCTGTGACTTCCACCGTGTGAAGGTGGCACTCTCCCGCTGAGTTAACCGCCCGAATCTGGCTATTTGCCGTCGACCTTGTCCTTGAGTTCCTTGCCGACTTTGAAAAAAGGCAATTTTTTGGCCGGTACCTTGATCTGGGTCCCCGTCTTGGGATTGCGGCCGGTGTAGGCCTTGTAGTGCTTGACGGAAAAACTGCCGAAGCCCCGAATTTCCACCCGGTTGTTGTCCGCCATGGTTTCCGTAATGGTGCCAAACAGGGTGTCCACCACCGTTTCGGCTTCCTTGCGGCTCAGGCCGGCGCGATCTTTAAGGGCGTTGATCAAATCGGACTTATTCATGAATCTCCCCCGGCGTTGTCCCGTAAGTATCCCAATGTGCCGGTTTTATTTTTGGCTCACTATGGGCGTTACGGCCGTTAAAGTCAAGGGTTTTTTCCATCTTCCGGCGCGCTGGAGGGCTCGGGCGAGGCGGCGTCGGGCACCAGCTCCCGAATCTCTTTCAACGTCGGCAAATCCTTTAAGTCGCGCAGTTCGAAAATCTCCAGAAACTGGCGGGTCGTTCCGTAAATCAAGGGCCGGCCGGGGATCTCCTTGCGACCCATCACCCGGATGAGCCGGCGCTCGAGCAACAGGCGCAGCACGCCACCGCAGTCCACGCCCCGCAGGTTCTCGATCTCGGCGCGCAGGATCGGTTGCCGGTAGGCGACGATGGCCAGGGTCTCCAGGGCCGGGCGGCTCAACCGCTCACTGCCGCTGCCCCTCAACCGCCGGATCCAGGAGTGAAAACAGGGGCGGGTGCGCAGTTGGTAGCCGCCGGCCACCTGTTGCAGGTAGAAACCGCCGCCCCGTTTTTCGTACTCGGCCCCCAGGTGATCCAGGGCCTGCCGGATGGCGGCGGGCGCCACGCCGTCGAGGACCTCGCGCAGGGTTTCCATGCGCAACGGCTCTTCGGCGGCGAAAAGAAGGCTCTCGATGATGGCGGGCAGATCCGGGGTCATCGATAAAAAATCCGAATGATGCCGGTTTCCACATGCTGAACGAAGTCGATGAGTTCCAGACGGGCCATCTCCAGGATGGCCAGAAAGGTGACGATCACCTCGGTACGCGATCCCTGGCCCTGGAACAGTTCATCGAAGGTTAGGGACGGTTGTTGTTCGAGCCGGTCGACGAGTTGGGCGATGCGGTCCTTGATGGAGATGGTGTCGGCATCCAGGTTCACCTGGTGGGCCGGGCCGACGCGGTCAAGGATCTGGCGGAAAGCGTCGATGAGCTCGAAGAGGCCGATGCGCACCACCGGCGTCTCGTCGACCTCGGTCCGGGGCAGCGCTTCCGGTTGTCTGACGAAGGTGTGCTCACCGAGGAGATTGCGCTGAGACAGCATTTCGGCCGCCTCCTTGATGCGCAGGTACTCGGTGAGGGGCCGCACCAGTTCAAGGCGCGGGTCTTCTTCCGTTTCGGTCTCCTGGGAATGGACCGGAAGGAGCATGCGCGACTTGATCTGGGCCAGGGTGGCGGCCATGAGAATGAAATCGCCCGCCAGGTCGATGTTGAGGGTCTGCATCCAGTCGAGATACTGGAGGTACTGCTCCGTGATCAGCGCGACGGGAATGTCATAGATGTCCACCTCGTTTTTGCGGATCAGATGGATCAACAGGTCCATCGGTCCTTCGAAGATGTGTTCCACCCGCACGGCATAGTCGGTGCTCTGCATGGCGGATCGCTCCGACGGCCCTCAACTTCCCAGGGCGCGAATGCCCACCGCCCGGCGCACCGCATCGAGCATGGGGCGGCTGTGGGCCCGTGCCTTCTCCGCGCCCCGGGCCAGGAGTTGCTCCACGTGGTCCGGATGGTCCACCAACTCCTGGTAGCGTCGCCGCGGCTCGGCGAGGTGGTCGTTGAGGTAGGCGAAGAGCATCTGCTTCATTTCGCCCCAGCCGATGCCGGCCGCGTATCGGCGGCGCAGATCGGCGGTTTCCTCGGCGGTGGCGAAAGCCTGGTAGATCTGGAACAGGGTGCAGGTGGCCGGATCCTTGGGCGCTTCGGGAGGCAGGCTGTTGGTGGTGATCTTCATGATGAGCTGGCGCAGTTTTTTTTCCGGAGCGAACAGCGGGATGGTGTTGTTGTAGCTTTTGCTCATCTTGCGGCCATCCAGTCCGGACAGTACGGCGGCCTGGGCATTGATTTCGGCTTCGGGGAGCACGAAGAGCGGTTCATACAGATGGTTGAAACGGGCGGCGATGTCCCGGGCCATTTCCAGATGCTGGATCTGGTCCTTGCCCACGGGAACCCGGCCGGCCCTGAACATCAGGATATCGGCGGCCATGAGGATCGGGTAGCAGAACAGCCCCATGGTGATGCCCTTGTCCGGATCCTTGCTGTCGCCGGCCTCGTTTTCCGCCACGGCGGCCTTGTAGGCGTGGGCGCGGTTCATCAACCCCTTGGCGGTGACACAGGACAGGATCCAGGTGAGTTCCGGGATTTCGGGAATATCGGACTGACGGTAGAAAACGCTGCGTTCCGTATCCAGCCCCAGGGCGATCCAGGCGGCGGCCACCTCCAGGCTCGACCGATGGACGCGCTGGGGATCCTGGCACTTGATGATGGAGTGGTAATCGGCCAGAAAGTAAAAGGAGGTGACTTCCGGATTGCTGCTGGCGGCAATGGCCGGACGGATGGCACCGACGTAATTGCCCAGGTGGGGGGTGCCGGTGGTGGTGATGCCGGTGAGAACGATCTGCTGGGTCATGGAGTGGGTTCTGTCTCCTTTGGCCGGCGCGTCGACGGGACGCCGGCGGTGTTCGGACGCTGGGGAGCGCTGGGGCCGGCGACTGCCGCACGGCCCAGCTCCTCGGCCAGGGCCAGTTCGTCTTCGCGGCTGGCGAGCCGCCCGTTGCGCTTGGCGTCCCGCACCGCATCCAGAATTTTGCCGTACACGGGCCCCGGCGCAATGCCGAGACGCTTGAGATCCGCCCCGCCAATGACCGGGCGCACGAAACGCAGCTTGGTGACGTACAGGGAGATGGCCCGTTTGACTTCGGTGCGTTTGGTGAGCGCCATCATGAGCAGGATCTGTTCGGTGCCCAGCCCTTCCAGTGTCCGGCACAGATCCGCCGGTGCATCGGGCAACCGTTGCTCGAAGCGGTAGAGAAGCCGCTCGACCGTGAGCCGATCCGGCCCGAAAAGCCGTCGCAATCGCGGCGGCAGGTCAAAACGCCGGCAGATCGTCTCGGTGGTCTCACGGTCGAAAGGACGCACCAGGGCCATGAAATAAACGGCCCACTTCATATAGGATTCGTCCAGAAATAGCAAATCGTGCCACGTTTCCACCTGCTTGACGTTTTCAAAGGCCGATTCCAGCTCGGCGGTGAGCGCCAGCTTGGGATGGATGACTTTCAGCAGATCGAAGTCGTTGAGGCGTCGGATCGGCGCCAGGGGGGTTTCCTCTTCCAGCAGCAGCCGCAGCTCGGTAAACACCCGGCGCCCGTCGAGGCGTTTGACGAAATCCATCCGTGCGGCGTTTTCGATGAGGCCGGCGGTGAGGCGGCCGATGGTGAAGCCGAAACGCTGCTCGAACCGGATGGCCCGGAAGACCCGGGTGGGATCCTCCACGAAGCTGAGGTTGTGCAGCACCCGGATCGTTTTTTCCTTGATGTCCTTGAGGGCGGAGAAAAAATCGATCAGGGTACCGAAACGCGCCGTGTTGAGCTGGATGGCCAGGGTGTTGATGGTGAAATCCCGGCGGAACAGGTCCATCTTGATGCTGCTCATTTCCACCGTGGGCAAAGCGGCGGGAAACTGGTAGTACTCCATGCGCGCCGAGGCGACATCAATCTTGAAGTCGTCGGGGCGGATGACCACCGCGGTGCCGAACTTCTCGTGGCTGTGCAGGCGGCCGCCCATGACCTGGGCGAGGCGGCGGGCGAAGCCGATGCCGTCGCCCTCGATGACGATGTCCACATCTTCGTTGGGGCGATGGAGAAACAGGTCGCGCACGAAGCCGCCCACCACGCAGGCGCTGCAGCCGATTTCGTCCGCCACCGTGCCAACGGTTCGCAGAATGGCCACCAGCCGTTCCGACAGCCGCTCTTGCATGAATTTGGTGATGTTCCGGGTGCGGGCGCCGAAGGCCCCCTCCAGGGCGCTGCCGTTTTCGGGGGAGTCAGTGCCCGGGGCATTCACCAGCAGATTGAGCAGGTCGGTGCGGGTGACGACGCCCAGCACCTGCCCGTGGTCGCAGACCGGCAGGATGCGCTGTTTGTGGCCGATGATCTTTTCCTGGATTTCCTTCATGTCGGCCATCGGGCCCACCGAGACGACATCCCGGCCCATGTACTCGCGCACCGGCACCTTTTCCAGACCGTGGTAGAGGGCCTTTTCGATTACCTGCCGGGTGATGTATCCCACCAGGGGAGCGTCGGCGGCGCCGTTTTCGGTGACGGCCAGGGCATTGACGTTGTAGCGTCGCAGCAGGGTCTGGGCCTCAGCGCAGGTGGCGTCGGCGGCCACGATGATCGCCGGGCTGGACATCAGGTCCCGGGCCAGGCGGTTGGAGCGGATGGCGTTGGCGAGCCGCTGGCGCAGGCGCTGTTCCACCTGGGTCAGGGTCAGTCCGCGCACCGTGGCCGAAGCGGCCGACGGGTGACCGCCGCCGCCCAGTTCGTCGAGAACGGCGTCCACGTCCACTTCCGGCACCCGGCTGCGGCCGATGACGTAGATCTTGTTTTCCATCTGGGCCACGGCGAATAGCGCGTCGAGATTCTCCATGCGCACCAGCTTGTGTACCAGCAGGGCGAGATCGGGGACGTAATTGTCGGTGGTGATCACCGTCAAGCCCACCTCGATGCCGTTGATCCGGGTGCGCTGGAGGGATTGGATCATGTCGTTGAGCAGCCCCACCTGCTCGGGGCTGATCTCCCGGGAGATCAGTTGGGCCACGGTGTTGAGATTGGCGCCCCGGCTCAGCAGGTAGGCGGCGGCGTGGAAGTCCGCCTCGGTGGTGGAGTTGAAGGTGAAGGCGCCGGTGTCTTCGTAGATGCCCAGGCACATCACCGTGGCCTCGTCCGGGGTGATGGGGATGTGGCGCCGGCGCAGGATGTCGGTGAGCAGGGTCACGGTGGCGCCCACGAGCCGGTGCTCGCCGTCGTGGCGGAAGATGTCGTCGGGTCGAGGCGGGTGGTGATCGTAGACGTGCACCTCGATGTCCGGTTTGTCCAGCAGGGCGGCCAGTTTGCCGATGCGTCCGGCCTGTTGGGTGTCCACCAGCACCAGGCGTTTGACGGCGGCGAAATCCAGGTCCCGGATGTCCACCATGTTGAACAGGTAGACCATGGCGCTGACGAAGAAGTTGCGCAGGGTCTTTTCCTGGGACCCGGGGTAGACCACCAGGGCGCCGGGATAGAGCTTCTGGGCCGCCAGCATCGAGGCCATGGCGTCGAAGTCGGCGTTGACGTGGCTGGTGATGACCGTCAGCCCTTCGGTGGTGGACGGTGGGGGGGCGATGTTCACGACAACAGGATCCTTTCTCACGGGCACCGGAAACGGCCGACGCGCTGGTTGCCGCTAGATAGACACAAGTGCGTCGCCGGATCAAGCCCCACGGCCGGTCCCGCCAGGATCCCGTCAAAGTTTGGCGACGACCCCTTGGAGGTTTTTCCCCGGTTTAGGCCATCCTCACGTCTGTATTCTCAACCGCAGATCCCTCGTCGCTGACGCTTTTTTGAG
>JAQVTF010000162.1 GCA_028700185.1 Desulfobacteraceae bacterium | reverse complement strand
ACGGCCCGTTTTTGGCCATGGTAGAACCATCGGCCCCCCGTCATTATCAGCACCAGGGCCGCCAGCAGCGAAATGGCCACCCAGCGCTTCGATGGCTTGGCTTGGGTCATGCTGGAAACATTCTCCTCCTGGTCAATGTCCTTGGGGGCGCTTCTTTTTCGTCCTGCTCAAATGTTATCAAAGGATGGCGCGTGGGCAAGATGTTCTTTGCGCTTCAGAAAATTTTTCAAACGAAAATACCAAGGCTGTTGGTTCATCCTTCGGTCAAGGGAAGATAGATCCGAAATATAGCGCCCTGGCCAGGGGCGCTTTCCAGCGCCACCACACCGTCCCAGGACTTGATGATCCCTTTTACCACGGATAATCCCAGCCCGCGGCCGAGAAACTTTGTGGTAAAGAATGGGTCGAAAATTTTTTCCAGGTTCTCTTTTTTTATTCCGCGCCCATTATCGGAGATTTCCAGGCAGGCCAAAAACGGGCTTGCGGGGTTCCAGTCAGCGGGGACGATCTGGGTCTTGGGGATCTCGTCTGCCCGAACCCGGCGGGTGGTCAAGCCCAGGTTTCCGCCTTCATCATCTAATGCTTCCAGGGCGTTGTAGGTCAGTTTCATTAAGACTTCCTTTATCTGGTGGGCGTTGGCCCTGACGATCAATGGCAATGGGGCCAGTGCCACCGTCAGGCACACCCGCTGCGGCAACATCGCCTGGAGCAGGGGAAGGTGCTGGCGGCAGACCTCTGAAAGATCCAACCGTTTCAGATTACTGAGATCTTCTCCGAGATAGAGCAGCATGGCTTTGCTGATTTCCGCCGCCCGTCGTGCCCCTTCCATCGCTTCGTCAAGAAATCCGCGGCGGGCTGATCCACCGGGATCGTCCTCAATGGCCATCTCCAGGTTGCCCATCACCACGGCCAGGTGGTTGTTGAAATGGTGCGCCATGGCACCGGCCATGCGGCCCAGACTCTCCTCTTTTTGAAGTTGACGATGGATGGTTTCGAGGCGTTGACGCTCCGCCTCGATCTGCTTGCGGGCGGTGATGTCGCGCAGGGAGCCCACGATCCTGGTGCGGCCGTCCTGCTCGTCCGGTACGATTGATGCCACGGCGGAACAAATGTGCAGGGACCCGTCCTTGTCCTTGAGGGTGACCTCATAATCCTCCACTCGTTGTCGGGCGATGATCGTGGCAACCAACGTTTCCCGTTGCCGGGGATCGGCGTACAAGTCGTTGAGCGATTTGCCGATGAGTTCTTCCCGGGTGTATCCGGAAGCCTTGCGAATCGAGGGGCTGATTTCAAGCAGGATGCCGTCGGGGCTGGTCTCGTAGTAAACGTCCTGGATATTTTCGAAAATCTGGCGGTATGTCCGCGCGCTTTCTCGCAAGGCGGCGGCGGCGTGCTTGCGTTCGGCGATTTCGTGCCGCAACTGTTCAGCCGTTTCCCGTTGGATGCAGATGACGCGTTCCAGCCCGTGAATCATGATGGAGACCACCAGCGTGGCGCCGGCGTTGAGCAGGACAAAATTGCCCAGGGTCGCCAGCGTCGATTCCAGGGTGACGAAAAATGGAAGCTGGGTGCCGATCACCTGCCGGCCGACGAGGAAGGCGATGGCGGTCAGGGTGCCGGCGCTGAGCAAAACGGCCACTCCAGCGGCGCGCCAGCCCAGCAGCAGGCTGGTGAGAATCGGGACGAAGAAGAGCCAGAACGATCCGCCGCTGATGATGCCGATGTTGGTCAAAACGCCTATGCTGATGGCATATACTGTCCCGATCAGGCCGATGGAGCGGGCGAAAAAACTTAAGCGAGGGCTGAACAGCAGGTAAAACAGGACCGCCAGGGCCACCGTGTTCACGGCGGCCAGTAGCCACAAACCGCGTTTGATGATGAGGACAACGCTGGGGATAACGGCAATGGGGCTGAAAGCCAGACCGCCGATGAGCAGGCCGAACAGAATCCGTTCACGCCAGTACACCAAGGCGTCCTGTTCGGGATCGAAGGGCGGGAACCATTTTTCAAGCCACTTGGGCTTCATGGGGGAAAATCCTTTTGCAAGGTCGGCGTGTTGGTCATTGGTCATCAGTCATTGGTCATTCGGCGTAGGTTGGTGGATAGCGGGAAATGGGAATGATGGGAAGAATGGGAGGAATGAAGGCCACAGTATCCCGTGCAAGCGCTATCACTCATAACTCCCATTCTTCTCATTCCCCCTCACGTCGCCTAACCCCAATGACCAGTGACTAATGACCAATAACCAAGTAGGTTGGTGGATAGCGGGAAATGGGAATGATGGGAAGAATGGGAAAAATGAAGGCCATAGCACCGTGCGCAAGCGCTATCACTCATAACTCCCATAACTCCCATTCTTCCCATTTCCCCTCACGTCGCCCAACCCAAATGACCAATGACTATCCCAACACCTCTCGCACCTTCAGGGCCAGTTCTTCGCGAGAAAACGGTTTTTGGATAAACTGCATCTCTTCATCCAGAACGCCGCGGTGGGCAATAACATCGGCGGTATAGCCGGACATGAACAGGGTCTTGAGCCCTGGCGACTGCGCTTGGAGCTGGGCGGCCAGGGCCTGACCGTTTATCTTCGGCATCACGACATCGGTGATCAATAGACGGATTTTTTCGGCATGGGCTTTGGCCAAGGCGATGGCTTCGGTGGGATCGGTGGCAACCAGCACTTGATAGCCGAGACTTTCGAGCATGGTCTGGCCGAGTTTCAAGATGGCCGCCTCATCTTCGACCATCAGCAGTGTTTCTCCGTTGCCCAAAGGAACATCGACCGCCGGCGGTTCGTCCTCCGCCTCCGCCGCGGCGGTATCGCGTGGAAAATAAAGTTTGAAGGTCGTGCCTTTGCCGGGTTCGCTACAGACGTCGATGAAACCGTCGTTTTGGCGCACGATACCATAAATGGTGGCCAATCCCAACCCGGTGCCCTGCCCCACCTCTTTGGTGGTGAAAAAGGGCTCGAAAAGGTGGTTACGCGTTTCGGCATCCATACCGCAACCATTGTCGCTGACCGCCAGCATCACATAGTCTCCGGGAACGCGATCCGGGTGGCCCAGGCATTGATCACGGCCGAAGCGGACATTGTCGGTGCGAATCGTAATTTTTCCCACTCCGGCAATGGCGTCGCGGGCGTTGACGCACAGGTTGGCCAGGATTTGGTTCATCTGGGATGGATCGATTTTGACGCTCCACAGTTTTCCCCTTGGCCACCATTGCAGATCGATATCTTCTCCGATGAGCCGGCGCAGCATGCGCAGCATTTGCTCCACGGTCTCGTTGAGGTCCACCACCTTGGGGGCCGCTGTCTGCTGCCGGGCAAAGGCGAGCAGTTGGCGCGTGATGTCGGCCGATCGACGGGCCGCGTTGATGATCTCGTTCAGATCCAAGTGCAGCGGATCTTCCGGGGAGACCTTGTTTTGAGCCATTTCGGCATAACCGAGGATCACTCCCAGCATGTTGTTGAAATCGTGGGCCACCCCGCCGGCCAGGCGTCCCACGGCCTCCATTTTCTGAGCCTGGATCAACTGGGTCTGGAGCTTTTCCCGCTCTTGTTCGGCGAGCTTGTGGTCGGTGATATCCCTTGTCACCCCCTGAAAACCGATGGGCGTACCGTTTTCGTCCCGAACAAACGAAATGTTGATGGACACCCAGATCGGGCTGCCGTCGGCCCGGTAGTGCTGCACTTCAATGAGCCGCGAGCGTTTTTTGTCGCACGCCGGATCCTTCTCGTTTTCCATCTCTTCGACGAGGGCCTCGTAAAGAACCTGGAGAGAATCGGGAGGGAACTTTTCTTCCATCGTTCTTTGACGGTGGATTTCAATGGGCTCGCCCACCAGTCGCTCCACCGAGGGGCTGACATAGGTGGTTTGCATGTTGAGATTGGCCAGCCAGACCACGTCCGAGATGTTTTCGGTGATTTGACGGTATTTTTGTTCGCTCTCGCGCAGGGCTTTTTCCGCTTCGCGGCGGGCCGCGATTTCTTGTTCGGCTTCGGCCATCTTCTGCTCGAGTTTGTGCACCAAACGCTCGTTGTAGAGCTGGAGGACCTCTTCTTCCGGCGCCGCCGTTTCGGCAGGCGGACTTTCGGTGGCGGGCATAGCGGCCATCACCTCTTTCACCGCCTGAATAAACACTTCCGGCTCACAGGGTTTTTGAAGGAAACGGTTCACGCCGATTTTCAGGGCTAACTCCTCGTCCTTGGGACTGGTATAAGTGCCGCTGTAAATGATAATCGGAATGTGGCGCAAGCTCGGGTCTGCTTTGACCTTTCGGCACAACTGGAATCCATCCATCACCGGCATGAGAATGTCGCTGACAATCAGATCGATGCCGCCGGTGTGCAGGATTTCGAGGGCTTCGTTGCCATTGGCGGCCCGCTGGACGCCGTAGCCGTTTCCCGTGAGCAGGGCTTCCAGCAGGTAGAGATTCTCTTCCCGGTCGTCAATGATGAGGATGTTCATCTCTTTCTCCAGGTTCCATCGGCTTGCCCGCGTTGACGGAAGAGTCCAGCCCGATTGTCCATCAGAGGTATTTGCGGATTTCGTCCACGAAGGTTTCCGGATCGATGGGCTTTTCGATGTAGCCCGTGGCGCCGGCGGCCAGGATCTGCTCCCGGTCCCCCACCATGGCGTAGGAGGTCACCGCGATGATGGGAACATCGGACAGCTCCGGGTGTTTTTTCAGTTCGGCGGCCACGGCGTAGCCGTCCATTTCAGGCAACTGGATGTCGAGCAAAATGGCCCGGGGTTTGTTGCCAATGGCCTCCTCGATGCCCAATCGGCCCGTTTCGGCGCCGACGATGTCAAATCCGTTTTTCTCCAGCAGGAATTTCATCATGTAGAAATTCTGGGGATTGTCTTCGATGATCAACAAATGTTCGCTCATGGCGCCTCTTTCGATTTTAAGTATCGTCCTTTTCGCGGCAAAACCTTAACTCACTGTCTCGGAACCCAAACATCAAAGGTGCTGCCCTGCGCCCAGCGGCTCCGCACCTCGATACGGCCGCCCATCATGTCCACCAGCTTCCTGCAGATGGAAAGCCCCAGACCGGTGCCCTCGTGCTTGCGCGACAGACCGGTATCGATCTGGTGAAACGGCTGGAAAAGCCCATCGATCTCCTCCGGCCGGATGCCGATGCCGGTGTCGCTGACGGATAGCCGGTAAAAATCGCCGTCGCCACGGCATGAAATCTCGACTTTTCCCTGCTCGGTGAACTTGACGGCGTTGTTGAGCAGATTGATCAGGATCTGTTCCAGACGGCGTTGATCCGTGGTGATGTCCGCCACATCATCGGCGATGTTCACCCGCAGATCGATGCCCTTCTTCTCGGCCATGGGCGCCACGAGGGTGGCGGCTTTCTCCACGGCCCCACGCAGGGCGAAGGATTCCGGCGCCAGGGACAGCTGGCCGGCCTCGATCTTGGAGATGTCCAGCACGTCGTTGATCAGGGCCAACAGATGGCGGGCGCTGTTTTGCACCATGCGCATCTGTTTGTTCTGTTCGTCGTTGAGGGGCCCGGCGAGCCCCTGGAGCAGAATACCGGTAAAGCCGATGATGGAGTTGAGGGGGGTACGCAGCTCATGGCTCATGGTGGCCAGGAAGGCGGACTTGAGATGATCGGCCGCCCTGGCCTTCTCCATGGCTTCGGCCAGCTCGGCGGTTCTCTGCTCGATGCGTTGCTCCATTTCCAGATTGATCTGGCGCAATTGGCGGGTACGGGCATTCACCTGGCGTTTGAGGACAATGCTGCCCGCCAGGCTCATGAGCAACGCCAGCCCCACCAGCAGCCCTGCCATCCAGACCCAATCGGGCAGGGCGAATTCGACCTTTTCCGACGTCCAGCGCGCCACGGATTGGTAGTAGGGTGAGGAGGAATCCTGCTTCATCCGTGTCAAGTGGCCGTCGATGGCGTCCAGCAGTGGTTTTTGCCGGTTCTGGGGCGCGGCGAAGAAAAGATTGCTGGGGTTGAAGATTACCGCTGTGTCTTCAAGGCCGAATTGCTTGGCGTGCCTGACCCCGAAAAAACGGTTGGTGATGGCGGCGTCGGCCTCACCCTGAGCCACTTTTTCAAAAGAGCTCTGGTAATCGGGTAAAGCGATGATGGTGGCGTTGAGGCCGAACCCCTCGGCCAGGCGCTTGAACGCCGCCTCCTGCACCGAGCGTTCCAGAACGGTGATGCGCTTTTCAGCCAGATCGAGAATCGAATGAATCCCGCTGCTCTTGCGGGCATAGACCTGGAACCAGGAGGAGAGGACCGGCACGGTGTGAAAATCGAAGAGGACCTCCCGATCGGCGTTCTGGGCAACGTCGGGCATCAGATCGATCTCGCCGCGCTGGAGCCGGTCCACTCCTTCCCCCCAGGTCCCGTAAACATAGCTCAGGTGCCACCCTTCCA
>JAQVTF010000030.1 GCA_028700185.1 Desulfobacteraceae bacterium | reverse complement strand
CACGGCCACCAGTACGAGGAAACAAACGAAGTAGGCAAGCTCTCCGGCGGGATGGGTCAGCAGGCGCCTGGGGGCTTCGAAGGGCAGCAGGCCGATGATGTCGGCGACCCCGGAGAGGACCAGCCATGGCAGCAGCACCGGCGCGGCGAAGGCGATCTGAGAGAAGACCCGGGTGCGACGGGTGACGTCGACGGCGTAGATGCTTTCGTAAGCGCCGTGGCTCAGGGCCCAGATAATAACGAGGTAGGCGGTGAACAGCAGCAGAAAAATCAGGGCGCCCAGGGTGGGGGCCGTCTGGCGCACGGAGCAACTTGCCAAGCCGGCCGGTAGGTCCAGCACATAGACATCCACGGCAAACAGCGCCACGGCCAGGATGGAAAAGCGGGTGGACAGGGCACTGAAACGGATGTCGGCCAAGGAGGGACCAAGGGCCGGTGCCTTGCGGGCCAGGCGGTTAAAATCCCGACGTACCCAAACGGCGAAAGCCGCCGCCAGCGCACCGGCCATCAGGATCGCCTCGACGGCGGGAACCGGCGTGCTTTCCGGTGGCTGATAGGTGCTGTAGATCAGCAGAACGACGATGAAGTAGAGGAAGTGGCCGAACATATCTTTTTCAGGCGCCTGCGGCGCGGTCTAGGCCGCTTCGCGGCGTTCAAAGCGCCTTCGGCGCGTTCAAGGTTCAAGGCCGCTTCGCGGCGTTCAAAACGCCTTCGGCGTGTTCAAGGTTCAAGGCCGCTTAGCGGCGTTCAAAGCGCCTTCGGCGCGTTCAAGGTTCAAGGCCGCTTCGCGGCGTTTTTGGGCTTGCTTCTGACTTCTGGGGCGACCGGAGATTGAGTTTTATCGCCCGTTTAGAGTTTTCAGTCATCTGAAGACGTGCGGAAGAGATTCTGCCCGACGCTTCCTTCACCCGCTCCTCTCCCCGCGGGAGCAAGCCGGTCCAGAGCGGCTTGCGGACGACGGTGCTACGGCATTCGCTGAGCATTCTATCTTCCTTCAGTTTTCTGAAACTACCGGGGCGTCCAGGAGGTTGAGTTTTGCCGCCGTCAAGAACTCGGCGCCAAGGGCCCGTAGGTCGCCACCGCGCCGCAATGCAGGCGACCGGCTGGAGCAAAAGCGTGATGCCATGCCTCTGGCGCAAGCCGAGTTCGGTGGCGGCCAACGCGCCCTAAGCGCCTCAAACAGCTTGCCGGTCGTCAAAACTCAACCCCCTGGCCGCCCTTCATTGGTTTCAATCGGCTGAAGCAGCACAGAAGACAGCATTTCCAACCCGTCGCTATCGCTAATCTCGCCACCCGGCGGGAGCAATCCGGGCTGGACCGCCGCCCCGGAACTGTCTGAGGCGCCTACCGTCCGTTGGCCCGGACAGTACTCTGCTTGCGCCAAAGAAGTGATTTCTCTCATTGAGGCAGTGCCGAATCGCCAACGTTACGGCCCTGTCCGGGCTTACGGACGGTTGGCGGCGAGTTTTCCGAGATAACGCTCCTTCTCGCTGTAGATGCATCCGCAGTACTGCTGGCGGTACATCCCAAGGGCCTTGGAGGTCTCGATGCCCTCTTTCCAGCCGCCGCGGAAGTCCCGGTAGAGAAACGGCACTCCCGTCTCGTGAGCGGCGGTTTCGCCGGCGGCACGAATCAGCTCGTGGGATTGCATTTTGCTGTAGAGCAGGGTGCTGGTGAAGGCATCGAAGCGGCCGTGGCGCGCCAGCTTGGCGGTTGCCTCAAGCCGATGGTGATAGCAGATCTGACAGCGCTCCGCCTCCCGAAACACCACCCGGCGAATGAATCCTTCCAGGTCATACCCCTCTTGCCAGATCACCCCCAGGTCCACCGTGGGTGCCCAGGCCTCCAGGGCCTCGCGACGGCGGCGCATCTCGGTGTACGGGTGGATGTTGTGCGGGTAGAAGAATCCCATCACCGTCATCCCCTCCTCGCGGAGCACTTTGAGGGGATAAATGGCGCAGGGCGCACAACAGATGTGGAGCAGTACTTTCATGCCGGGTCTCCTTCGGCCGTTTTTCTTCTCGGCATTAATCCGTCTTGTATTCCCGCGGGCCGAAAATCGCCGTGCCGATGCGCACCAGGGTGGCCCCTTCCTCGACGGCCACCTCGAAGTCGCCGGTCATTCCCATGGACAGCTCCACCACGTCCACCCCGGCAATGGCTTCGGCGCGGATCCGGTCCCGCAGCCGGCGCAGGGCGGCGAAATACGGACGGGCGCGCTCGGGCTGGTCGAAAAAGGGGGGCATGGTCATCAAGCCGCGAACATGGAGGTGTTCCAGACGACCGGCCTCTCGCACCAAACTCAGGGCTGCTTCTTCGGTGGTGCCCGCCTTGGTGGCTTCGCCGCTGATGTTCACCTGGATCAGGATCGGCTGAGTTTTACCGATTTTGGCGGCCTGCTTGTCGATTTCCCGGGCCAGCTTGAGGGAGTCGACGCCATGGATCAGGTCGAAAAGATCCACGGCGGACTTGGCCTTGTTGGACTGGAGATGACCGATGAAATGCCAGGAAATGGCGCAGTCGGACAGGGCGGCGATCTTGTCGCGGGCTTCCTGGATGTAGTTTTCACCCACCATGGTTACCCCGGCCTCCCAGGCCTGGCGGACCATTTCGGCCGCATGGGTCTTGCTCACGGCCACCAGCGCCACCTCGGCCGGATCCCGGCCACAGCGTCGCGCTGCAAGGGCCATGCGTTCTCTGACGACGGTGATGTTTTCGGCGATGGTCATGGTATTCTTTCCGGCGTTTGGATTGAAAGGAGCCCAATGGCCAAAGAGACCAAAGGGACATCTGGTTCTAACCCCGGCCACGAAGATTCGAGACGGACACCGTCTAATACCTGAGCACCCCCTCGGCGATGAGCGCCTCGATCACCTCGCAAACCGGCAGGCCCACCACGTTGGTGTAGGAGCCGTTGATCCGGCGGACCAGGAAGGTGCCGATGCCCTGGATGGCATAGGCGCCGGCCTTGTCAAACGGTTCGCCGGTCTTCAGGTACCACTCGATTTCCTCGGAAGAGAGGGTCTTGAATTCCACCTCGGTGGTGACCGTGGCACTGATGCGGCGGGAGCGATTCCCACAGACGATGGCAAAGCCGGTGTGCACCCGGTGGCGCTGGCCGCTGAGCCGGTGCAGCATGGACCGGGCCTCTTGGGCCCCGGTCGGCTTGCCCAGCACCTGGCCGTCAATGGCCACCACCGTGTCGGCCCCGATGACCCAGGCCTCCGGTTGGCCTCGGGCGATGTCGTCGGCTTTGGCTTCGGCCAGCAGGCGGACGTAATCCTCCTCCGGTGCCTGTGTGTCGGCAACGGATTCATCCACCGTGCTGGGAATCACCGAGAAACGCAGGCCGGCCTGTTCCAACAAGTATTTGCGCCGCGGGGAGGCCGATGCGAGGATCAGTTGCGTGTGATTGCGGGCTTCGAGCATGGAGGCATGATTAACACTCGCCCACCGGTTTGACAAGCCGCGTCCGGAGCCGGGCAGGGAAGGCATATTGAGACAATTGGCTTGACACGCCGGAGCAGGTCGGGTATGAGCGTTGTTCTCTTTTGCGGTCCCATCGTCTAGTGGTTAGGACGCCGGCCTCTCACGTCGGTAACATGGGTTCGAATCCCATTGGGACCACCAAGTTATTTCAGGGGGTTAGAAATCGGCTACCGCCGACCGACGACGGTGGTAACGGTTGTGGTAACAGGTGGTCTCGAAAATCGCGCTTTTCGAGACCATTTTTTTATCCCTCGGAGCGCCTGGGGTCGGACCGTGTCAACTTATTGAAAAGCAAAGGGAATTAATGTTTTTAGGCCGCCATACAGGGCCTATGTTGGACTTTTCAAGGCAAAAAATGCAACTATAGCCATGGCGAGGGCAAAACGGCACTCCATACCGGGTCAGATTTGGCTCATCACTCATCGAAGATGTTAAATCACTGATGGGATTTGCCGCCATCGGGCGAAGGCGGATTGGAGGCGGGGACTCATACCAACTTCGCGAGCAAACGAATTGCTATGGCGAGGTTTTCGGGGTCAAAAAATATAGGCCCTAAAAAAACTTGTTTTTGGCATTGAATTCTTTGAAACACAATGAGTTGCCATGGCCCGACCCCAAAAGAAGCCTTTTACGACGTTATCAACCATGCTCTCCCCAGACTCAGATCTCCATCATGTGCGGAATTCGGCCTACCAGCCGGCGGTGGGTTTGCTCCTGCGCCTGATCCTGGTCACCGTCCCCATTGTGTTCGGGGCCGTGCAGTCCTGGGTGTGGTCGGTGTACACCGTGGCGGTGTATGCGGCCTTTGTGATGTTGGTCATTGGTCATTGGTCATTGGTCATTGGTCAAAAAAATGAGAACCGCGAAGAACGCGAAGAAAAGCAGGTTGGGGTCGGCCCTTTGGGCCTAAAAAAATATTCTTGGCGGTCTTTCTTGGCGTCCTTGGCGCCCTTGAGCGAGCGCAGCGAGCGGGCGGTTCAAAAAGACGGAAGTCGGAGGTCGGAGGTCGGAGGTCGGAATTCAGAGGACGGAGGTCGGAAGTCGGAGGCCGGAGGTCGGGGGTCGGAGGTCTGGGAAAATAATAATCACCACAGAGACACAGAGGACACAGAGAAAAAAGAAAACCGCGAAGACGGAAGTCGGAGGTCGGAGATCGGAGATCGGACCACTGACCTCGGACCTCTGAGCTCCGACTTCGGATCTCGGACCTCTGGCCTCTGGTGGGCCGCGGCCGGCTTTCTGGCCTTGACGCTGCTGGCCTGCCTACCGTTGCCCGAGGGTCTGGCGGCACTGCTCAGTCCGACGCGGGTGGATTGGGTGCGCCAGAGCAGGGAACTGCTGGAAGCGGCACCCGGGGCGGTCGCCATCAGCTACGCGCCGGCCCAAAGCCTGGCTTGGTGGGGCTTCTGGCTGGCGCTGGCCCTACTGTTTGCAGCCCTATCCCGCCATTTGGCCGACCGGCGCTTTCTCACCGGCACCCTGTGGCTGCTGCTGGCCGTCGCCGTGGCCGAGGCCTTCTACGGCATCCTTCAGGCCCTGGTGCCCAACCTGGGAGTGTTGTGGGTGACGCACATCAAGGCCGGCATGGGCAACGCCCGGGGCACCTACATCAACCGCAACCACTTTGCCGGCTTCATCGAGATGCTGCTGCCCCTGCTGCTGGGCTTCGCCCTTTCCCGGGTGCGCTGGCACGGGCGGCCGAGCTTCCGGCGCCTGCTGCATTCCGAGCGGCTCCACCAGCACCTGCTCATGGCCCTGGCTTTGGTGCTCATGGCCCTGGCCCTGCTCTTTTCCAAGAGCCGGGCCGGCATCACGGGGTTGTTCATCGGCCTGTTCATCTTTTTCAGCCTGGTGCGGGACAGCTCCCACGACATGCCCCGGGGCGTCTGGTGGATGAGCGGTTTCTTTGTTGCTTTGACCTTGATCTATGGCTGGCACATCGGCTACGGGCCCATCATCGAGCGCTTCCTGGCCTTGGACCAGAACATCTCCCGCCTGGACTACTGGCGCGACAGCCTGCCCATGATCGCCGCCCACCCCTGGGGCATCGGGCCGGCCGCCTTCGATCGGGTGTTTCCGCTCTACAATGTCTCCATGGCCACCGACGCACGCGAGGCGGTGTACCTGCACAACGACGTGCTGCAACTGCTCGTGGAGGTGGGGTGGGCCGGCTTTGCCCTCATCGTCGGGGCTTTCGGTCTTTTCATGACCAAAATGCTGCGGCGGATCCGGCGCATGAACGCCGCCGACGATCCCCAAAGCTTCTTTTTGGCCGCCGGCGCCTTCGCCGGTCTGGCGTCCCTGAGTTTTCACAGCTTTTTTGACTTCAACCTTCAGATCCCGGCCAACGCGGTCTATTTCATCATGTTGATGGCCGTGGTGCGGGTGGCCAGCCGACCGCCGACGGCGGCGCCCGAGATGGGGTCGGCCCCGGCCATGGCCACGGCGGCGGACGGTGCCCGGAGGAAAAAGACCATCGTCCGCCTGACGGCGGCGGGGGTTGCTTTGGTGCTGCTGGTGCCGGCTTGGTGGAGTTTCGACTATGGCCGAACCCGGCGCCACCTCTTCTACCGCGACGAGGTTTTTGCGGCCCGAAGCGACCCCTGGCTGCTCGATGACGCCGATGCCCGCTACGCTTACGGACGCCTGGGGGAAGGGGATCTGGACTGGGCCGGCGCGGCGGCCCATTACCGGCGGGCCGCGCTTCTGGACCCGTTGAAAATGGACGCCTGGCTCGGCTTGGGGGAGATGCGGGCCGTGGACGGAGACCCGGACGGGGCGCGGCGTATCGCGGCGTTCTGCCAGGGGCAACTGGCCCCGCTGGTGCGCTGGAAGTGGCGCCAGAGCCTGCTGACCCATGAGTTGGGCATGACCGAGGCCTTTGCCGCCAATGTCAATTTTCTCATCACCCAGGCCTTCAAGACCAACGATGCTTTTTTTCTGCTCGAAACCCACTGCCGCACCATCACCGCCTGCGCCCTGGACCTGTTGGCACCGGTTAATCGCCCCGCCTACCTGAACTGGGCCATGCGTTGGGGCCGATCCGAAGCGGCCGCGGCGGTCTGGTCCCTGCTGGAAGCCGACGGCAAGGCCGGTGAGGATCTGGCCTTGGATTACGTCCATTTTCTGTTGGCCCGTAAGGAGGCGGCCGAGGCCCGGCGCATCTGGCTCGCCGGCGCGGGCCGGGAGCCGATGAGCAACGGCGGCTTCGAGGCCGAGCCCACCGGCAAGGGGTACGACTGGCGGATCGGACGTAACCGGGACGGTCACTGGCGCATTCAGCGGGTGGCCCAGGAGGGGCGCGACGGCAGCGTGGGGCTGCGGGTGGACTTCGGGGGCCAGGAGAATGTCTCCTTTGCCCATCTGTCCCGGATCGTTCCGGTGACGCCGGAGGCCGTCTGCCGGTTGGGCTTTTGGTGGAAAACCCGGGGGCTGACCACCGATCAGCGCCCCTTCGTGGAGGTGATGGGCCATGATGTCGGCGGACTGTTGATGCGCGGCATGCCCGTGGCCGAAACCAGCGACGGGTGGCAGCAAGCGGAGCTGATCTTCACGCCGCCCGCCGACTGCCACGCGGTGCTGGTGCGGCTCCGGCGTCTGCCCAGCCGGCGCTTTGACTGCAAGATCGCTGGTCACCTCTGGTTGGATGACTTCCAGATGGTGTGCCGGTAGGCAAAAGGTCGACGGACCGAGATGGCCATTGCATTATCGAGTGATTTTGATTATCAATTATGGATTCGTTGGTAAAAATCGAAATTTTGATTTATCAGTGTTGTAACTTATCGAAATCATTATGCTCGAAATCTACAAATTAGCATTTTAGCCTTTTTATGAAGGCTTCATTACTGACTTAGAGGTTTTTTTCGATGACAGACGATTTCGACGATCGCGCCAAAGCGGTGCCGGCGCCGCGGCAGGCCCAGGCGCCGCCGCCGTCCACCGAGTTTCGTGATCCGACTCCCGAATGGGATCCGGAAGAAGTGCATCTGCGCGATTACCTGGATGTTTTGTTGCGGCGCAAGTGGTTGGTGATCAACGCGCTGCTGCTCACCTTCGTCACCACCTTGATCATCACCCTGGCCCAACCCAAGCTCTACCAGGCTTCGGCGACCCTGGAGGTGGCCCCAAAAGACCAGAAGGTGACCAAGTTCGAGGAGATCTCCGAGTCGGGAATCGCCTCACGGGAATTCTACGAAACCCAGGTGCAGCTTTTGCAGAGCCGTGAGATGGCCCGCCGGGTGGCCCAGACCCTTGATTTGCGGCATCATCCGGTGGTGGCCGACCTGCTCTTCAGCGAAAAGGCCCCGGGGCTGATGGCCCGGGCCAAGGGGGCGATCAAAAACCTGGTCTTCTCCTTCATTCCAAAGGGGGAAGAGGCGCCAGAAAATCCCGGCGTGGTGGATGAGGCCACTCTTGAAGAGGCGCGGCTGGTAAACTTCGTCTCCTCGAATCTCACCGTGACCCCCAGCCGCACCGCCATGCTCATCGAGGTGGCGTTCCTCTCGCCGGACCGCAAGCTGTCCCAGTCGGTGGTCAACGGTTTGACCCACGAGTTCGTCCAGTGGCAGATGGAAAAGAAGATGGATGCCTCGGACTTGGCGCGCGGGTTTCTGATGAAACAGATCGACCGGGCCAAGATCAGTTTGGAGCAGGCCGAGGAAGAGCTGAATCGTTTTGCCCAGGTGGCGGGAATCGTGTCCCTGGATTCGCGTCAGAATTCCATCCTGGGCCAGCTCGAGAACCTCAACAGCGCCCTGGCCCAAGCCGAAGCGGAAATGATCAGTCGACGGGCCATTTACCAGCAGGCCATCAAGGACGGCCCCTCGGTGCTGCCCGAGGTGATGAACAGTGCCTTGATCAGTCAGCTCAAAGGGGAATACGCCGGCTTGCAGGCCGAGTACGAGAATCTCAGCGTCACCTTCAAGGATGACTACCCTGCGGTGCGTGCCCTGCTGGGGCGGATGCGCAGCATCGAAAACCGGATAGGCCAGGAAGAGCAGAAGATCTTCGAAACGGTGCGCAACCGCTACGAGGCGGCTGCCGAACAGGTGGCCGCCCTCAAGGAACGGGCCGCCGCCCAGCAGCAGGCGGCCATGGATCTCAACGAACGGGCCACTCAGTACAAGATCATGGCCCGGGAGGTGGAGACCAACAAACAGATCTACCAGAGCCTGCTGGAGCGTTCCCGGGAACTCGAGTCCATGGCCGGGATCTCATCGAGCAACATCCACATCGTGGACGCGGCCCGGCTGCCGATTCTGCCGGCCAAGCCCGACGTGCGGCGCAACCTGCTGCTGGCACTGGTGCTGGGGCTGTTTGCCGGGGTAGGACTGGCCTTTTTTCTCGAGTACTTCACCGACCAGATCGCCAACCCGGACGAGATCACCGACCGGTTCCAGATCCCGATCCTGGGGGTGGTGCCGTTGGCCAAGGCCGAGGACGGCAATCTGGACAAGGCGTTTGTCAACCAGCCGCAAAGCTTCTTTGCCGAGGCCCTGCGCACTACCAAGGTTTCCCTGCAGCTTTCCGGGGCCGGCCGGCATACGAGAAGCTTCGTGGTCACCAGTACCCGTCCGGAGGAAGGCAAGACCACCCTGGCGGCCAACCTGGCCATGAGTTTTGCCGCGGGGGGTGAGCGGGTGGTCATCGTCGACGCCGACTTGCGTCGCCCGCGGTTGCATCAAATCTTCGGTGAAAACGGCGCCAATACCGACAAGGGGCTGTCCACTTTCCTTGCTGGCGCCGGGGAAGATATTTCTCAGATCGTGAAGGGAAACGGGGTTCCCGGAGTGAGTTTTCTCGCCTCCGGTCCACGCCCCCCCAATCCCGTGGAACTCCTCGCTTCCCAACGTTTCGGGCAACTGATTCAACAGTTGGGTGAAGATTTCGACCGGGTGATTGTCGATGGGCCGCCGATGCAGGGGTTCGCCGACACCCTGGTCGTCTCGCGGCACGTGGGAGGGGTGGTGCTGGTGTGCAGCTCCGGTGAGACCACCCGCGAATCGCTGAAACACTTCAAAAAGAGCGTGCTGGGAATCAACGGCACCATCCTGGGGTGCATCATCAACAAGGTGAACCTCAACCATCGTTACGGGTATCCATCCTATTACAAATACTTCGGATATCACAAGTACTACGAGGACGGAGGGAAAAAGGGGGATTCCAGAAAACGGATTTCGGGGTGAAGCGCTTCGGGTGGTGAATGCCCGGATCGGCGGATCGTTTTTTGCTGTTTCCCGCGGGCACCTTGAAATCTGAAACCCTTTGATGTAACAAAACAGGGCAAATCCCGTGCTTGGGTAGTCAAACCCAATTAAGGAGGTTGAAAAAATGAAGTGGAGAAACATGATAAGGCAGATGGCGGGGACGGTGGCGGTGGTGTTCATGATGGCCTCGGTGATTCAGGCTGCCGAAGCGGCGCGGCTGCTCACCAGCGCCAAGGTCAATGTCTATCGCAATGGGAAACTGGTCCAGGTGTTGAATGAAAGCGCTCCCCTGCCCGAGGGGGCGCTGCTCAAGCCCGTGGGCGACTGCGGCGTGCGCATGGCCCACATGAGCTTGGTGGCCAAGGAAGGCAGCGCCTTTGCCGTGAATCAGGTCGGCTCCGGCGTGGAATTGGGCGTCGAATCGGGGACGGTTTATTTTGCGGCCACCAGCAATGCCCAAAAGACGGTGTTCAAGACCCCGGCCGGCTTGGTCGTCACCCAGCAGTTGATCGTCAAAGCAGCCGCGGACGGGCTGTTGAAAGGCTTTGTCCAGGTCCAGGACGGCAATACGACCCTCGGCGTGCTGGACGGTGGCGACATGGTGGTCTCCACCGTTGAGGGAGAGCGTGTGATCCATGCCGGTGAGCAAATGATTCTGGCCCAGGCCCCGGCGGCCGGTGGCGCGGCGGCTGGATCGGCTGGCGGTGCGGCGGCTGGCGGTGCGGCGGCTGGCGCGGCGGTGGCCGGAATTCCGGCTGGCCTCCTGGCGGCTGGCTTGGTGGCCGTGACAGCGGTAACCGTTGGCGTTTCCAGCTCATCCGGTGGCAATGACACGCCGGCGCCCACCAGCCCGGCGACACCCTGACCCGATCTGCGGGGTTAAAGAAGAAGGTCGCTGGTGGAATGGGTTTTCCGGACCAGCTCAAGGAGACCTTCCGCTTACCGAAATGGACCCCGGGTTCTTCGAGCCCGGGGTGACCCATTTTTGAGCGAGTGCGTGACGTCATGCGTAAAACTTTTTTCAAAACGCCGGGCCAGGCCCTCATCCTGCTTTTCCTTGCCGCCGTTGTCGGTTGCGCCTCCGGTCAGGATGAACAGATGGACAAGTTGCAAGTGGACGGTTACTCGGTGCGCAGCCTGCGCGGCCAGGACACCGAAACCCTCAACGAGCAACTGTTTGCCGCCGCCAACATCAACACCGATCCCAGCGATTACCTCCTGGGCGCTGGGGACCTGCTCCAGGTGACGGTGTTTGAAAGCGAAGAGCTCAACTGCCAGGTGCGCGTCAGTTCCCGGGGGCATGTGACGTTGCCGCTGCTCGGCCAGGTGGATGTCAAAGGTTTGTCTGCCCGGGAGGCGGAAATCCATATCGAGGACCTCTACCGCGAGCGCTATCTGAAGGATCCCCACGTGAGCGTGTTTGTGGAGGCCCACGTGAGCCAGCGGGTGACGTTGCTGGGCCAGTTCAAGAACCCGGGGACCTATGACTATCCCACTAAGATGCGCCTGATGGACGTGATGGCCCTGGGCGGCGGGATGACTGACCAGGCCGGGCGCACGGCCCAGGTGCGGCGTGCGCCGGACGCCGACGGCGAGGGGGGCGGCACGTTTCTCGTGGATCTGGACAAGATGATCCGCGAGGGAAGCAGCGAACTGAACATCGAAATCAACGGCGGAGACATGATTTTTGTGCCCGAGGCGGGCATGTTCTTCGTGGACGGGGCGGTGCGAAAACCCGGGGCTTACCACATCACCCGCCGCACGGGACTCTCAGAGGCCCTGTCCCTGGCCGGCGGCATGGCCCCCTACGCCGACCCGGAGAAGGTGATTTTGATCCGGCATCTGGGCGATGGGGAACGCCAGGTGCTGGAGTTGGACATCCAGGATTTCGAGGTGCAACAGACCCCGGTAACCGACCGGGATGTGATCCTGGTCAAGGCCAGCAAGACCGGTCGTGTGCTCCACGGCCTGGGGGTTAACATCGGTATCCCCGGGGTGGCCGGTTTCGGTTATCGTGATCCGGTGAAATAGTCCTTGCCCACATGACGGCTTGCCAATCGCGAAAGCCCCGCCTGGAACGGCGGGGCTTTTTTTGGGGGACCCTCGGCAAAAGGACCGGGCATCGCGGCCGCCTTCAGCCGGCCGTTTCCTTGCGCCGTTTCAGGGCCAGGGCCTCCTTGAGGCCTTTTTCCCGGATGACCTTGAACTTGAGCCGGTTCTCGGTGAGCTTGAAGAAGCGGCGGCCGTACTTCTTCAGCAGGCCCCGGTCGATGTCGAAGCCCAGCCCGGGGCGGTTGAAGGGCTGGAGCATGCCATCGGCATCCGGCAGGATCGGGGCGATGATGCCCTCCCGGTACCGCGGCACCCAGGACGGCTCCTCCAGCGGGTATTCCAGGGGCAGGGCGTTGTCCGGGTCCGAGAGGACCATGTTCCAGTTGACGTAGAAGCCGATGCCGTTGGTCCAGGTGTGGGGGGTGTACTGGCGCCCCTGGGCGCGGCAGCGGGCCATGACCTTGACCACCTGGGCGATGCCGCCGGCGAAGGTGGCGTCGGGCTGGTAGATGTGAAAGCAGTCCTTTTCCAGCATGATCTTGATCTCGTCCCAGCCGTAGTTGAGTTCGGCGCCGGCGATCTTCACCGGTGAGGTCTTCTTGAGGGCCGCGTTGCCGTCGTAGTCGCGGCTGTCCAGCGGTTCCTCCAGCCACTCGATGCCGTTGTCGGCGCAGGCGGCGGCAAACTCCGAGGCGCGTTTCAGATCCCAGGCCGGCACCCGGTCCACGATGGTCACCAGCCAGCCCTGGTTGGCGTCCACGCCGATCACCATGTCGTCGCCGATGCCCTTGCGGATGGCGGTGATGTTGTCCACGTCTTCCTGGAGGGTGTGCCCCTTGACCCGCAGCTTGGCGCACTTGAAGCCGCGGGCGCGCATCCCCTGCAAGGCCTCCACCCGACGGGCCGGCGGACGCATTTCGCCGGTGCTGCAGTACACCTCGATGGGTCGGGCCCGTCCGCCGAGCAGTTCATAGACCGGCACACCGGCCGCCTTGCCGGCGATGTCCCAGCAGGCCGGCTCGATCCAGAAGTTGCGCCAGCCGAGGAAGCCGGCCTGCTTGAGCAGATTCTGAACCCGCTGGATGTCGGTGGGGTCGGCCCCCATGAGGTAGCCGCCGAGAAGGTCCCCCAGGCCCTGGCGCTCGGTGCCCATGGCCGATCCGGCCGACCACCCTTCCAGGCCGTCGTCGGTGGCCAGGTGAATCAGGGTAAAACGGTTGTGGGTCTGGGGATACCCCGGAATCCAGGTCGGCCAGAAGGTGGCCGGCAGGGGCACACTCACGTGGTAGAGTTCGATCAGCGAAATTTTCAAGCGATCCTCCTTTCAGTCGCCCTGGCGCCCGCCGGCGAAAAGGCAAGCTTGATGTTGGACCTTGGCACCGTGTTTTCCCTCTCGCCGTAGCCGCCGCCGTTTTCAGGGGCCGCGGCCGATTTTTCGCTACCGTGGATAAATTTTACCATAGCAGAAAAAAAGCCGGTCCGCAGTATTATCGAATCGTTCAGAAAGAGATATATACAGTAGAAAACCGAACAGCTTGAGATTCGTAGATGGTCTGCCACGGGCCTCAAGCGGTTTGACTTGTCGTCGATGCGTCGCATGGAGCGATAATCGGCCGGCGCCACGATCCCAAACGAGGGTTTCGTTGCGATCCTTCAGATGGTGGGCATATTAAAAATGATTGCAATTCATTTTTCTATTTGCTATGCAACCTGTGCTTTAAAATTAAAAAACGATTAAGATGCGCCCTAAACGCAAGGCTATCCACCAGATCCAAAACATGAGTTTGCCGCTGCAATAAGAGCTGTTCACTGAAACCCTGACCGCCATTTTCCGGCGGATGGGGTTTTGTTGTTTCCGGGCTCCGGAAGGTCCTTAATTGAATTGAAAACTATAACCAAAAAAGGAGGATGTATGCCCGAGCTGAAGGTGAACTTTGACGTTTTGTCGCCAGTGAAGTTTCTGATCCGCAGTGCCGAGGTTTACCCGGACAAGGTGGCGGTGGTGTACGGCGATGAGCGCTACACGTACCGGCAGTTCTACGAACGGGTCAACCGGCTGGCCAGTGCCTTGATCAGCCGCGGGATCGGCAAGGGAGACAAGGTCGCCTTCGTCTGCCCCAACACCCCGCCCATGCTCGAGGCCCATTATGCCGTGCCGATGATCGGTGCCGCCCTGGTGAGCGTCAACATTCGCCTCTCCTTTCCGGAGGTCAATTACATCCTGGACCATTCGGACGCCAAGGCGGTTTTCGTCGATAACGAATTCGGCCATCTGGTGAGCACCGAACCGGGCGATTTGCCCAAAGTGGAGACCCTGGTGAATATCTGCGACCTCAGCGACGAGAAGCCGCTGAACGGGCCGAGCTATTCCGATTTTCTGGCCACCGGATCGCCGGAACCGGTCACCATCGACGTGGATGACGAGTACCAGGTGGCCACCATCAACTACACCAGCGGCACCACCGGACGTCCCAAGGGCGTCATGTACCATCACCGCGGCGCCTACCTCAACGCCATCGGGGAAATGCTGGAGTGCAATTTCACCCATGACTCGGTTTACCTGTGGACCCTGCCGATGTTCCACTGCAACGGCTGGTGCTTCACCTGGGGCGTCACCGCCATGGCCGGCACCCATGTCTGCCTGCGCCAGGTGGCGGCGGGGGAGATCTTCCGGCTCATCGAAACCGAGGGCGTTTCCCACCTGTGCGCCGCGCCCACGGTGCTGATCACCATGGCCAACTATCCCGGTGCCCGGGATTACCAGATGCCCCGACGGATGGAGATCATGACCGCCGGCGCACCGCCGTCACCCACCATCATTCAAACCATCGAGGCCATGGGCGCCAACATCACCCATACCTACGGGTTGACGGAGGTTTATGGGCCCCATAGCGTCTGCGCCTGGAAGGCGGAGTGGAACGATCTGCCACTGGAGGAAAAAGCCAAGCTCAAGGCACGCCAAGGGGTTCCGTACATCATCGCCCATTACATGGACGTGGTGGATCCCAAGACCATGACGCCGGTGCCGCGGGACGGGGCAACCATCGGCGAGATCGTCATGCGCGGCAACAACGTGATGCTCGGCTACTACAAGGATCCCGAGGCCACGGCCACGGCCTTTGCCGGCGGCTGGTTCCACAGCGGGGATCTGGCGGTGATGCATCCGGACAACTATGCCCAGATCATGGACCGCAAGAAGGACATCATCATCAGCGGAGGGGAAAACATCTCCACCGTGGAGGTGGAGAATGTGATCTACCGTCATCCGGATGTGCTGGAGGTGGCGGTGATCCCGATTCCAGACCCCAAATGGGGCGAGGTGCCCAAGGCCTTCGTGGTGCCCCGGGACGGGACGAATCCCACGGCGGAGGACATCATCGAATTCTGCAAACAGAACCTGGCGCGCTTTAAGGCGCCCAAGGCGGTGGAGTTCGGAGAGCTGCCCAAAACCGCCACCGGCAAGATCCAGAAATTCAAACTGCGGGATCGGGAATGGGCCGGCCGGGACCGGCGGGTCAACTGATGACCTCGGGCGGGATCTCGGTCAGCCGAAGGGATTCCGCCCGGGCCTGAATCTCCGGGGGAATCGGGCAGGCGCGGCGCCGGTCCGTGTCGATGTGCACCGCCGTCAGGACGGCAGTGGCGGCGATCTCTTCACTGAGGGCTTCGCGCATCTCGTGGTAGAATTTCAATACCTTCTCCCTGACTTCCACCACCCCGGAGCGCACCACGAGCACGTCTCCGGCCCGCAGCTCGCGGCGGTAGCGCAGATGCTGCTCCACGGCGGCCAGGCCGCGATGTTCGCGGGCCAGGTAGGCACCGGTAAAGCCTGCCAGGGCGAAGAGGTTCCAGGTGGCCTCGTCGAATTTCCCCACGAACCACATCACGTTCATGTGTCCCACGTGATCGCACTGCCAGGGGTAGACGACCCCGCGGTGGGTGATGGGCATTTGCTTCATCGCCTGCTCCTTAAAGACAACTTCAGCCTTTCGGCAAGGAACCGGATGGGGCCGGAACCAACGGGTGTTCATTTATAAATGGTCTTTTCCGGAGATCTCGGGGTCGGGCGCCGGGCTCTGAATCCTCGAAACAGCGCCGCCATGCCTCCGGTTCAAATCGGGCATCCGCCGTATCTCACGAAGAAACCCTCATTTCGAGACGGACACTGACGAGCTGCTGAAAAAACCAGCTGTTACAGAGACGGGCGGCAGACTCCTCGTTTTCAGCCGCTTTGCGTTTCATCCGATTTCGTCATTGCTGCGCAAGCAGAAACCCAGGTGATGAGACGGAAGGCATTCCGAAGTCCTCCGGCAATCAAACTTTGCTTGGAATAAGAACTATTTTTATGCCATATTCAATGGCGGCCGGCAATCCGTTTTTGTCGGTGTGATCTCCTGGCGGTGGACTGGATCGTGGGAAAGGAGAAGGGTTTGAACCAGATTCTGATCGGAAAGGGCGAAAAACCGGTTCACCTGCTGGCGCGCTACGGCAACCGACACGGCCTGGTGGCCGGTGCCACCGGTACCGGAAAGACCGTTTCCCTGCTCGTGCTGGCTGAAGGCTTCTCCCGCATGGGCGTGCCGGTGTTCATGGCCGACGTCAAGGGGGATGTGGCCGGCCTGGCCATGGCCGGTACGGCCAACGACAAAATTATGAAGCGGGCGGCCCAGATCGGCATGGAAGGCTATGCCAACGAGGCCAGCCCGGTGATCTTCTGGGACATCTACGGCGAACTCGGCCATCCGGTGCGCGCCACGGTGAGCGAGATGGGGCCGAGTCTGCTGGCCCGGATCCTGGGGCTCAACGAGACCCAGACCGGGATACTGGAGATCGTCTTCACCCTGGCCGATGCCCGGGGGCTGCTGTTGCTCGACCTGGACGACCTGCGGGCCATGTTGGGGTTCGTGGCCGACAACCGCAAGGAGATTTCGGCTCAGTACGGCCTGGTGAGCAGCCAGTCCCTTGCCGCCATTCAGCGGGCCTTGCTCTCCCTGGAACGCGAGGGGGGCGATCACCTCTTCGGCGAGCCTGCCCTGGAGCTGGGGGATCTGCTGCGCACCGATCTCAGCGGACGGGGCATCATCCACATCCTGGCCGCCGACAAGCTGGTGCTCAAGCCCCAGCTCTACTCGAGCTTTCTGTTGTGGCTGCTCTCGGAGCTGTTCGAGAACCTGCCCGAGGTGGGCGATCTGGACAAGCCGCGGCTGGTCTTTTTCTTCGATGAAGCCCACCTGCTCTTCGACGACGCCCCGCCCATGCTGCGCCAGCGGGTGGAGCAGGTGGTTCGCATCATCCGCTCCAAGGGGGTGGGGGTTTACTTTTGCTCCCAGTTTCCCGACGACGTGCCCCAGGAGATTCTCGGCCAGCTCGGCAACCGTGTCCAGCACGCCCTGCGCGCTTTCACCCCCCGGGACCAGAAGGCCGTGCGCACGGCGGCCGAGACCTTCGTGGCCAACCCCAACCTCGACGTGGCCGAAGTGATCTCCCGCCTCGGGGTGGGGGAAGCCCTGGTATCCACCCTCCAGGACAAAGGGGTGCCCATGCCGGTGGAACACACCCTCATCTGCCCGCCGCGCTGTCGCATGGGGGCCCTGAAGCCCGAGGAGCGGGCCGCGGTGCGGGCCCGCAGTCCGCTGGGGGGAAAATACGACCATCCGGTGAACCGGGAGTCCGCCTACGAGATGTTGAGCCAGAGAGCCCAGCAGCTGGCGGCCCAGGCCCCGCCACCGGCGCCACCGGAGGCCCGGGCGCAAAGCGATGGCCGCGGCGCCCTGGGCGACCTGCTCTGGGGCACCGGTCGGCGCCAGGGGATGGTGGAAACCATGGCCAAGCAGACGGCCCGTACCGTGGGCAGCCAGATCGGTCGCCAGATCATCCGGGGACTGCTGGGGGGGATCTTCGGGGGATCACGCAGATAGAAGCGGGCCGGTTCGGTTTTATCTGGAGATCCCTCGCTTCAGTGACATCCGATTTGCGATGAGAATGCTGTTTTTTTAAACGGTTCGCACTTTGAATGGACGGAAAGGAGACGGCTGCGATGAAGAGACGTTTTGACGACGGGGGGTGGAGTCCTTACCTGGCCGGCGCCCTGGTGGGGCTGCTGGCCATCGCCTCGGCCTATGCCACCACCCAATGGCTGGGAAAGACCAAGTACCTGGGGGCGTCCACGACCTTTGTGCGCGCCGCCGGGGTCATCGAGCAGACCGCCGACCCGGAACGGGTGGCCGCCAACGCTTATTTCGCCAAAACCAAGGTGAAAATCGACTGGCAGTTCATGCTGGTGCTGGGGATTTTTATCGGTTCCCTGGCCTCCGCCGCCAGTGACAAGAGCTACAAGCTGGAAGCGGTGCCGCCTATCTGGGAGGACCGCTTCGGCCCGTCGGTGACCAAGCGGGCCATCGGCGCTTTTTTCGGTGGCATTGTGGCGATGATGGGCGCCCGGATGGCCAGCGGGTGCCCCAGCGGTCACGGGCTGAGCGGCATGATGCAGCTTTCCGTCAGCGCCTTCGTGGCCCTGGCGATGTTCTTCGGCTTCGGCATGCTGGTTGCCGCGGTGGTTTACGGAAGGAGGGCCGGATGAGCACGGAACAATGGATGGGACTGGTGACGGGGATCCTCTTCGGCTTCCTGCTGCAAAAGGGGCGCGTGCTGCGTTTTGAAAAGCAGGTCGGGGCCATGCTGATCCAGGACATGACGATCCTGAAGTTCATGCTTTCGGCCATTTTGGTGGGGATGGTGGGAATCCATCTGCTGGCCGGTGCCGGCATCATCACTTACGGACACAAAGCGATGAATCTGGGGGCGGTCCTGGTGGGCGGCGGCCTGTTCGGCATCGGTTGGGCCATCATGGGGTTTTGCCCCGGCACTTCGGTGGGAGCCTTGGGCGAAGGCCGCTGGCACGCGGTGTTTGGCATCCTCGGGATGCTGGCGGGGGCGGCCATCTACGCCGAGCTGTTTCCCTTTTTTCAATCGACGGTGCTGGCCTGGAAGGATTTCGGCAAGATCGCGTTGCCCGGTGCCCTCGGCATTTCGCCGTGGATCGTCATCGCCGTTTTCTGGGCCCTGACCCTCGGCTTGTTCGTCTGGTTCGAGAAAAACGATCTCTAGAGACGGATTTCAGCGCTGCCGCGAGGCGGCGTTGAGTCCGGATCGGTGAAAAATGTGACTGGGGGCTTTTAAAAAAGGCTGCGCTCAAATGGGCAGCTTGATGCCGTAGAATCCCAGCAGGGTATATTTGAAACCCAGGTAAACGGCCAGCACGATGAAGATCCCCTTGAGCACCTTGTTGGGGATGTATTTGCTGGTGCGAGGGCCGATCATCGCGCCGATGAATACCCCCACGAGCTCGACGCCGATCAGGTGCCAGTGAACCATGACGCCCTTGAGCACCATGAAGTTGAAGACGGCGAAGATCATGCCGATGAGCACGGCCAGGGCCGAGGTACCGGCTACCACGAACATGGGCAGCCCCACCACGCTGGTGAGAAACGGCACGTAGAGAAACCCGCCCCCCACGCCGATGAACGAGGCGATGGCCGAGATGAAAAACCCCCCGAGCAGGGCCCAGAGCGGGTTGAAGCTGAAAGTCTGGCCGAAAAAGGAGATCTCGGTTTTGACGATGCTCCATTTGAGGGTCTTGACGCCCTGCTCCGCGATGTCTCCCTTGGTTTTGGCGGCCTCCTCGAAGGCCCTGGCCGCCTCGCTGGCGGCCTTCTTGTTTTTCTGGCCCCGCGGGGTCATCTCATAAATCATGAACCCACCGATGAGAAAAATCACCAGGCCGAACCACCCCTGGTACTGGGAAAAACTGACCTTGCCAGCCGTGGTGAACACCACCAGCAGGGTGGCGGCCAGCGCGCCGATACCGAGAAAAAAGCCCAGGGCCGGCACCAGCCGTTTTTGTTTCCAGTACTGCCAACTGATCACCAGGGCCGAGAAGCCCACCAGCCACTGGTTGGAAACCCGGATGCTGTCGGTGATGGTCTTGTTGAGGGCCGGGGCCGACTCCCTGAAGCTTTTGGCGTAATCCCCCAGGCCGTAGATGGTCATGTGCCCCACGCCGGCCATGATGCCGCCGAAGGCGCCCACCGCCGAAAAGATCCACCCGATCCAGATGGACCAGAGAAAACCGATGAGGGGATTGAGCTGGGGGCCGCCGGGAATGCCGAGAAAACCCGGCTTGCCGTCGAGGTCGATCTGTCCCGGGCCCGTTCCGCCAGGGGCAGCCGCAATGGCATCGGCCAACTGATCGGCAGTCGCCGGCGCCGCAAGTATCAAGGCCCCGGCGATTATCACCAGAGAAAACAGCACTATCCACGGTTTTTGGGTTTTTCTGTCCATGTTCACCTCCAACCCCGAGTTGATGAGTGATGAATCCAGGTGACGCAAGATAGGGGCGTTTCACGATGCCCGATGAGTTTGCTGAATCATTTTAGATATATTAAATTGAATAAAGCAAGCCGGAATTGCTCGATCAGTGGTTTGTGCAACAGCACTTGTATCTCTGAGGGTCATCTGGCCAAGGCCCTCGAGGGGCTACGGCGGCACGGCGGTGACCTGAAAATTTTCGATTCCCGCCCCTTGCGTCGAAGTGGTGGACAGTGGGACCGCGAAGCGATACAGACAGGTTGTCTGCGAATCGCCTTGTGGCAGGCTTTGGGCCAAACCGGCCACAAATTGGGCGACAGGGCCCGTATGTGACGAAATCAGCGATGACCACCGATCCTTTGCCCATTCTCGAACTGACCTACCCGGAGCTGGCGACCGAACTCGGCCGGCGCTACGGGCGGGGGGCCTACCATGCCGCCGCCATCATGGCCGCCGTGTACCGGCAGGGCCTGGATCCCCTGCAAGCCCCCGAGGTGCAATCCTCTCGGCGGCTGGCGGCGGCGCTGGCGCGGGACATGGCCGTGGATCCGGGTACCGTGGTGGATGCCAGGAGCTCCGATGGGGTGGTCAAATTTCTCACCCGGCTTTGGGACGGGGAGACCATCGAATCGGTGGTGTTGCCCATGGCCACGCATCTGACGGTCTGCGTGTCCACCCAGGTGGGGTGTCGCATGGGGTGCCGCTTTTGCGAGACGGCGCGCATGGGCTGGCGTCGGAATCTGCGGGTGGCGGAGATTGTGGGTCAGGTGGTGACGGCCCGCCGGCATTTCGGCGACGGGGTGCGCAACGTGGTGTTCATGGGAATGGGCGAGCCGCTGGACAACTTCGACAATGTGGTGCAGGCGGTGCGGGTGATCACCGATCAGCGGGGGCTGGACGTGGCCATGCGGCGGGTGACGATTTCCACCTGCGGGCTGGACGAGGGGATCCGGCGTTTGGCCGGTCTGCGCTGGCCCCATCTCAGGCTGGCCGTGTCGCTGAATGCCCCCAACGACCGGTTGCGGGACATCCTGATGCCCATCAACCGGCGGGTGCCCCTGAAACGATTGATGGCAGCCCTCGACGCCTTTCCCCTGGCCAAGGATTCGGCCTTGATGATGGCCTATGTGCTGGTGCCGGGCGTCAACGACGGCCCCGAACATGCCCGCCAGATCGCCGCGCTGCTGGCGCCGCTCAAAGCGCGCATCAACCTCATCGGGTTCAATCCCCTCAGTGGAGAGAACGGTTACCGGGCGCCCGATGAAGCCGAGATCGACGCCTTCGGCCGGCACCTTGCCGATGCCGGGGTTTTCGTCTGCCGGCGGCGTACCAAGGGGCAGGATCTGGCGGCGGCCTGCGGGCAACTGCGATCACAACGCCCCTCCGCCGCTGCTCGGTGACCCGGGTCGAAATCTTCAAAATAGCAACCTTGATGCGGTTGTCTCCTCCGGTTTTCCCCGTTTGTCGCTTTCCGTTTACCGTTCGTTTTTTTTCGTTTTGGCGGCGATTTTGGCGACATAGGCATCGATGGCGTATTTGCGGCGCAATCCGGATGCCGTCATTGTCCGCACCTTGCCGAAAACCGGCCGTTCGGGCCAGGGGCGGTCGTGGAGGCCGAAAATCCATCCCACCCCGGCGTAGGTGTTGGGGTCCCGGCCATCGAGAGAATACCGGTTGTTGAGCCGGATCAATGTCTCGTATGCCGCCTCGGGGCTTGGCGACCAGGCGAGGACCTGCTTGCCCCAGTACATGCGCATGGTGTTGTGCATGAATCCGGTGACGCGCATTTCGGCCATGGCGGCGTTCCAGTAGGCATCGTGGGTCTCGCCCGCCTCGATTTGCGCGGGGCTGTAGCGGTGTGAACGGGGATCCCGGCGATGGGTTTCGAGACTCCGGCGCGCCCAGTCGGGAAGACCGTCAAAGGTGTCGTAACCGGGGGTGTGACGAACGAAATTGATCGCCAGCTCCCGTCGCACCACCAGTTGCTCCAGGTAGGCGGCCCGGTCGGCGGCGCTCGCTTCGGCCTCCTGAACCCGGAGGGCCAGCCATGTCGGCGAGATCTGGCCGAAATGCAGGTACGGACTCATTCTGGAGACACCGTCGGTTTGGGGCTGATTGGCGTTTTCGGCGTAGCCTTGCAGGCCCTTTGAAAGAAAAGCCTCGAACCGGCGCTTGGCCTCCCGGGTGCCGCCGACAAACCAGCGATCCACCGGCGTCACCGAGTGGTCGATGGACAGCCTGGCGACGAGGGCGGAAAGATCGCCCGGGGCTTCACCGGCAAGCTTCAGACCATCGGCCCGCCGATGGGTCGGCGTCGGGGCCGGAAGGAACAGAAAATCGGTCACCTGTCGCTGGATCTTCGGGCGCAGGGTGCGGGCGGCAAACTCGGCCTTGGTGGAGACCCTGTCCGGCGGAACGATGACATCGGTTTCCACCCGGACCACCGGGCAGGCGGCGGCTTCGGCCACGGTCTGCTGCCACCGGCGTTGGTGGCGAAGATGCCCGCCGTCGCAGACCAGCAGGGCCGCATCGGCGGCCAGCGCCAGGGCAACGCGATCCGGCGATCCCAGACGCAGCACAAAACGGATGCCCCGGGCCGCCAGGGCGGTGGCGGTTTCCCGGATGCCCTGGAGCATGAAGGCGTAGTGGCGCAGGTTGGCCTCGGGATAGTCGTCGGTGAGGCCAAAGCAGACGGCGAGGGGTAGATCGAGGGCGTTGGCCGCGGCCAGGGCCCGCTCCAGCGCCGGATTGTCCTCGGCGCGTTGGGCCTGCTGCATCCAGTACAGGACGTAGGTGCCGTTCCGCGGGGGGAGCTTGTTCAATAGGCCGACGCGTTCGTCTCCCGCCAGCGTTTTCAGGTCGCCGGAGACGATGCGCCGCGGGTGATGGGCGGCGAGAATTTCTTCGGTCATGGGACCCCCTTCGGGTGTTCTGGCCGGTGTTCTGGACGAGGTGGCGCGCAAGGAGACGGTCGGATGAAAAGGCGCCTCATGCCGGTGGCGGGGTGCAACAAGGCTTGCGAAGCGTCCAATGACCCTGTATCATATCATTTTTTTGGAAGGACAGGAACAATCGCCGCCGGCGTTAACCGCCGGCTTTCGCGTCGACTTGGTCAATGGGTGCCCATCCATATTTCTGGACGGACACTAAGGAGTCCGAAGTGATGGGAAATCAGTTGCGCACAACGTTGCTTCTGGCGGCCCTGACGGTGTTGATGGTGCTCATCGGGCAATGGGTTGGCGGTCGTCAGGGGATGGTGATAGCCCTGGTGCTGGCCGCCGTGATGAATTTTGGCAGTTACTGGTTTTCGGACAAGATTGTTCTGAAGATGTATCGGGCCCGGCCCATCACGCCGGACCAGGCGCCGGAGCTCTATGGACTGACCGAAGAGTTGGTTCGACGTGCCGGTTTGCCCATGCCGCAACTCTACCTGATCCCCCAATCAGCGCCCAATGCCTTTGCCACCGGGCGGAACCCGGAACATGCCGTGGTGGCGGTCACCGAGGGATTGGTGCGCCTGATGGATCGCGAAGAGATCGCCGGAGTGATCTCCCATGAGCTGGGGCACGTGAAGAACCGGGACATCCTCATCGGTTCCATCGCGGCCACCATGGCCGGCGCCATCATGATGCTGGCCAACATGGCACGGTGGGCCGCTATTTTCGGGGGTGGTCGCCGGGACGGCGAGAGCGGCGGCGGACCGGGGGTCATCGGGCTTGTCTTCATGAGCGTTGTGGCGCCCCTGGCGGCCATGTTGATCCAGATGGCCATTTCCCGCTCGCGTGAGTACCTGGCGGACCGCACCGGGGCCCAAATCGCCGGCGGAGGAGAAGGGTTGGCCCGGGCCCTGGAAAAACTCGGCGCTTACGCGGGCGGGGCGCGGCCCATGGCCGCTTCTCCGGCCACCGCGCATATGTTCACCGTCAATCCGCTTTCCGGCGGTGGGTTGACGCGTCTTTTCGCCACCCATCCGCCCCTGGCCGAGCGCATCGCCCGGCTTCGCGGGCGGCCGCCGGTGGCGAGTCCGCCGGTTTCCGGAGGTAAGGACGATGCCGGAAAGGCCTTCTGGGATCGGCTTTCGGGTTGATTGAAACGGGAGCATCGGATCGATCCGACCAATTGGTCCGATGCTTTAATTTTTTACGGTCTTGCCATTTTTCAAAGAGAATAAGGAACGCAACGGATGGGAATTCAGGAACGAAAGGAAAGGGAGCGGGAACGTCGACGCCAGGATATCATGGTGGCGGCACGCCGGGTCTTCAGTGCCCGGGGATATGAAAAGGCGACGATGGAAGACATCGCCCGCGAAGTGGAATTGAGCCCCGGCACGTTATATCTCTATTTCAAAAACAAGGATGATCTTTACGCCTCGCTCAACCTGCGGGTCTTGCAGTTTCTCAACGTGAAGTTCGACCATGCCCTGGCAGAAGGCGACATGGATTTCGACACCAAGCTCGACCGGCTCATGGACGCCCTGCTGGAGGTGTATGCCTACGATCCACTGATTCTCAACAATGTATTTCATTTGCAATCCAGCGAGACCCTCAAGAGCGTTTCCGACGAACTGCTCGTAGAGATCAACATCCTGAGCCGCCGCGCCCTCCGGACCCTGGCCGGAATGTTTGCCGAGGAGATCGAAAAGGGGAGTATCGTGGCCCACAATCCCACGGCGCTGGCCGACATGCTCTGGGGGCTGTTTTCCGGCACGGTGCTCTGGGAGGAGACCAAGCGGATGATCAATGCGGAGCGTTATCAACTCAAGGACAGCATCCGCATCGGTTTCGATCTCCTGCGGCGGGGCCTGAAAGTCCAGCAAGATTTGAATTGACAGGCATCGTAGGGGACCGTAGGCTGGATTCAGGGTTCAGGGCCGCTTCGCGGCGTTCAAGGCGCCTTCGGCGCGTTCCAGGTTCAGGGCCGCTTCGCGGCGTTCAAGACGTCTTTGGCGCGTTCAAGGGTCAAAGCCGCTTCGCGGC
>JAQVTF010000161.1 GCA_028700185.1 Desulfobacteraceae bacterium | reverse complement strand
ATCAAGGACATGATCATCCGGGGCGGGGAAAACATCTATCCACGGGAAATCGAGGAATTCCTCTACACCCATCCGGACATCAAGGATGTCCAGGTGGTGGGCGTGCCCAGCCGCAAGTACGGCGAGGAAGTGGTGGCGTTCGTCCAGTTGAAAACCGACGCGAAGTTGACCCCCGAGGATCTGCGGGCCTTTTGCACCGACAAGATCGCCTTTCACAAGATCCCGGTCTACTTCGCATTCGTGGACGAGTATCCCACCACGGCCAGCGGCAAAATCCAGAAGTACAAGCTCAGGCAGGAAGCGGTGGCACGCTTGAACCGGGAGGAGGATGCGAAAATCGCCACCGCTTAGAGATGACGGATTGACATGGAGGTTCTAAATTGGCAGTTTGAAAACAGCCCTTTTACCGTCAGCCCGACGAGCGCCTTACGGTCAACACGAAGAACGTTCTTCACTGTCAGCCCGAGGAACGTTCTTCTCCGTCATCCCGAGCGCAGCGACGAGGGATCTCCTCGAGTCCGGCACCGTTTCCCGCCGTATTCCCCAGCGCGTTCGGAATGCTGCAGGAAGGAGACCTCGCGATACGCCAATGCCCCATGGCAACGGCATGGGCTACGGAGGCGTTGGAATACACGGGCGAATGGGCTACGGGAATGATACGGGAAAGGACGCCGTCAGCGAGGGGATCCCAATGACACGGGAAGGCGGCGCCACCAGGGCGGGGCGGCGTGATGACCGGTCGCGGCTCGGATATTCTTCAGGTGCCGCCACCCCGGCCCTGATCCGGGGTCCATGTCGAATGGCTGAAGGTTTTCGTAAATTTAAAGCTTCTGGTTTCAAAGTGCTATCCCGAGGCGCGTGGAAAGTCTCGGGGCAATCGACACCCGGCGACAAACGGTTTCAATAGCGAAAAAATTTCGTCGAGCACCTGCCGACATCCTGGAGGTGCGACCATGAGCGATTCGAAGTGGGCCGCCACCGTCCGGCGGCTTCTGGAGCCGGCTGACGTCCGCATCAACGGGGACCGTCCCTGGGACCTGAAAGTCCACAACCCGGACTTGTTCCGCCGGGTCCTCGGTCATGGGTCCCTGGGGCTGGGGGAAGCCTACATGGACGGCTGGTGGGACTGTGATCAACTGGACCAGTTCTTTGAACGAATCCTGCGCTGTCGTCTCGACCGCCAGGTGGTATCCAACCGCGACAAACTCAGGCTGATCTGGGCGCGCCTGGCCAACTCGGGACGGCGCGCCCTGGCCTTTCACATCGGCCGTCACCACTACGACCTGGGCAACCGGCTCTACGGTGCCATGCTCGACCGGCGCATGGTCTACAGCGGCGGGTACTGGGCCAACGCCCGGAATCTGGAAGAGGCCCAGGAGGCCAAGCTCGACCTGATCTGCCGCA
Source organism: Desulfobacteraceae bacterium (assembly GCA_028700185.1). Classification (GTDB taxonomy): domain Bacteria; phylum Desulfobacterota; class Desulfobacteria; order Desulfobacterales; family UBA2174; genus UBA2174. Next base: position 5,000 of record JAQVTF010000161.1, on the reverse strand, counting down.
AGCTGGACCCCAAACCCGGCATGCGGGTACTGGACATCGGCTGCGGCTGGGGCGGCACGGCACGCTTTCTCGCCCGTCGCTACGGGGTGTCGGTGGTGGGCATTACCGTGTCGGCCGAACAGGCCGCCGAGGCCCGCCGGCGTTGTGAAGGGTTGCCGGTGGAGATTCTCCTGCAAGATTACCGGGATCTAAAAGGCACCTTCCACCGGGTGGTGTCCATCGGCATGATCGAGCATGTCGGCGTCAGGAATTACCCCACCTTTTTCGAGACGGTGCGCCGACGCCTGGCGGATGATGGTCTGTTCGTCCTGCAAACCATCGGCAGCAACCACTCGGGCGTCAATTGCGACGCCTGGATCGAGCGCTACATCTTCCCCAACTCCATGCTCCCTTCCGCCCGCCAGATCTCCCAGGCCGCCGAGGCACACTTTGTCCTGGAAGACTGGCACAGTTTCGGGCCGGACTACGACCGCACCCTGACGGCCTGGCACGACAACTTCGAGCGCCGCTGGCCCGAGCTGAAGGACCGCTACGACCAGCGCTTCTACCGCATGTGGCGCTACTACCTGCTGGCGTGCGCCGGTTGCTTCCGCGCCCGCCAGATCCAGCTCTGGCAGATCGTTTATTCGCCGACGGGGGTGGCAGGCGGCTACAGCGCGCCGCGGTGAACCGCGAACCGGCGGCTGACCAGTAGGAAAATATGAGGACGTGATCGAGGCGCAGGAATCGGCTGAACAGGATTAAATGGAAGCGCTACTATTCTTTCATGTCTATGTATTTTTCATCGGCCGCAAACCCTCGGAAGCCTGAAAGGAGGTCGGGCGTGAGAAGCGTCAAATTCACCTATTGGCAGGACGGCGAATATTTTCTGGGCCACCTGAACGATTATCCGGATTACTGTACCCAGGGTTTCAGCAAGGCGGAACTTGTTGACAACCTCAAGTCGCTGCTGGGCGATATCGAATCTGGAGAAATACCCTATATCCGGAAGGTTGAAGATCTGGTCGTCGCCGCATGAAACGGTACCGACTGATCGAGAAACTGACCGCCATGGGGTGCATCCAGGTCAGAAGCAAAGGACCCCATGACTGGTATACCAATCCGTCCACGAAACAATCGCAGCCCGTGCCCCGCCACAAGGAAGATCAACGATTATCTGGCCAAGTCCATCATCAAGAAGCTATCCGGTGATTGAAACCTGATTTTTTCGTTTTGGCCTTCTGCGGGAAAAAGCCGAAACCCTTCCCGGGCAATCAGCGGAAGGGGACCCCGTGGTGTCGTTACAACCCGCTCCCATGCTGGAAGGAAACCATCCGAGCGGCCGGGCCGACCAGGGGCGCCCGGGCCCGGGGCAGGCAGCGGCCGACTTCCACGGCGCCCGGCAACCGAGGAGCGATGGCGGCGAAGGTTTCCTGCGGGCAGGCGAAAAGCAGTTCGTAGTCTTCCCCGCCGCTGTAGGCAAACGCCAGGGGGTCGAGGCCATGGCGCCGGCAGCAATCCACCAGGGCCGGGGCCAGACTTTCCGCTGACAGTTCGAGATCAATGGACAGTTCCGAGGCCTCGGCGATATGGCGGGCATCGCCGGCCAGGCCGTCGCTGATGTCCATGGCGCATGGGATGCCGGCCTCGGCCAGGACCTCGGCGGCATCGAAACGGGCCCGTGGGCACTTGAAGGCCGTCACCAGTTCGGGAAAGCGGTCATCGCCGGCCTTCAGGCAATGCAAGCCGGCCCGGGCCAGGCCCAACGGCCCGGTGACGTAGAGATGATCCCCTACGCGGGCCGCCCGGCGGGTGGGCATGATGTCCGTTCTCCCCTCCCCCACGGCGAACAGGTCCAGGGCCAACTCCGGCCCCCGGGACACGTTGCCGCCCCCCAGCGCCGTATCGTAGATCTCGAGAGCCTCGCCGATGCCTTGGTAGATGGCCACGACGTCATCTTCGGCCAGATCCGGCGGCAGGGTCAAATTGACGAACAGGGCGCCGGGCCGGGCGTAGGCGGCCGCCAGGTCGCTCAACGTGACCACCACCGCCTTGAAGCCGACCTCCGGCAGCGCCTGCCAATCGCGGCGAAAATGCACCCCCTCCCGGTGGCAGTCGGTGGTGACCACCGGCCGATGCAGCGGCCGCAGCAGGCAGGTGTCGTCCCCGGGGCCGTCGACGAGGATCTCCCGGGTTTTCCCCCGGGAACCGGTGGCCACGATACGCCGGATCAGGCCGAATTCGTCGTTCCAGGGCGACTGCAGCCCCTGCCGCGCAGGCACGCCGCAGGCCTTTCCCATCTCCCGGGCGGCGGCCCGGCGGTGGGCGGCCCGACTGATGGTGCTGATCACCGCCACCCCCGCCGCCCCTTGATCGAAGCAGTCTTTCGCCCTGGAGGGGCCGATGCCGCCGATGGCCACCACCGGCAACGAAACGCGGGCCACCATTTCCCGTAAACCCGCCAGGCCGATGACCGCCTTGGTGTCGGTCTTGGTGCCGGTGGCATACACCGGTCCGGTGCCGATGTAGTCGCAGGGGGCCAGATCGGTGCGAGCCAGCTCTTGGCGGGTGGACACCGACACCCCCACGATGGCCTGAATCCCCAGCACCTCCCGGGCCACGGCGGGGCTTTCATCGTCCTGACCGAGATGGACGCCGTCGGCACCCAGGGCCTTGGCCAACAGGAGGTGGTCGTTGACCACGAAGGGAACCCGGTTGGCGCGGCAGAGGGAGAGGATCTCCCGGGCGAGGGGAAAATCGGTGGAAGCAAAGTCTTTCTGGCGGAATTGGACCAGGGTGGCACCGCCGGCTATGGCGCAGCGCACCTGGTCGAGGGGATCGGCGGCGGCATCGTCGGTGACGAAGTAAAATCGCAGGGCTTGCCGCAACGGTTCAGGATGCATCGGAGACCTCGAAACGCTTGGCCCAGCGTCGGAACCGGGCAACCTGTTCCGGCCCGTAGGCGGCCAGCAGGGCAACCACTTGCGCCACCGACCGCCCCGCGCCGTTGGTTCGCCCGTTTTTGGAGAAAAACTTGTCCGCGTAGCAGATGATCTCTTCCTCCAGGCTCACCGGCCGCAGGTCCCGCTCGGGCAGGGGGAGGCGACGGGCGCGGATCTCCTCGGCGGACAAGCCGGTGCCCACATGGCGCTCGCAGACCAGGCCGTGGCGCGGCAGCCCGATGTCCGCCAGCAGCCGCCCCCCCAAAATCCCGTGGCAAACGTAGGGCGACGGCCCAAAGCACCCCAGATCGGGGGCGTCGGTCTGGAATATCCCCACGTCGTGGAGCATGGCCGCCTCGAAGAGAAAACGGCGGTCCGGCTTGAGATGGGCCACCCGGTCCGCCACGGCCAGGGCCTTGGCAGCCACCTGGCGACCGTGGCACCGCAGCAGTGCCAGGGTGGGGGAATCGGGGGGATAAAAACGCGCCAGCACCGCCTCGGGGTCCACCATCACCTCACGCCCCCCGGGCCTTATTGGCCTTCTTGGCGAGCAGGACCCCTTCGATGAACGGTTCCAGGCCGCCGTCGAGCACATCCTGGATATTGCCGACGTCCAGGTGGATGCGATGGTCCTTGACCATCTGGTAGGGCTGCATCACGTAGGAGCGGATCTGGCTGCCCCAGGTGATCTCCTCCTTGCCGTCCTGAACTTTTTGCAGCTTTTCCTCCTGGGCCTCCTTCTCGCGCTGGTAGAGCCGGGCGCGCAGCACCTTCATGGCCATTTCCCGGTTGCGGTGCTGACTGCGCTCCTGCTGGCACTGGACCACGATGCCGGTGGGCAGGTGGGTGATGCGCACCGCGCTGGAGGTCTTGTTGACGTGCTGTCCGCCGGCACCGCTGGCGCGAAAGACGTCGGTGCGAAGATCCTTTTCGTCGATGTCGATTTCGATCTCCTGGTCCAGGTCCGGGTAGACGAACACCGCGGCAAAGGAGGTCATGCGCTTGCCGCTGGCGTTGAAGGGCGAAATACGCACCAGGCGATGAACCCCGGTCTCCCCCTTGAGGTAGCCGTAGGCGCTTTCCCCCTTGACCGTCAGGGTCACGCCCTTGATGCCGGCCTCCTCGCCGGGCTGGTAATCGATGATCTCCGACTCGTAGCCGTTGCGCTCGATCCAGCGAAGGTACATGCGCAGCAGGATTTCGGCCCAGTCCTGGGCCTCGGTGCCGCCGGCGCCGGCGTTGATGGACAGGATGGCGTCGTTGTGATCATCGGGGCCGTCGAGCATCATTTCCAGGGAAAGGCGCTCGATGCGCGATTCAATGTCCGCCACCTGGGTTTGAATATCCCTGAAGGTCTCCTCGTCCTCCTCTTCGACGGCCATATCGAAGAGCAGGGAGGCGTCTTCCAGGTCCTTGGCGATGGCGTGGATGCGGTCGACGGGATCGGCGAGCCGGCTGCGTTCCTTCAGGATATCCTTGGACTGGTCCGGGTTGTCCCAGAACCCGTCCTTGGCGAGCATCTTTTCGATCTCCGCCAGCCGCTGGGTTTTGGCAGGCAGGTCAAAGATACACCTTGAGCTGTGCCAGTTTGGCCTCCAGTTCCTTTATCGCCTGTTTGAGTTCCGCGTTCATGACCTACTCTCCTCTGCGCGTTTCACAAAGCGCAATTTGAAAATATCGCGAAGGCGGGCATCGGCCTTCGTGGTTTCGTATCGAATCACCATCGTGATGAATCAGATATTTCACTCGTTGTTACTATTACAACATCGCCCGCCTGACTGGCAATATCTGTCTCCCGGTCCGCGTTCCCGGTCCGCGTTCTCCGCCACAGGCGCCCCCCAATTCCCTTGGCTTCTCACCGTCTTTTGCGAAAAATCCCATCCCCCCCGATCATCACGGCGGACACCAACAGGCAGCCCCAGGCCCAGGCGTCGCCGAAGCGCGTGTAGAGGGTTTGCCGGTTGAGCAGCGGCACCGGATGACTCAGGGCGGCATCGGTAAACAGACCGGTGCGGGCCAAAATTTTCCCGTCGGGTGCGATGAAACCGCTGATCCCCGTGTTGGCGGCCCTCACCAGCG
>JAQVTF010000029.1 GCA_028700185.1 Desulfobacteraceae bacterium | reverse complement strand
CCGGAGCGCAGCGACACCACCACTTTAGTCACTTTAGTCACTCGTAATTTTAGTCACTTAAAAAAAGTGTCAAGTGAGCTAAAGTGAAGGAATCCTGATCGAACTTCGACGCTGCTGTTGTCAAATGGAGAATCGCGGTTATCTTATAAAACTTTAGCCGCTAAAAAAGAATGATGCGAGGAGTTGGCATGGGCGAAACAGATCGCGACGATTTGATCAGTATCATCGAGGACTCAGAGAGCACGGAGACCGTTCCCACCACCCTTCCCCTGATGCCGGTGCGCGACGTGGTGATTTTCACCGACATGTTGCTGCCGTTGTTTGTGGGGCGGGAAAAGTCCATCCGGGCCGTGGAGGCGGCGGTGGCGGCCGACGGTTACGTGATGCTGGCCACCCAGAAGGATTCGGCCAACGAAGATCCCACGCCGGAGGAGATCTTCGAAGTGGGGACGGTGGGGCGGGTGTTGCGCATGATCAAGATGCCCGATGGCCGGGCCAAGGCCCTGGTGCAAGGGGTAAGCAAGGCGCGGATCTTGCGCTACCTGCGCCGCCGGAACTCTTTTCGGGTGCGCATCGAGCCCATCGAAGAGTCCCGGGTGGAAGAACTGAGCCTGGAGGCCCAGGCCATGATGCGCAACGTTCGCGAGCACGCCACCAAAATGCTGACGCTGCGCGGTGAGATGACCAGCGATATCGCCTCGATTCTCGACAGCATCGAAGAACCGGGGAAGCTGGCCGACCTGGTGGCCACCAATCTCAAGCTGAAGATCGAGGAATCCCAGGGGCTGTTGGAGATCCTGGACCCGGTGGCGCGTCTCGAGCAGGTCAATTCCTTTCTGGCCCGGGAGTTGGCGCTCTCTTCGGTGCAGGCCAAGATTCAATCCAACGTGCGCGACGAGATCAGCAAGGGCCAGCGGGACTACTTTTTGCGCGAACAGATGCGCGCCATTCATCGTGAGTTGGGAGAAAACGACGACCGGCTTCAGGAAATCGAGGAATACCGGGGAAAGATCAAAAAAGCCAAGATGCCGCCCGAGGCGGCCGACGAGGCGGCCCGGCAGTTGCGTCGTCTGGAACTGATGCACGCCGAGTCCGCCGAGGCGTCGGTGGTGCGCAGCTACCTGGACTGGCTGGTGGAACTGCCGTGGAAGCGGACCACCAAGGATGTGATCGATATCCCGGCGGCCAAGAAGGTTCTGGATCAGGACCACTACGGCCTGGAAAAAGTCAAGGACCGCATCCTGGAGTATCTGAGCGTGCGCAAGCTCAACCCGGCCACCAAGGGCCCGATTCTTTGCTTCGTCGGCCCCCCCGGCGTGGGCAAGACGTCCCTGGGCCGCTCCATCGCCAGGGCCATGAAGCGGCGTTTCGTGCGCATCAGCCTCGGCGGGATCCGGGACGAGGCCGAAATTCGCGGTCACCGGCGCACCTACATCGGCGCCCTGCCCGGGCGCATCATCCAGGGGCTCAAGCAGGCGGGCAAGGCCAACCCGGTGTTCATGATGGACGAGATCGACAAGCTGGGCGCCGATTTTCGCGGCGACCCGTCCGCCGCCCTTCTCGAGGCGCTGGACCCGGAACAGAACCACGCTTTTTCGGATCACTACCTCAACCTGCCCTTCGACTTGTCCAAGGTGATGTTCATCCTGACGGCCAACATGCTCGACACCATCCCTTCGGCCCTTCTGGACCGGATGGAGGTAATCCAGATTTCCGGCTACACGGTGGAAGAGAAGCGAAAGATCGCCCGCCAGTACCTGTTGCCGCGCCAAACCAAGGAAAACGGCCTCAAGGCGCGGCAGATGACCATCAGCGACAACGCCCTGGACCAGATCATCGAAGAGTACACCATGGAGGCCGGGCTGCGGAATCTGGAGCGGGAACTGGGGACGTTGTGCCGCAAGGTGGCCCGGCGTCGGGCCGAGGGCGACAAGCGCATCGTGGCCGTCACCCGCGGCAATCTGGGGCATTATCTCGGGGTGCCGCGGTTCTATCCCGAACTCGACCAGGAGGAGAGTCAGGTGGGGCTGTCCACCGGCTTGGCCTGGACCCAGGTGGGCGGCGAGGTGCTTTACGTGGAGGCGACCCTGCTGGGCGGAAAGGGGGAGCTGCTGGTGACCGGCCAGATCGGCGAGGTGATGCAGGAGTCGGCCCGGGCCGCGCTGAGCTACGCCCGCGCCAACCTGCCCGCCCTGGGCCTCAAGGCATCGTATCTGGACAACCTTGATGTCCATATCCATGTACCGGCCGGGGCGATTCCCAAGGATGGCCCCTCGGCGGGGGTGGCCATGGCCACGGCCCTGATTTCGGCGCTGACCCGGCGCCCGGTGCGAAAAGATGTGGCCATGACCGGAGAGATCACCCTCCGCGGGCGGGTCCTGCCCATCGGCGGGCTGAAGGAAAAGGCCCTGGGCGCGCTGCGGGCCGGGATCCGGACCATTTTGATGCCGGAGAAGAACCGCCGCGAGCTCGATGAACTGCCCGCTTCCCTCAAACGCAAGATCAAATTTGTTCCGGTGCATCAGATGGACGCGGTACTCGAGGCCGCCCTGTTGCCGCCGGAACCGGCCCCGCGAACCCGCAAGTCACCGGCGCGCTCGTCCCGGCCCCCAGCGACCAAGCCCAAGTCCGTCACCCGGAGCGCCGAGTGAAGGTGCTGGCGGTGGATACCGCCGCCGGCGGCGGCACCGTCGCGCTGCTTGACGGCGAGACGTGGATCGCCGAAGCCGGCGGCCATGCCGCCGACAGCCCGGTCCGACGGTTGTTGCCGTTGATTGATGAATTGTTGACCCGAGCCGGCTTGGCTCTTTCCGGGATGGATCTGATGGCGGTGACCCGCGGGCCGGGAAGCTTTACCGGACTGCGGGTGGGGCTGGCCACGGTGCAGGGACTGGCGTTGGCCACGAAAGTGCCGGTGGTGGCGGTTTCCACTCTGGAAGCCCTGGCGCTTCAGGCGGCCACCGACCTGGTGGTGGCGCCGATGATCGATGCCCGTCGGGGCGAGGTGTACAGTGCCGTGTACCAGATCAGGGCCGGCGAGATCACGATGCTGGCGCCGGAGGCGGCCCTGTCGCCGCGGGCAGCGGCCCAACGCATCCGAGGATCTTGCATGCTCATCGGCTCCGGGGTGCCGGTCTATGAAAAGGAACTGACGACGGTACTCGGGGACCGGGCTGTTTTGGCGCCGCCGGACCGCCACGCCCTAACCGCCGTCAGCGTGGGGTCTCTGGCGCTGAGGCGTATCAAGGAAGCGGTGTCGGCCGAAGAATTGGTGCCGCGCTACCTGAGGGGCGCCGATGCCAAGCCCGGGGCCGGCAGAAAGCGCCCGGTCGGCGTTGACAAACCCCTTCCCGATTGCTAAAGATCATGTCTCGCTGAGAATGGTTGGGAGAAAATTCGATGGAACCCTTTGTTTGGCCCGAGCCGCCGCGTCAGGTGGCTTTTCCTATTGCGCGGCCCGGATACGGCCTCATCGGCGCGGCGGCCTTCGTCGCCTTGGTGCTGGCCCTGATCGGGTGGGCTTGGCCGGCCGTGGTGGCCCTGGCGACGACCCTGGCCATCGCCGGTTTCTTCAGGGATCCGGACCGGGTAATTCCCCAAGCGGCCCACGGGGTGGTTTCCCCGGCCGACGGCAAGGTGGTGGCCGCCGGCCCCATGGATCACAGCCCGGTGTACGGCGGTCCCTGTGTACGGGTGAGCGTGTTCATGTCGGTGTTCAACGTCCACGTGAACCGGGCGCCCATCGCAGGCCGGGTTACCCGGGTGGACTATCATCCGGGAAAATTCATCGCCGCCAATCTCGACAAGTCTTCCGATGTCAATGAACGCAATGCCGTCACCCTGGAGTCCGCCGACGGTGAACGGATCGTGGTGGTCCAGATCGCCGGACTCATCGCGCGCCGGATCATCTGCGGTCTGAGCGTCGGGCACGAGGTGGGTCGGGGGCAGCGCTACGGCATGATCTGCTTCGGTTCGCGCCTGGACGTGTTCCTGCCTCCCGGGGCGCGGCTGGACTGTCAGGTGGGCGACAGGGTGCAAGCGGGCACCTCTATCCTGGGCTACCTGAAGTAACCCGTTACAGATGACGATCTGAACGTATCACCATTGGCAGCCGCCGTTGCTTTCGAGGTCCACTCCGGGCGGCTGCGAGACGGAAGGGATTGCATGGCCAAACGTTATTCCATCGCGGTGGTCCCGGGAGACGGTACCGGACCGGAAGTGATCGCCGAAGGGGTCAAGGTGTTGGATGCCGCCGCCGCCAAGGCGGGTTTTGCCCTCGATTACGATTATTTTCCCCTTGGCGGCGAACATTATCTGGACACCGGCGAGTTGCTGGGCGCCGATACGGTCTCCAAACTCTCCGCTGCCGATGCCATCTACCTCGGCGCCATCGGTCATCCAGGGGTCAAGCCGGGAATCCTGGAAAAGGGGATTCTCCTCGAGCTGCGGTTCCAGTTGGATCAGTACATCAACCTGAGACCGGTGCGCCTCTACGAAGGGGTGTCCACGCCGCTGAAGGACAAGGGGCCGGCGGACATCGATTTCGTGGTGGTGCGGGAAAACACCGAGGGGCTATACACCGGGGCCGGTGGTTGCCTGAAGCGCGGTACCGCCGACGAGGTGGCGGTGCAGGAATCCATCAACACCCGCAAGGGGGTGGAACGCTGTATCCGTTTCGCCTTCGAGTACTGCCGACGGCGCAACCGCCGGAAGAAGCTGACCCTGTGCGGCAAGACCAATGTGCTCACCTTTGCCTTCGATCTTTGGCAGCGGGTGTTCGATGAGGTGGCCACCGAGTATCCGGATATCGCCACCGATTACGCCAACGTGGATGCCATCTGCATGTGGATGGTGAAAAATCCCGAGTGGTTCGACGTGATCGTCACCGACAACATGTTCGGCGATATCATCACCGACCTGGGCGCCATGATCCAGGGGGGCATGGGGATCGCCGCCGGAGGCAACATCAATCCCGCCGGGGTGTCGATGTTCGAGCCCATCGGCGGTTCGGCCCCCAAGTACACGGGTCAAGGCAAGATCAATCCCTTGGCGGCGATTCTCGCCGGTCAGTTGATGCTCGAGACCCTGGGAGAACGTCAGGCCGCCGGATGGATTGAGGCGGCGGTTCAAGAGGTGCTGCGCGGGGACATCAAGGACGTGGCCGCGGGCCGGATGGGATTGAGCACCAGCCAGGTGGGAGATCGCGTGCGCGCTGCCCTGTCGCGCGGATAACATACCAACTCCGTCCGTCGGATCGCCGCCGGAAAGCAGCGGTAACACACCGGCGGACGTTTGTATCAAAAAGAGGATGACGCGTTGGAACGGATTCCCATAACCAAAGAGGGCTACTCGGCCCTCAAGCAAGAGCTGGATCGACTCAAAACCGTGGAACGGCCGGAGAATATTCGTGCCATCGAAGAAGCCCGCAGCCAGGGGGATCTTTCGGAAAACGCCGAGTATGCCGCGGCCAAGGATCGACAAGGTTTTCTCGAGGCCCGCATCAACGAACTGGCCTACAAGCTGGCCAACGCCGAGATCATCGATTCGGAAAATCTCCCCCGGGACCGGGTGCGCTTTGCCAGCCGGGTGAGCCTCGAAAATGTCGAGACCGGGGAGCGGGTTCTCTACCAACTGGTGGGGCCCGAAGAGTCGGACATCGAGCGGGGACGCATCTCGATTTCATCGCCTCTGGGCAGCGCCATCATGGGCAAGCGTCCCGGTGAAGAGGTGGTGCTCCAGGCCCCAGGCGGAAAGCGTTACTACGAATTGGTGGAGATTCTTTGATCGTGGGCCGGCGCACCCCAATGCGCCTTGCAGGGAGAATAAAAACGTGGCACGCATTACAGTGGAAGACTGTCTCAAGCGGGTAAACAACCGCTTCAAGCTGGTGAACATGGTGGCCAGACGGGTGCGCCAGATCCGGGAGGGCTCCGAGTATCTGATCAGTTCGCCCAAGAACGAGGATATCGTGGTGGCCCTGAGGGAGATCGCCGCCGGCAAGGTGGTGGAGAAGGTCGACGCCTCCGCGGAATCCTGATGCCGGCGTGGCGCGTCCTTCCCGCGTATATCGAACCGTCAATACCGCCATGGGCAGAGCCATCGGCGATTACGCCATGATCGAGGCCGGAGACCGCATCCTGGTGGCGGTTTCCGGAGGAACGGACAGCTTGGTGCTGCTGTGGATGCTGCACCAACGCCAGCGTTGGTCGCCGGTGTCTTACAGCCTGGTGCCGGTTCATATCGATCCGGGGTTTCCCGGGGACCGTGGCCAAGGCGCCGCCGCCTTCTGCCAAGGTTTGGGGTTGACGCTCAAAGTGGTTCACACCGACGATGGCATACGCGCCCACGGCCCGGAAAATCTTGAAAACCCTTGTTTTTTCTGCTCCCGGCGCCGGCGTCGGCGGTTGTTTGAAATCGCGGCGGCCGATGGATGCGGCAAGATGGCCTTGGGGCACAACCAGGACGACATCATCGAAACTTTTTTCATCAATGTTTGCTATGCGGGCGAAATCAGTACCATGGTGCCGGCTCAACCCCTTTTTGATCACCGGTTCACCGTGATTCGTCCCCTGGCCTATGCGCCGGCGGCGGCGGTGCGTCGCCTGGCCCGCGAAATTGGCATGCCCCGAATCGCCAACCCTTGCCCCAGCGCGGAGAATTCCCGACGGCGGCAGGTTCGCGATCTGCTCGCTGGTCTCTATCGGACCAACCGCAAGATCCGGGGAAACGTTTTCAACGCCTTGCGCAACGTCAAGAAAGAGTACCTGCTCAAGCCATGAGAGACGTCCAAAACGACCGCGACCATCGCAACCTGCCCATCGACAAGGTGGGGATCAAGAATCTTCGCTATCCGATCAAGGTGTTGGATCGTCAAAATGGCTTTCAGCACACCGTGGCCACCATCAATATGTACGTGGATCTTCCCGACCGCTACAAGGGAACCCACATGAGCCGCTTCGTGGAAATGCTCCACCTGTTTCGCCCGGAAGTGTCGCTGAAGAAGATTACCGAATTGCTCGCCCAGATGAAGGAACACCTCAACGCGGCATCGGCCCACATCGAGGTGAGCTTTGCCTACTTCATCGAAAAGTTGGCCCCGGTGAGCGGCGCCCCGGGACTGATGGATTACGATTGCCGGTTTCTCGGATCCAGCAACCACGACAACAAGACCGACCTGGTGCTGGAAGTGGTGGTGCCCATCTCATCGGTATGCCCTTGCTCCAAGGAGATCAGCGAAGTGGGGGCCCACAACCAGCGGGGGCAGGTCAGGCTCCAGGCACGCTTCAAGAAGTTTATCTGGATCGAGGACATGGTTCATCTGGTGGAATCGGCCGCTTCCTGCGATGTGTATTCCGTGCTGAAGCGCGTGGATGAAAAGTACGTCACCGAAAAGGGATACAACAACCCCAAGTTCGTCGAGGACATCGTGCGCGACGTTGCCTTCGTCTTGCAGCGCGATCCCAACATCACCTGGTTTTCCGTCAGCGCGGAAAACTTCGAATCGATTCACAACCACAGCGCCTTCGCCCACATCCTCAGCGGTCCGCCGCCGGTTTTCTGAAACCCCTCAGGATCGGTTTTCCCCGTCCTTTCAGATGCCCGCCCCGTGGGTCATTGCCCGCCTTGCCGATTCGTGCTTTCCATCACGGCCACGAGGGATGGCCTCCAACCCTTCATGTCAGCCGTTGCGTCAGCGCTTCCAGCACCGGGTCGGCCCGGCGACCGGCGGTGTTGACCAGGATAACGAAGCGGTAGATGGTTCCGTCAAGGCCTTCGATGTACCCGGCCCGGGTCTGGATGCCGTTGAGGGTGCCGGTCTTGTAACGGGTCCGTCCGTGGCCTGACAACAGATGTCGATAGGGGGCGAAAGCGGCCAGGAGTCGATCCAGGTCGGCGGCGGTGACCTGGTTCTGCCGTGCGATTCCCGATCCTTCCGCCAGGTGAAAACGGGTCCAGCCCAGGTTTTCCCGGGCGTGATGACAAGCGAGGCGAACGCCTTTTTCCAGGGTACCGGGAAAACCGTGGACCCGGGCACCGGCGCTGATGAGCAACTGGTTGGCAATGAAGTTGCTGGAATGCTCCAGCATGCGGGCGATCACGTCGGTGAGGCAAAAGGGAGAGGTGAACACCATCACCGGCCGGGCCTGGGCGGGTAGCGACCCGCGGCGAACCGTGCCGGATATCGGTCGGCCGGCCTCGGAGAGAAAATGGGCGATCAGATGACCGGCATAGACGGCGGCCTGATCGCCGTCATGGGTGAGCACCAGTCGGCCGTTGGCCGGTGGACGCCGGTTCAGCAGCGTGCGGGCAAAGGGAAGCAGGGGGGTCTGGGGTTCGGTGCTGGTGTAGCGGCCGTCGGTTCCCCGGCCCACCGCAACGGTGTTGAAGTTGACGCACAAAGCGCCGTTGGGGGCATCATAGGGATTGTTGGAAGCCGTGACGCCGGGAATGGTCAGCGGTTGGGCGAAGTCGCTGTCGTCCACCACGAGATCGGTCACCGGAGAAAGACGCGGCGCCAGGGATCGGGCCAGGTCGCCCAGCACCTCTGAAACCAGCAGCGGGTCTCCGTGGCCGCGCACGTAGAGACGTCCGGCGGCGTCCTGATGGAAGCTCGTGGTGAACCGGAAGTCGGGCCCCAAATGGGTCAGGGCCACGTGGGCGGTGAACACCTTGAGCACCGAGGCAGGGGTGCGGGGCGATTCGGGGTTCCAGGAAAAGAGCTGGGCGCCGGAGGTGTCCGTCACCAACAGGCTGTCCCCGGGGCCCAGGGTCTCCGCCAGGTCCGGGGGCAGGGATGCGGCCTCCGCGCAAGGGGCTCCCGTCAGCAGCATGGTCAACACCAACGATACCAGAAATCGGGTTGTCACGGGCGCACCTCACCTTGGGAACGGCTGTCGATGACGATGGTCACCGGGCCGTTATTGACCAGTGCCACCTGCATGAAGGTCTGGAACCGACCCGTTGCCACCGGTACGCCCAAGTTTTTCACCGTCGCCACGAAATCGCGGTAGAGGGCCTGGGCCTGCTCCGGCGCGGCGGCGTGGATGAACGAGGGACGGCGCCCGCGGCTACAGTCGGCCAGCAAGGTAAACTGGGAGACGGCCAGCAGAGCGCCGCCGGTATCCAGGAGGCTGCGGTTCATCTTGCCCGCCTCGTCTTCAAAGATTCGCAGGTGGACGGTTTTTTCCGCCAGGTAGCGGCTGTCGGCGGTGGTGTCCCCGTCGGCCACGCCCAGCAGGGCCATCAGCCCTGGCCCAATGGCCCCCACTACGATGCCGTCCACACTGACGCTGGCCTGGGTCACCCGTTGGATGACGACGCGCATGGTTACCTCGATAGATAAAGGTTATCGGCGAGTTACAGCCCTTGTCAGGTTCGTTTCAGCGCATCGGCGAAGGGGTTGTGAAACGGCTGGCGCGCAGGCTTGGCCGGCGGTTTGGTTCCGGAAGGCGTCCTTTGCGGCGCGCGGGACCGGGGCGCCGGGGCCGGTTCCGGTGCTTCTGGGGTCTCGCGCAGGCTCAGGGCGATTCGTCGCCGCTCCAGGTCCACCGTCAGCACCCGGACCATGACCTTCTGCTGGACCTTCACCACTTCGGCGGGGTCGCGCACGAAACGATCGGCCAGCTGGCTCACGTGGATCAGCCCGTCCTGGTGAACCCCCACGTCCACGAAGGCCCCGAAACGGGTCACGTTGGTGACGATCCCCGGCAGCCGCATCCCCACCACCAGGTCTTCGATTTTTTCCACCCCGGCGGCAAAGGCGAAGGCCTCGAAGCGCTGGCGAGGGTCGCGTCCCGGCTTGGCCAGCTCCGCCAAAATGTCGGTCAGGGTGGGCAGGCCCACATCGTCGGTGACGTAGCGGTTCACGTCGATGCGTCGGCGCAAACCGGCGTCGGAAATCAGATCCGTCACTTGGCAGCCGAGATCAGCGGCCATGGCGGCCACGATGGGATAGCGTTCCGGGTGAACGGCGCTGGCATCCAGGGCGTTGGGTCCTGCGGCGATGCGCAGGAAGCCGGCGGCCTGCTCGAAGGCCTTGGGCCCCAGCCGGGGGACCTGCTTGAGGGCCTCGCGGGTCTGAAACGGACCGTGCTCGTCCCGGTGGGCCACGATGTTTCGTGCCAGACGGGGACCCAGACCGGACACATAGGTGAACAGGGCGGCGCTGGCCCGGTTGACATCCACCCCCACGGCGTTGACGCAGCTCACCACCACATCGTCCAGGGCCTGTTTCAGGGCGGTGGGGTCCACGTCGTGCTGATACTGCCCCACGCCGATGGACTTGGGATCAATTTTTACCAGCTCGGCCAACGGATCCATGAGCCGCCGGCCGATGGAGATCGCCCCACGCACGGTGAGATCCAGGTCGGGGAATTCTTCCCGGGCCACTTCCGAAGCGCTGTAGATCGAGGCCCCGCTCTCGTTGACCATGGCCACGGCCACTTCCGGCGGCAGGGTCAGGGACCTGAAAAACGCTTCGGTTTCCCTTCCGGCGGTGCCGTTTCCCACCGCCACGGCCTCCACGGCAAACTCGACCACCAGGGCCTCGGCTCGGCGGGCGGCCCGATGGCGCTGGTCCGCCGACCCGTGGAGGAAGAGGGTCTCGTGGTGCAGCAGCTTGCCCTGGCGGTCGAGGCAGACGAGCTTGCAGCCGGTGCGAAACCCCGGGTCCACCCCCATGACCCGCCGCGAGCCCAGGGGCGGAGAAAGGAGCAGTTGGCGCAGGTTCTCGGCGAAGACGGCGATGGCTTCGGCGTCGGCTTGTTGCTTGGTGGCCAGACGCAGCTCGGTCTCCATGGCCCGACTCATGAGGCGCCGGTACCCGTCTTCCACCGCCAGGGCCACCTGCCGGCCGTCTTCTCCGTCCGTACGAACGAAAAGTGCCTTGAGCAACGCAAGGGTCCCATCTTCCGGGGGGGTGAGCCGAAGGTTGAGCACCTCCTCCTTTTCGCCTCGGCGCATGGCGAGGATACGGTGGGAGGGGGCCTTGGCGGCCGGTTCGTTCCAGTCGTAATAATCCTTGAACTTGGCGCCCTGGATTTCCTTGCCGGCGATGACCGTGGTGCGAAAAACCGCCTGCTCGTAAAAATAGACGCGCATCCGGGATCGGGCCGCGGCATCCTCGTTCACCGTCTCGGCGATGATGTCCCGGGCGCCGGCCAGGGCCGTCTCGATGTCGGGCACCCCATTTTCGGCATCCACAAAGGCCGCCGCTTCCCCTTGGGGATCGATGCCGGTCTGGGCCAGCAAGGCCTCCGCCAGGGGGGCAAGTCCCTTCTCCCGGGCCATGGCGGCCCGGGTGCGGCGTTTGGGCCGGTAGGGCAGGTAGATGTCTTCCAGTTCGGGCAGGGTGGATGCGGCGGCGACCCTGGCTTCCAGGGCTTCGTCCAGGTGCCCGTTTTGTTCCAGAGACTTGAGCACCGCGGCCCGCCGCATGTCCAACTCGGCCAGTTGGGCCAGGCGGTCCCGGATGGCGGTGATGGCCACCTCGTCCAGGCTGCCGGTGGCCTCCTTGCGGTAGCGGGCGATGAACGGGACGCTGGCCCCGTCTTCCAGCAGCGCCGCCGCGGCTTCGACCCGGACGGGCGCCAGGGAAAGTTCGGCGGCGATGGTGGGGATATAACGGAAGGACGGGGATTTCGTCTCTGGTTCGGCTGGTTGGAAATGATCCATACGGGTGATTGGACTTTCTCGCGGGCGCGGGCGATGAATCCCCTTGATCCATCCGTCCCCATCCGCGGTTTACGGTTTCGTGGGTGTTTCGGTGGCTGACGGCTGGCTTCGGGCGGCATGAAAAGCCCTTCGGGCTTCTTCCACGAGAAGCGCTGGCCGGTCGGTGTACCGCGGCGAAAAGTGCATCAGGTGAATCTCCTTGACGGCGGCCCGGCCGGCAAGTTCACCGGCCCGGGCCGCGGTGAGATGGTGGCGGCGACGGGCCAGGGCCGCATCGCACTGAAGAAACGCGGCCTCGATATACAGTTGATCCACACCCTGGATCAACGCGGTGATGGCACGGTGGTTGTCGGGGGTGTCGGCGACGTCGGTGACATAGGCGATCCGCTGCCCGGCCGTTACCCGCGCCACGGCCTCGGCCAGTTCCGCCAGCCTGAAGGTCCGGGGGCGATCATCGACGGTCATGGCCGTCACCGGACTGTCGCCGGGGGCCTCGGCGTACAGGGCGGCCTTGAAGCGGTTGATCCAGGGGCCGACCTTCAGCCCCAGGGCATCGAGTTGCGGTTTGAGGATGTTGACGTGAAACCGCTCATCGAGGCGAAACCCCAGGCAGGTGCTGCTGTGCTGCAGGACGGCGGCGGTGACGGAAAAATCGGGCGCCGCCACCAGACAGCCGTCGAAAGGTACTCCGCGGGGAGGTTGATCCGGAATGAACCCCAGACGACACTCGAAGCGCTGGTACTGGCAGGTGCCCGCGTGCACTTCAACCGCCTCGATGCCCAGGGCCTCGCTGTAAGAGGCCACCAGATCCCAACGGTAACCGGCGAGTTTGCCCGCCAGATTGGCCAGAAAGCCCTGGGGCCCGCAGAGCCAGAGCTGCTTCGAACGTCCGAGACAGACGCGCAACAGACGATCGAAGCCGCAGAAGTGGTCCATGTGGGTGTGACTGACGAAAACGTGGGAAACCTTGAGCAAGTCCCGGGGGGGCAGGCGACCGATGTTGCCCACGTCGAAGAGCAAGGCCCGATGCTGGTGGGCGAAGTCGACGAACAGAACCGGGTCCTCGAACCAGCCGTTGACCAGTCGAGGCCTGAAGGTGCAGCGCATGATCCGGTCAGGGGATATATTTGGTCACTTGCCGGTTGATGCAGGCGTAGATTTCTTCGTCCGATCCGTAGATGTCCACCACCGCCCTGTGGTGAATGAGCTTTTCGATGACGAAAGCCGTGAGGTAGAGGCTGATCACGTGAGGCTGGGGAACCACCTGACGAAAGGGGGCACTGAGGTAGTCGATGTCGAAATCGTCGGCCAGACTCAGGGTTTCGAGGCTGGCGAGAATCTGCTCCTGGAGCTGATTCTTGTTGGTGGTCTCCACCAAGTCGTTTTCCACCAGCTTCATCGCCACGGCGTTGGCCAGGGCTTCGGCGCAGTCACGGATCGCGCCGAGGGCCTTACGGCGGTGATATTCCTTGGACGACTCGATTTTGGAAAGAATCGAGGACTCACGGGTGCTGGGGCGAAATACCTTAGCCATTCACGCTTCCCTTTCATGCATCATTTGATCCGGCCCCCATCAGCGCCGCAAACGCATCATAGGGCGGACCGAAGGGGCGAATTTGGCGCGCATCATAATGTGCCGAAGCATCCAATGCAAGGGAAAATCCACGGTTTGATGCTGTTTTCTGACACCGACCCGAAGGCCTGGCAATCGGTGGGCGCAATCAGGTGTCGACGATGATCATCTGGGGGGTGCACCGCCCGTTGTAGCGATTCCATCCCAGGCGAAAGGCCGCCCGCGGCAGACAGGCCTCGGGCAGATGATCCGCCGGAACGTTGAAACGGATGGCATTCACCGGGCGCGCGGCGGGGCGGTCGGCCTGGCGGAGGGTCATGCGCAGGTGGCATTGGCCCACGAGACGCGCGTCGCGCACCGTCAGACGGCGGGCGGCAAAAAGGGGCTGGGGGTTGTCTGTCCCGAAAGGCTCCAGGTCGCTCAAGGCATCGAGAAACGCCGGTGTGATGTCATCCAGGTCCAGTTCGGCGTCAATGGCCAGGGGCGGTGGGGCGCCGATCTGGGGCGCCAGCCGCGCCACGGCCGCTTCCAGGGCCCGGGTGAAGTCCTGGAGCCCTCCGGCGTCAAGCTGAAGCCCGGCGGCCATGGGATGGCCGCCGAAGGTGCGCAGGTGCCCGGCGGTGGCCTGGAAGGCCTGGCAGATATCCAACCCCTCGACGCTGCGTGCCGATCCCTTCCACCGGCCGTCACAACGGGTGAGCACCACCGCCGGGACGTGATACTGTCTGGCGAGGCGTCCGGCCACGATACCGATGACGCCCTCGTGCCATCGCTCATCGCCAAGGACAAGAACCCGGCGCGAGGATGGTGGGGCTTCTCGCTTTAGGCGATCCAGCGCTTCGGTGAACATGTCGGCTTCCATCTGGCGCCGCTGCTGGTTCAATTCGTCCAGACGCTGGGCCAGTTGGCGGGCCTGGAAGGGGTCCGGGCAACGCAGCAGGTCCAGGGCCAGGCGGGCATGGGCCAGGCGGCCGGCGGCGTTGAGACGGGGGGCGAGGCGAAAGGCGATGTCCTGGCTGCCGAGATCGGCGGGGAAGATGCCGCTGACGGCCAGCAACGCTTCGAGACCGGGGCGGCGGGTTTCACGCAAGACGGCAAGTCCAGCGTGGGTCAACACCCGGTTGACGCCCACCAAAGGCACCATGTCCGCCACGGTGCCGATGGCCACCAGGTCGCAGGCATGGCGCAGGTTGGGCTCCGGGCGCTGCGTCCACCAGTCCAGCCGGCGCAGGTGGGCTCTGAGGGCGATGGCCAGGTAGAAAGCCACTCCGACCCCGGCCAGTGGGGCCAGGGGGCAGGCGGCGCCGCCTTGGCGGGGATTGAGCACCGCCGCGGCCGGAAGCTCGGTGGCGTCGGGTAGATGGTGATCGGTGACCACCACATCGATACCGCGACGGCGGGCTTCGGCGATGGCCGCGTGGCTGGCGGCCCCGCAGTCCACCGTGACGATGAGTCGGCATCCGAGGGTTTCGGCCGGGTCGGCGATGTGCCGGGGTTGCAGGCCGTAGCCCTCCTGGCAACGGTCCGGGATATAGGCGGTGACCGATGCGCCGGCCTGATGGAGAAAATCGGTGAGCAGGGCCGTGGCGGTGATCCCGTCGGCGTCATAGTCGCCGAAAACGAGAATTCGTTGGCCGGTGACGATGGCTTCCGCCACCCGCGCCACCGCCGCCCCAAGACCGTCGAGGGTTTCGGGGGGCGGGAGCTGGTCCAGGGTCGGCGCAAGGAACGCCCGGGCCGTTTCCGGATCGGCAATACCGCGATGGACCAGGATGCGGGCCAGTTCCAGCGGCAGCGGCAAGGCTGAGGCAAGGCGGACGGCGGCGGGCTCGTCGGGACGGTGGAGGTGCCAGGTGGAATCCATGTTGGCCCTATAGCCCAAATGATCCCGGGTGGCAAAATCGAATTGGCCCGCCGAGGTCGAAAGATGCCGCGGGGTCGGTATTTTTCCCATTGCAAAAGGCCGTTTGGCCACTATAATGAAGTTATTTGGTGCCCGACGGGGCCAAGCCGCCGCCCGAGGGCACTTGCTATTTCTATGCGAACAACGATCCGCCATTACCGCATTGAGCGGCGTGAAATCGCCTATCTGCGATTTCTCCTGGAAGGCTATGACGGAGCGGCGCTACTGACCACCCGGGATGCCGTCCGGGGGGTGGTGCAGCTACGGATCGCGCCGGGAAACCTTGAATTGGTGCAAGCCCTGATGGCGCATCTCGGGCGCGAGATGCGCATGGAGGCGCTCACGGCTCTCGATGCCGCAACCAGAGGAACCGATGCCTGAAAAGACGTTTCACATTCATACCATCGGCTGCCAGATGAACGTTTACGACGCCGATCTGATGGCCAATGCCCTGATGGCCATGGGCTATCGACCCGTCACGGAACCCGAGGCGGCCGATCTGGCCATCGTCAACACCTGCGCCATTCGGGAGAAAGCCGAACAGAAGGTCTACAGCTTGCTGGGACGCCTGGCGGGACTCAAGCGGCAGCGGACCACAATGCGCATTGCCGTCGGGGGTTGCGTCGCGCAACTGGCCGGGAAGCGGATCCAACGGCGGGCGCCGTACGTGGATCTGGTGTTCGGCACCCGGGCCCTGGAGCGACTGCCGGAGTTGGTGCGGCGCCTGGATGCCGGTGAGGGCCCGCTCTGCGACGTGGCCGGCGGCGAAGGCGTCATGGAGATGGACGGACCGCGGCAGGCGGTGGTGCAGCCGCGGGTGAGCCGGTTTGTCACCATCATGCAGGGTTGCGACAACTTCTGCACCTACTGCGTGGTCCCCTATGCCCGGGGACGGGAGATGAGCCGGGACCCCGGGCGCATCGTGGCCGAGGTGCAGGATCTGGTGGCCGATGGCGCCCGGGAGGTGACGTTGTTGGGCCAGAACGTGAACAGCTACGGCAACAAGGAAGGGCTTTGCGGCTTCGCCGAACTGCTGCGGCGGGTGGCCGCGGTGGAGGGGCTGGAACGGATCCGCTTCACCACGTCCCACCCCAAGGACCTGTCTCCGGCGCTCATCGATGCCTTCGCCTGCATAGACCGGCTCTGCGACCACATCCACCTGCCGGTGCAATCGGGCAGTGATCGGATCCTGGCGCGGATGAACCGGCGTTACGGGCGACAAACCTACATGGATCTGGTGACCCGTCTGCGGGCGGTGCGCCCCGAAATCGCCATCACCTCGGATATCATCGTGGGGTTTCCCGGTGAAACGGAGGAAGATTTCAACCAGACCCTGGATCTGATAAAAACCGTGGGATTCGACGGGCTGTTCGCCTTTCACTACTCCGACCGACCGGGGACGCCGGCCTGCCGGTTTACGCCCAAGGTGACCCTGGGGGTGAAGCGCCGTCGCCTCGAGGCCCTCAACGAGTTGCAGAATGCCGCCACCTTGGCGCGGCACCGGTCCCTGGTGGGCACAACGGTGGCGGTGCTGGTGGAAGGCGCCAGCAAACGTTGCGATCAGCTGGATCCGCATGGCGGGGAAGCGATTCAGTGGACCGGCCGCACCTCAAGCAACAAGATTGTCAATTTCAGCCAGCCTTCGTCCACCGAGGTGCCGCCGGCCAACGTGGGGGACCTGTGCCAGGTGCGCATCGAGGCGGCTTTCGCTCACAGCCTGTTGGGCGTCCGGGCGCCAGAGGCCGTCGGCTTAAAAGGAGAAGCGTGCCATGCTGCATAAAGCCACCATTGCCGGGATGGCCATGGATCCGGCTTCCAATACGCCCATCATCATTCTGAAAACCGAGGCCGAAGAGCACGTGGTGCCGATCTGGATCGGGCTGCTGGAGGCCACCTCCATCGCTTCGGTGCTCAAGGAGGTCGCCTTCGACCGGCCCATGACCCACGATCTGTTCAAGAATTTTCTGCAGCAGATGGCGGTCCGGGTCATCCGGGTGGAGATTATCGATATCCGTGACAGCACCTACTACGCCCGGCTCTACTTTTCCAGCGAGCAGGGCGGTGATTTCGATATGGACGCCCGACCCAGCGACGCCATCGCCCTGGCCCTGAGATTCGATGCGCCGATCTTCATCGACGACCAGGTGATCGAAAAATCCAAGCACGACGTCTCCGAGGCCGAGGCGGCCGACCAGACCGA
This sequence comes from Desulfobacteraceae bacterium, assembly GCA_028700185.1. GTDB lineage: Bacteria > Desulfobacterota > Desulfobacteria > Desulfobacterales > UBA2174 > UBA2174. The sequence continues at coordinate 7,911 of JAQVTF010000029.1, read as the reverse complement.
GGAGGGGAAGAAGTGGGCCGATTACCTCGCCGCCCTCTCGCCCGAGGACATCGGCAAGGCCTGACAGCGCCTCGCCACTCCCCTGATTCGAATATTTGCGCCGATGCGCTGGTTTCCGATGATCAGTGGGCGAAGCGCCCGTTTTCGTAGATCACCACGCTACGGCCGTCCTTGAGCCGGGCGCTGACCCGTTTGGCCTCGGTGTTCACCAGGTCCCAATGCAGGGCCGAATCATTGAACCCCAAGGCCTTGCGCCGGGCGCGGTCCAGGGTGGCGGGATCACCGTCATAGGCGTCCAGGTAAGCGGCGCCGACGGCGATGTGGCAGTTGCCCTGGCGGCCGCCGAAGTTTTCGTCGAAGAGGGTGTTGGCCATGAAGCGGTCGATCTTGGAAAAGCGGCGGTCGGTGAGGGAAAACTCGCCGATGCGGCAGGCCCCGGGGTCCATGGCCAACTGGGCCCGCAGGAACGCTTCACCCTGCTCGGCAGCGGCCTCCACCACCCGCCCGCGGGCGAAGGTCAGGCGCACGCCGGAGACGATGTTGCCACTGCGGTAGGAGGGCTGGTCGGCATGGTAGACCCCGCGGGTGCCGCGCCAGTCCGGCGAGACGAAGAGCTCGAAGCTGGGGATGTTGTGGCCGCTGACCCCCAGCCAGCGGCGGTTTTCCCCCGGCTTGACTTCCAGGTCGGTGTGGGCCGAGGTGATGTGCAGGGTCTTGACGGGCAGGCCGGAGAGCCAGCGCTTGATGGATGTGGCTTGGCGGTGGATCTCTTGCCATTGGGCCACCGGATCGCGGCGGTCGAGAAAACAGGCCCGCACGATTTGCCGACTGTAATCTTTCAGCGACAGGTCCGCCTTGACGGCCTGATCGGCGGTGGGCCAGGCGCAGAGGGTCCAACCGAAGTCGCCGGCCTGCTCTCGCTGGTCCAGGATTTCTTTCAGCGGTTTGCGCGCCACGGCGGCCCGGCCGATACGTCGGGGATCCACCTCGCGCAGATGGGTGAGGGATTCGGGGGCGTGGATGAAGATGCTCCCGTTGAGGCGTCCGTACAGCTCCGGTTCACCGGGGGGAACGAAACCGAGTTGACGGTTGTCGGCGCCCTGGTAGAAGCTGCGCTCCATGGCGGCGTTGAGCATGGGACGCACCACCGGGTTGAACCCCAGATCGATGAGGCGCTGAAAAACGACTTCGGCCAGGGGGAGCGCGGGCAGACCGAAGCGCAGGGAGATCACGTCTCCCTTGCGGAAGCGGTTTTGGCGGGCGGTTTTCAATCCCCACCACAACACATCGGCATAGCGTTGGCGTTGAAGGTCGGTCAGCATGATTCGCTCCTGACGTTGGGGTCGCGGCGGTAATGGACAGTTCCCCATATCGGACCCTCCGGCGTCTGTCAAAGGGTGGTGACCAAAAGGCTTGAAGGCGAAGTCATTTTTATCTAAGCTGCATTCCCGCGTCCAAAACGGGTTTGTTTTAGCGGCCACGTGACCGATACCAAGGAGAGAAAATCATGGAGTGGAAAGATCGCGAACGCCCGGCGGAAGACGAAGAGACCGCCGGCCGTATCGATGTGGAAGCGCCCGGATACTCGGTGTTACGGGAAGGGGCGGGGGGATTTTCCCTCTCGGGGATCTTGCGCCGACCGCTGATTCCCGTAGCCATCCTGGCGGTGGTGGTGCTTCTGGTGGGGGTGTTGCGGATGGGCGGCGGCGAACCGTCCTTCGATGCCGAACAGCTTTCGCGCATTGAAGACCGGCTCGACCTGATCGAGCAGCGATTGGAAACGCCGGCGCCCATGCCGGTCCCGGCGCCGGCAACTAACGCCGTGGACACCGAAGGGCTCCAGGGGCAGATCGACGCCCTGGTGCGGCGGCTCGACCGCAGCGAGACGGCCTTGAGCCAGCGCGTGGCCGCCCTGGAAAAAGGGGTCAGGGTTGCCGCTCCCCGCGCCACCGCTCCCCGTTCCGAGACGCCCAAACCCAAGGCGGCACCGGCGCCCAAGCCGGCCCCGGTCAAGGTAAGCGTTTACACGGTGAAGCCGGGAGATACCCTTTACAGCATCGGACGCCGGGAGAACCTCAGCGTGGAAAAACTGCGCCAACTCAACAATCTCAAGGCCGGCGATGCCATTCACCCCGGAGATCGTCTCAAGGTCTCACCCTGACCCCTTTTTCAGGAGCCGCCGGCACCGCTCCACGACGCCGGCGGCCGCCTTCCGTCGCTACTTTAGATCGATGTCCAGCCGATAGATCCCGTTTTCAAAACGCGCCTTCACCCGCCAACCGACCTTGGCCACCATGTGGAGCATCTTCTGGTTGTGGGAAAGCACGTCGGCGGTGAAGGCGTGGATCTGTCGCTCCTTGGCCAGTGGAATCAGCAAGTGACAGAGGTGAGGGCCGATGCCCAGGTTCTGATAGGATTCATCGACGAGGATGGAAAATTCGGCCGACGGGGCGTTGTCCTCCAGGCGGTCGAACCGTGCTTCGGCGATGATGCGCCCCTCGCCCGGCTTGCCCACCAGCCCCACGATGGAAAGGGACTGCTGGTAGTCCACGTTGACGTATTCCTGGATTTCGTCGTGGGGCATGGTACGGATCAGGTAGAAGTAACGGGAGAAGACCGTTTCGTCCGAAAGACGGTAAAACAGGCGCCGCATCCCTTCCTCATCCGACGGCTTTACCGCCCGGAAACGGACCTCTACGCCGTTCTTGAAGGTGTGCCTGAAAGACAACTCCGCCGGATAGCGGTGCCCGCTGCTGGCGATGAAGATCTGGTCCGGGTAGATGATCCGCCGCTGACGCGCCTCGTCGATGAGAGCGGCGCGGTCATCGGGATGGGCCACGTCGATGAGGGCCTGGGCCCGTTCCCGCACCGTTTTGCCCTTCATGCTGACAATCCCGTGCTCGGTGACGATGGCATCCACCGACTCCCACAGACTGAATTGGTTGGGATAGTCGCGCACCGAGATCTGGATGTTGGCCTGGCCGTCGCGGTTGCGGCTGGGCAGGGCGAAGATGGTCTGGCCGCCGTCGGAAAGCTGGGCGCCGATGAAAAAGTCGATGGCTTCGGCGGGCCCGGAGCCGACGTTGCCCTTGCCGGTGTGCAGGGCGATGCGGCCGGACAGGTCCACCTTGCGGGCCTGCATCACGGCCACGAAGTGTCGGTTGCGACTGATGTAAAACGGATTGAAGACTTGCTGGATCGACTGGAACTCCACCAACGGGTTGTTGTTGAGCCAGCGCATCAGGGTCCGGGTGCCGATGGCGTAGGAGGTGAGGGATTTTCCCCGGTAGATGTCCTTGCCGCGGTTGGTGGCGGTCCCGCCCACCACGAGGTCCATGAGACTGTCGAAAAAAAACGGGGTATGAATGCCCAGGTCCCGCTTGGCGGTGAGATGCCTGCTCAGCGCCTCGTAGAGGGGACCGATGGAAAAGGCGATGCAGGCGCCGTCTTCGATCATCGCGGCCACGTTGGCCCCGATGCGCTCGTAGACCGGGTCCACCTTCCAGCGCTCGAAGTACAGCGGCGGTTCGGTGCTTTCCACCAGCAGGTCGAATTCGTCCACCCGGACGAAGGTGTCACCGAAGGTCCGTGGAATGAAGGGGTTGATTTCACCCACCACCAGCTTGGCCTGGGCCATGGCCTGGCGGGCGACGTCCACGCAGACGCCCAGGCTGCAGAAGCCGGCCCGGTCCGGGGCGGTGATCTGGACGAAGGCCACATCGATGGGAATCCGCTGGGACTGGAAGAGCTCGGGGATCTGGTAGTAGCGGCTGGGAATGAAATCGGCCATGCCCTCGGTGATGGCCGCTTCGACTTCCCAGCCGGTGAAAAAGGTTTTGAGCCGATACTTGTGCGGATCCAGGGCCGTCTGGTCGATGGCGTGACCGAGGCTCACGAGCTGAAACAGTTCCAGGTCGGTGAGGTTGCCGGCCTTGGCGGCTTTCAGGTGGCGTACCAGGGTGAGGGGCTCGGCCACCCCGGTACCGATGAAGATCCGCATGCCGGGCCGGATCCGTTCCAGTACGGCATCCGGGGAAACGAGACGTTTTTTCCATGTGGACTTGGGACTGGAGGCGATCCTTCCGGGCGTTGCGGTTGCCATGTCAGATCCTCCGTCATCGTGGGGCCTCGTCGAGGCGGTGGAGACCGGTGCGGCGGGTGGCCGCCACGGCCGCGGCGTATTCGGCGGTCGTCACCCGGCGGCTCAAGCAAAGTGCAGCGCAGGTTGCAGTGGGCGAAGAAGATGGTCCCCGATCCGCCGCGACCCACCAGGGGGCGCTCTTCCCCGAAGTGGGGACCGTAGCTGGCCACCGTCGCCGCCGTGCCGCCGCGGCAGAATCCCGTTTCGCCGGCCATGCGTCGGGCGCCGCATTGGCGGGGGCAGAGACGGCATTCGGCCAGAGCTTCCTTCGCCAGGGCCGCCTGGCGCTGGAGGCGGCCATCCATGGCGGCCTGACGATATGCAGGCTGAAGCGATTTCAACTTTCAGATCTCAGGTTTGAGACGTGTCCCCTTGCAACGGCGTTTCGCGGGTCATGAGGCGGTGGGGGATGCCGGCCTCGTAGAACGTGTCGCCGCATGGCGTGAAGCCGTGTTTGCGATACAAATCGACGAGGTGGACTTGGGCATGGAGGCGGAAACGGTGATGCCCCCGTCGGGTGGCCTCGGCCAGCATGACGCCGATGAGCTGGTGCCCCAGGCCGCGGCCGCGGTAGCCGCGTCGCACCGCAATGCGTTCCAGTTTGACCCATTCGTCGCCGAAACGCAACCGGCCGCAGGCCACCGGTTCCCCCGCCACCTCTCCCAAAATGTGTACCGAGGCATCGTCCTCGTCGTCAAATTCCTCCGTGAAGGCCACGGCCTGCTCTTCCATGAAGACGATGGCGCGGAGGGCCATGACCTTGAGTCGGTGGGCCGGATTGGCGGCGATGCGCCAGGTGGGGGCCGGGACAGCGGCGGCCGGGGCGTCCGTCCGGGGTCGGACCAGGGTCTCCAGGGCCCTTCGCACCGTCGCCACGAAACGGTGGAAGACCTCCGTCTTGCGCCGACCGGTGCGTCGGCGCAGGTGGTCGAACATCGCCCGGCGCAGGCCGTCGCTGATTTCCAGTTGAACGCCTCGGCCGCTGTAACCGCGGTTGCAGATGTTGTTGGGGTTGATGCCGCGCAGCCCCGGACGCTGGCTCTCCAGAGCGTTGAAACCGGCTTTCTGGAGGGCACTGCGGATTCCATGGCACCGGGGGCCGTCCCGGCCCCCCACGAAAACAACGGCGCCCGGTTCCTGGCAACCGTGAAGGGTGAGCACCCACGCGGCCCGGCGGGCCAGTCGCAGGGCACGGGGCTCATCGAAGCGGTTGCTGGTGATGTGGAGCACGGCGTTGCCCGAGGCTTTGATGCCCTTGAAAGCGTAAAAGGCGTAATCGTCGCCGGCGATGGCATGGGCCAGGTCCACCGTGCCCGGTTCGATGCCGCCGCCGTGGGGTGCCATGACCAGGAGTGGAGAGGCCACCGCCTTGGACAGGATCACGAAGTCCGTGCCTTCCGTTTCGTGGCGGCAGAGCTCGGCAAAACCGCTGTAGCGGTCCTCCTGGCTCACGGCGGTGCCGGCCCGTGGAGCCTGGAGACCACGTTCACCGGTCGGGGAATCAACCCCTGCCGATGCATGATTTCCTCGGTTTGACGCCATGCCGCCACGTCGAGGCGCCCCACGGGAAAATCGGCCGTCGGGCGCACCAGTTCCCGGGTCACCCGGAGCTGACGGGCCATCAGATCCGGAGGGGTATCGGGGTCGAAACGGGCGATGATCGTCAGTGCGCGCTGCTCGTTTTCCTCGGCCAGGGCCGCCCGCCACCCCTCGAGCAGGGCCTCCCGGAAGCGATGCACCAGGTCCGGTTGATCGTCGAGCAGGCGCTGGTGGGTCACCACCGAATTGGCCACGAAACGCACCCCGAAGTCGGTCGGATTGAAGAAGCGCACCGGTTCTCCGGCCCGGGCCATCCGGTCGGCAATGACGATGCCCTGACTGTTGCGGTAGATGGGCCACAGATCGGCCCGCCGGCGGTAAAACGGCGTGAAGTCGTAGCGCACGCTCATCAGGGTCACCCTTCTTTCATCCAGGCCGGCTTTGGCCAGCACGGTGCGCATGATCATTTCGTCGTTGCCGCCGTAGGTGATGCCGATAATCAACCCCTCGAGGTCCGCCAAGGTCTCCAGGGGCGGCCGGCTGGCCCGGTAGATCCACTGCAGGGGGTTGACCTGGAAGATCTGGGCGATCACCACCACCGGTGCGCCCTTGGCGGCCGCCCGGATCACCTGGTCGGCCGACGCCACCCCGAACTGGGCGTGTCCCAGCTCCAGTTCCTTGATGGCGTCGCGTTCCGGCCCTCCCGGCTTCACCTCCACCGTCAGTCCCCGGGCGGCGAAAAAACCCTGGACGTCGGCGTACAGGTCTCCCACCGTGCTGCTGTTTTGCAGCCACTTGAGGCGGTAGACCAACGGATCGGCGGCGGCCGTGGGGGCGGTGGGCAGCAACCATCCCGTCAGCGTCAACAACCACAGGAGCTTGCCCGGCCACCGGCCGCCGCGTCGAAGAAAGGTCCCCAAAAGCCCGCCACCGCGTCGCGAATTCATCAAGCGGCCCCTCCATCGATGGTTTCCCAACGGCGGTGCACTTGGGCGCCGGCCCATTCCAGCAATGCCTGGTAGACGGAGAGGCAGATGCCGATGAGAAACAGGGCGATGAGAATCTTGCCCAGATCACTCTGGTACAAGGCGATGCGGATGCTGTAGCCGATGCCGGCGTTGGCGGCGATGAATTCGGCCACGATGGTGCCGGCCATGGCCAGGGTGGCGCTGCCGGCCACCACCGTGGTGAGTTTGTGAAGGTTTTCAAATGCCCGAATCTTGACTTCCAACTGCCAGCGCATCCGACCGGTGATGCGGTAGAAATGCTCGATTTCCGTCACCGGCTCACCCATGACCCCCAGGACCACCAGCAGCAGGGGAAAGTAGCAGATCATGGCGGCAATCACCAACCGGGTGATGAACCCGTCGCCCAGCAGGATGAAGATGATGGGGGCCAGCGCCACGATGGGATAGGCCTGAACGTTGTAGGCCGCCACCTTGACGAAGTTACCGAACCAGGTGGCTTGGCGGCCGAGAATACCGATGCCCGTGGCCAGACCGATGGAGATCACCTGACCGAACACCGCAACGGAAAAGGTGTTCAGGGTGTCGGCGGTGTAGCGGCCGTAGACTTCATGGAAGGTTTGCCAGATCAGGGGCGGGCCGGGGATGACGTAGTCCGACAAGCCGGCCAGGTACTTAAGGCCGAGCAACAGCGCCAGACCGACGGCGTAAACGATGAGAAACTGGTAGATTCGACGTGCGAGCATTTTTTGGCTTCAGATGGCGTTCATGATCGTCAGCAGGGCTTTCTCCATGGCCGGTGGGGGCGCCGCTTCACCGTTGCCGTCCAGTCCCGGCACCGTCAAGGCCTGGGGCTCACGGTGCGCGCCACGCAGCACCAGCACCTGTCGGCAGAACCGCGCCACCTCGATGGCGTTGTGGGAGATGTACAAAAAAAACCGGTCCGGAAAAAGGGTTTTGATCGTGGTGATGATCCGTCCCCGGGTGCGTTCGTCGACGTTGGCCAGGCTTTCGTCCATGATGAGCAGCTCGAAGTCCTGCACCAGATAGCGGATCAGGTTGACGCGGTTTTTCTGGCCCAGGGACAGGCGGGCGAAGCGTTGACCCAGCACCGGCTCGATGCCGAAAGCCGCCGCCAGTTCGGCGCACCGCGGGCGTTGGGAGGCCGGGGTGATTTTTTCCAGATGCCGTCCCACGCTGGACCAGCCGGGGAGTCGTTCGAGATTGTAGGCGTACAGGCGCCGCGGACACCCGTCGATACGGATC
>JAQVTF010000028.1 GCA_028700185.1 Desulfobacteraceae bacterium | reverse complement strand
TTGACCGTGGTGCTGATTGCCGCCGGCTTCATCTTTGAGGCGATCATTTCTTGGCCTTTTGCCCTGCTCTGTTGGTTGCACACCCGGCATCCTTCGCGCTGATGGCGCTCCCTTTGCCCATGTGGACTTATATCAAGCTGTTTCTCACCGCTGTCTTCTGGGGCGGCACTTTTATCGCCGGCCGCATCGTGGCGGCCACGGTCAGCCCTTTTTCGGCGGCCTTCCTGAGGTTTGCCATCGCCGCGAGTTGCCTGCTGGCGCTCACCTTGATTCGTGAAAAACGGTTTCCCCGTCTCCATCCCCGTCAGATGACGGGCGTGGCGTTACTTGGATTGACGGGAATTTTTGCCTATAACAGCTTCTTTTTCGGGGGATTGGCCCTCATCGCCGCCAGCCGGGCGTCGTTGATCATCGCCTGCAATCCGGTGCTCATCACCGTTTTGTCCGCCTGGATGTTTCGAGAGCGATTGGGTCCCCTGCGCTTGGTGGGCACCCTGATCTCGCTGGCCGGCGCCGTGGTGGTGATCACCCGGGGACAGCCCATGCAGATCTGGCAAGGCGGCGTCGGCACCGGCGAGATGATGATCTTCGGCTGCGTGGTCAGCTGGGTGGCCTACTCGTTGATCGGCAAGGTGCTGCTCAAGGGGCTTTCGCCTTTGACGACAGTTACCTATGCGGCCACCAGCGGCATGCTGATGCTGTTGCCGGTCGCTTGGTTCAGCGGCCTCGTCGCCGATGTGGCTGCCTGTCGATGGCAGGATTGGGCCAGTCTCGTCTATCTGGGCGTTTTGGGGACAGTTGTTGGATTCGTCTGGTATTATCAGGGAATCATGCGGATAGGGGCCGGCCCGGCGAGTCTGTTTATCAACTTTGTGCCGGTGAGCGCCATCGTCATGGCCTATCTGATCCTCGATGAACCGGTGACGGCCTCGCTGGTTGTCGGGGCCTTATTGGTCGGCACGGGGGTTTATCTGACCTGTCGGCCGCCGTTGCGACGGTACGCTCTGGCCACCGACGGCGTTTCACCTTGACACGCACCTGACCAGTCGATAGTTTCTCCTATTAAATATTCCTGTTTCAATCGACGCTTCGGGCGGGAAGATGACAGCCCGGGCGGTGGGTTCCTTGGTGAGGTTGAAGGCTCATGAAAATCGGAAGAAACGACCCGTGCCCCTGCGGCAGCGGGTTGAAATACAAGCATTGCTGCCTTGGTAAAAAGAAGCCTGGCACTGGAGGGGATCTGAAGGATACCTACTACCGGCGCCATGGCATCCGGCTGAAGAACGCCGACGACGTGGAAAAGATCCGTCGCTCAGGCCGCCTGACGGTGGAGATTCTGGAAATGGTGGCCCGGGCCCTGCGACCGGGGATGACCACCGAAGACATCAACACCCTGGTTCACGAACACACCATCGCCAACGGCGCCATTCCCGCGCCTTTGAACTATCGGGGCTTCCCCAAGAGCGTCTGCGTGTCGGTAAACGACGAGATTTGCCACGGCATTCCCGGAGACCGGATTCTGGAGGACGGTGATATCGTCAACGTGGACGTCACCTCGATTCTCGACGGTTACTACGCCGACGCCAATCGGACGTTCTTTGTGGGAGAGCCCAGCGCCGATGCCCGCAAGATCGTGGCGGTGGCGCAGGAGTGCCTGCGTCGGGGGCTCGAGATGGTCAAACCGGGTGGCACCACCGGCGATATCGGCTGGGCGATCCAGACCTACGCCGAAGGCCAGGGGTGCAGCGTGGTGCGTGAATTCGTCGGTCACGGGGTCGGCTTTGAATTCCATGAACCGCCCCAAATCCTGCATTACGGCCGTCGCGGTGGGGGAATCGTTCTCGTGCCGGGCATGGTGTTTACCATCGAACCGATGATCAACCTTGGCCGCCGGGAGCTTTATATCCTCGACAACCACTGGACCGCCGTCACCGAGGATGGCAGTCTCTCGGCCCAATTCGAGCAGACCTGTCTCGTGACCCCCGAGGGCGTCGAGGTATTGACGCCGTATCCCCTATGAATTCCATGTCCGCCAGCGGCCAGGCCCCCTTGGCCGACCGTTCCCCGCCCGATCCGGAAGACCTCTATGGGGGCCCCACGGCTATTCTCGACTGTCATCATCCCGCCGTACAGGCCTTTGCCCGCAAGGCCATTCCCCTTTGTCGCACCGATCCGGTGGCACGGGCCGTGAGTCTTTTTTACGCCGTTCGAGACCAGATTCGTTACGATCCTTACATGCCCTTTTATCGCCCCGAGCACTACCGGGCCAGCACCACCCTGGCCACGGGGCGGGGATTTTGCGTGGGCAAGGCGGCCCTGCTCTGCGCGCTGGGCCGCGCCGTTGACATTCCCAGCCGGCTCGGTTTCGCCGATTTGCGCAATCACCTGGTGCCCAAACCGCTCCGGGAAACCCTCGGATCGGATCTTTTCGTCTATCATGGCTACACCGAGTTTTGGCTTGAAGGCCGGTGGGTCAAGGCCACCCCGGCCTTCAATGCCGAGCTGTTTTGGCGTCAGGGGGTGGCCCCCCTGGATTTCGACGGATGTCACGACGCCGTTCTCCCGGCGCGAACCGATGACGGCGAGCCCTTCATCGAGTACCGGCATGACCACGGTTCTCGCTCTGATGTTCCCGTTGGGGAAATCGTGGCGGCGTGGCGCCGTACCTATGGCCATGAGCGGGTGGACAGGTGGATCGCCGCCTTCGAGGCCGGCGGTGGGATGCGCGAGGCGTCGTTGCACCATCCACTGTAGGCATTGACGGAAAACAAGAGGATACTGCCATGGATTTAAGTGATTACTTCTCAAACGTGATCGGTTTCGGTGTGCTGGCCACGGCCGATGCCGACGGGCGGGTCAATCTGGCCGTCTACGCACGGCCCCATGTGCTGGCGGATGGGACGCTGGCCATGATCATGCGTGACCGGTTGAGCCATCATAACCTGCAGTCCAACCCTTGCGCCGCTTACCTTTTCCGCGAAGAGGGGCCCGGCGGCTTTCGTGGCAAGCGACTGCACTTAACCAAGATCGCCGAAGAAAAGGACACCCCGCGCATCGAGGAACTCAAGCGCCGTCACCCCTCCCTGGCGAAGGACACGGACCGGGGCTCCCTTTTTCTGGTGATCTTCCAGGTGGATCGAGTCCTTCCCCTCATCGGCTCGGGCGATTGAGCTCCGGATGAGGATTTGAAAGAAGGGTGATGTCCATGACGGCGGAGATTCACCAGCACATTTTGGGCCTGCTCCTCAGCCAGCCACTGGCCGTGCTGTGCACTCGGGGCCGGCGTTTGCACGCCAGCCTTCTGGCCGTTGCCCCCACCGACGATCTGCGGCGCATTTTTTTCGCCACTCCCCGCACCACGGAAAAGTTTGCCAATCTCACGGCCGATCCGGATGCCGCCTTGCTGGTACACAACGCTACAGGTAGCGCGGACGATTTCAACAACGCCATGGCGGTGACGATTACGGGCAGAGCCGAGGAGATTGGACCGGAGAGGGCGGCTTATTTCGACGGCATCTACCTGGCGCGCCACCCCGCCCTGGCGGATTTCATCGCCGCCGCCACGACGGCCCGCATGGTTTTTTCCGTGGAAACCTATCGCCTGGTACGCCAGTTTCAACAAGTCACCCTCTACCGAATCGAATAACGCCATTCTTTTCAGTGTTCTGTTTTTTGTTACGGTGTCCAACCCGCGCCATCGATAAACGACGGAGCCCACCGGAGGGAGTGTCATGACGGAGTCGATCAAGATCGGGATCAGCGCCTGTCTGCTGGGCGAGAAGGTTCGTTGGAACGGCGTCGGGGCCCGGGATCCATTCATCACAGACACCCTGGGAAAATTCGTCCAATGGGTGCCGGTGTGTCCCGAGGTGGAGTGCGGGCTACCGATTCCTCGTGAACCCCTGCGGCTGGTGGGACCGGTGGAAAACCCGCGTCTGGTCACCTCGCGCACCGGTGTGGACCATACCGACCGGATGCAGGGGTGGATCCGCCGGCGCCTGCCCGAGCTGGAAGAAGCGGACCTGGGGGGCTTCATCTTCAAGAAGGATTCCCCCTCCAGCGGCTTGATGCGGGTCAAGGTCTACAACGATTCGGGCATGCCCGAAAAAAAAGGTGCCGGGATGTTCGCGCGGGCTTTTGTGCAGCATTTTCCCCGGGTGCCGGTGGAAGAAGAGGGGCGTCTCAACGATCCCAAGTTGCGCGAGACGTTCATCGAGCAGATTTTTACCCTCCAGCGCTGGCGCCAGACCCTGGCGCGGGGCCGGAGGCTGGGAAACCTGGTGGATTTCCACAGCCGACACAAGCTGCTGTTCATGGCGCACAGCCCGGAGCATTACCGGGAGGCGGGGCGGTTGGTGGCGGCGGGCAAGGACAAACCGGCCGAAACGCTTTACCCGGCATACGAAACCCTGCTGTTGGATACCCTGCGGCTGAAGACCACAATCAAGAAACAGATCAACGTACTGCAGCACATGCTCGGTTACTTCAAGCAGGATCTCAGTGCCGATGAGAAGCAGGAGGTGCTGGAGCTGGTGGATCTGTATCGGCGCGAGCTGGTGCCCCTGATCGTGCCGCTGACGTTGATCAATCATTTTGTGCGCAAGTACGGCCAGCCGTACCTGGCCCAGCAGGTCTATCTCAACCCCCACCCGGTGGAGCTGAAACTGCGCAATCATGTTTGATGTTTGAAACTTGGGCGCGCGGGCCCGATTTGCATTGTTGGCAGTAGCGATCCAGGATTTCAGGCAAAAACGATGCGGACGTCTTTCCATTCCTTGATCCGGTTGACGGAGGTTTTTCATCGATGAAGCCAGACTCGCCGATCCTCGTCACTGGCGCCACCGGGTACGTCGGCGGCCGCCTGGTGCCGCAGCTGCTGGCCGCCGGCCACCGGGTGCGGGCCATGGGCCGCTCGGTGGAAAAGCTCTCCGGACGCCCCTGGGCCACCGATCCCGGCGTCGAGCTGGTGCGTGGCGACACCCTGGACCGTGTTTCGCTGACGTCGGCGGCCTCCGGTTGCCGCGCTGCCTACTACCTGGTTCATTCCATGATCGCCCAGAAGGGACGCTACGCCGAGGCCGACCGGATCAGCGCCCGGAACATGGCCGGTGCGGCCGCCGAGGCCGGGCTCAACCAGATCATCTACCTGTCCGGGCTCGGTGATCCGAATGATCCGGCCGTCAGCCGCCACCTGAGTTCACGCTACGAGGTGGAAGATATCCTGCGCGCCGGACCGGTGCCCACCACCGTGCTGCGAGCCGCCATGATCCTCGGGGCCGGCAGCGCCTCCTTCGAGATGCTGCGCTATCTGGTGGAACGGCTGCCGGTGATGATCACCCCGCGGTGGGTGGACACCCCCTGCCAGCCGATTTCCATTACCAGCGTGCTGCATTACCTGAATGGCTGTCTCGATCTGCCCGCTGCCATGGGGCAGACTTTCGACATCGGGGATGAAGAGATCCTGAGCTACCGTCAGCTCATCGACATCTATGCCCGGGAGGCGGGGTTGCGGCGGCGGCGGATCTTTTCCGTGCCGGTGCTCACCCCGCGGTTGTCCGCCTACTGGATTCACCTGGTGACCCCGGTGCCGGCCGCCATTGCCCAGCCGCTGGCCCAGGGGTTGGCCGTGCCGGTGGTCTGTCGCGACCATCGGATCCGCGGTCTGCTGCCGCACCGGGCACCTTCGGCCCGCGACACCATCCGGCTGGCGCTGCGCCGTCAACGTCGGGATGCGGTGGAGACCTGTTGGAGCGACGCCGGGTGCCTGCTGCCGCCTGAATGGGCCGTGTGCGGGGATGCCGAATGGGCGGGGGGAACGATCCATCGCTGCGGCTACCGGGTCCGCCTGCGCGCCGAGGCGGAAGCGGTCTGGGCACCGGTGGTGCGGATCGGCGGTGGCAGTGGGTATTATTTTGCCGATGGTCTCTGGTATTTGCGCGGGCTGATCGACCGGTTGGCTGGAGGGGTCGGGCTGCGCCGGGGACGGCGGCATCCCGTGGTCTTGCGGGTGGGTGATGCCCTGGATTTTTGGCGGGTGCTGGCGTTGGTGCCGCCGCGTCGACTCCGCCTGCTGGCGGAAATGAAGACCCCCGGACCGGCGGTGCTCGAATTTCGCATAGCGGATCAGGGGGATGGGGTGACCGAGTTGACGCTGCTGTCGCACTTCGAGCCGCGTGGACTCTGGGGCCTAATCTATTGGTATAGCCTCTATCCGTTTCACGAACTGATTTTTTACGGCATGCTCAAGGCCATCGCCCGGCGGATCGGTGCGCCGGTGGTCGCCGGCCCCCGACGCTTCACGCCGCGCCTGCCCACCGCCTGCCAGCTGCCTTAAAACGGCTCGGCCGGTCGATTCAAAACGGTGGAAATCGGTCTGTGTTTTCCGTTCGGTGGATCAGCTCCAGAACCGCGTCGCGCAGGGGGGAAACCAGCTCCCGCCATCTGGGTTCGATGGCCTTGGCGTCGTGCCACTTGAAATCCACGGCCACCACGCTTTCCGCCACGCGGCGGTTGCCCCCAGCCCCGTAGGCGTCGCCCAGGGTGTATTCGACCCAAAGCATCCGCTGGGGATCGATCTTGAAATCAACCGCCACGCAGGTGGCCACGTGACCGGTGCAACTGCGCACCGACATGTCGTTGATCCGCTCCTTGGGCAGGTCGGAGACCACGGCAATGAACGGTTTCAGGTGGGCCAAGCCTTTTTGATCGCCGCGTCGCAAATCGAAGATCCGCAGCCGACAGCGCCCGCTGCCCAGGCGCATGCGTCCCCCCCAGCCTTCCCAGTGATAGACATCGTCGTAGATCAGCACGTCGGTTTCCATCGGGTGCTTTCCATGATTCGGTTCGGGTCTTGTTCCCGTCAAGCGGTCCGTAGATAGGCCACGGCGTTGGCGAAGATGCGTACCCCGGGGGTGGGCGCCGTTGGCAACGGGCGGCCGGCTCGGCGCAGCGGCTCTTTCTGCCGGGTCCATTCCGGGTGGTTGGTCCAGTGGTGATAGGCCTCGGGATGGGGCATGAGGCCGAAAACACGACCGGTGGGGTCGCAGATGCCGGCGATATCGTTCAGCGACCCATTGGGGTTGGCCGGAAAGGCGCCGCCGGCCGGCCGGCCATCGGCGTTGGCGTAGCGCAACACCACCTGTTTTTGGGCCTCGAGTCGGTTGAGGGTGTCCGCATCGGTGACGAACTTGCCCTCCCCGTGGCGGATGGGTAGCTCGATGCCCTCCAGCCCCCGGGTGAACACACAGGGGGTGTGGGCCGAGACGGCCAGCCGGACCCAGTCATCGCGAAAGTTGCCGCAGTCGTTGTGGGTCAGGGCGACGGATCGCCGAGTGTAGTCGCCATCCAGGCCGGGGAGGAGGCCGAGGTTCACCAGGACCTGAAATCCGTTGCAGATGCCCATGACCAGATTGCCCCGGGCCACCCATTCCAGCAACTGGTGGCCGACCCGGTTCTTCAGACGCACGGCCTGCACCACTCCGGCCCCGTGGTCATCGCCCCAACTGAAGCCGCCGCCGAAGACCATGATCTGGTAGTCGGGCAGAGAGATATCGCCGTCGATCAGCGCGTTGATATGAACCCGATGAGGGGTCGCCCCGGCCAGGGCCAAGGCGTGGGCGGTCTCGTTGTCGCAGTTCAAGCCATAGCCGGTGAGCACCAAAGCATCGATGGGAATCGGGGACATGCCGTTTTCAACAGCCTCCATGACCACTGGGAAAGTTAAATCAAGTTTCCAAAGGGCCGCTTCCAGGCGTCCACCAACCGTTCCAAAGCCAGTCGGACCAGCGGCTGATCGCCGTTGCGGATCTCCATGACCGGCTCGGCGGTCACCGTGCCCACGGCCGCCATGGGCAGCCCGGTAAACAGTTTTTCGAAGCCCTGGCGCTGCGCCGGATCCACGCTGACGATCAAACGCCCGGCGGACTCGGAAAACAGGAGGCGGTCGGGGCGCAAAGGCCTGGCGGTGGGCACTTGATCCAGGTCCACCGTCAGACCCAATCGTCCTCCGATGGCCGCCAGGGAAAGGTGAACCCCCAAACCACCCCGATAGACACCATGGGCCGAAGCGACGATTTCTTCGGCAATGGCCCGGGCCAGGGCGCGGTACAGGGGAAGGAACGTTTCCGGGTGGGCCTCGGGAACCCGGCAGCCGATTTCACCGAAGAGTTCATAGTACGCCGAGGCCCCCAGTTCGGCTCGGGTGAGGCCCAGGACGTAGATGATGTCCCCGGGGGCCTTGAGGTCCATGGTGACGCAGCGGGTGATGTCGTCGATGACGCTGACGGCGGAAAACTGCAACGTCTCCAGGGCGCTGACCTTGTGCCGTTCCCCGAAGCGGCCGGGCAGGTGACCGTCGACGTACATGCTGTCCTTGCCCGAGAGCAATGGAATGCCGTAGGCGAGGCAGCTTTCGCGCAGCGCCTTGCAGGCCCGCACCAACTGGGCCGCCTTGAAGCGGCCGTCCGGGTTTTTCTCCGGATCGTACTGAATGTTGGGCCAGCAGAAGTTGTCCACCCCGCCGATATGATCCGGGTTGCCCCCGGTGGCGATAATGCGGCGCACGGCCTCGTCGATGGTGCAGCCGGTCATGTGATAGGCATCGATGGCCGAATACTGGGGGATCAGGGCCTGGGTGAACACCAGCCCGCGGGGGCCGGTGAGCACGGGGCGGATCACGGCGGCATCGGGGGGAACATCGCGGCCGGCGCCGATGAGGGGTTTGATGACACTGGTCCCCTGAACCTCGTGATCGTACTGGCGGGCGATCCAGTTCTTGGCGCAGGTGTTGGGCTGCGCCAGCATTTCCAGCACCAGGCCGTTGTAGTCGGTGGGTTCACCGAGGACCGGCTCGCAGAGGCCGCGGTGTTCCGGCGGTTGCCACCGCGCTTCGAAGGCCCACTGGGGAAAGCCGGACTCCAGCAGGGACAGATCCACGTAGGCGCAGGTTTTTCCCTCGTAGCGGATGTGCAGCTTGCCGGTATCGGTGTAGGATCCGATCACCGTGCTCTCCACCGCATGACGCCGCGACAGGGCCATGAAGGCCTCCAGATCCTCGGGCGCCACGGCCACGGTCATGCGCTCCTGGCTTTCCGAGACCCAGATTTCCCACTGGTCCAGGCCGGCGTACTTCAGCGGAACCTTCTCGAGGTCGATGAGGGCACCGTTGCTGTAACGGGCCGATTCGCCCACCGAAGAGGACAACCCGCCGCCGCCGTTGTCCGTGACGAAGCGGATGAGCCCGGCGTCCCGGGCTTCGAGGAGAAAATCGTGCATTTTCTTCTGGGTGTAAGGGTCACCGATCTGCACGTGGCCCGCCGGGGTGTGCTCGGAGAAGACTTCGCTGGAGGCGGTGACCCCGTGGATGCCGTCCTTGCCCACCCGGCCGCCGCACATGATCACCAGGTCGCCGGGGGAAGTGGTCTTCTCTTCGGCCGGCGTGCCGGCGACCCGGGCCGGCATCACGCCCAGGGCGGTGACGAAGACGAGGCACTTGCCCAGGTACCCCGGATGAAAGAGGACCTGGCCGAAGGGGGTGGGGATGCCGCTCTTGTTGCCGCCGTCGCGCACCCCTTCGATGACCCCGTCCAGCAGCCTACGCGGATGCAGGCGCGGGCGCAGCGGGCCGGTGTAATCTCGCGGTCCCATGCAGTAGCCGTAAGCGCCCATGACGAGCCGGGCACCCTTGCCGGTGCCCAGTGGATCCCGGTATACCCCCACAATGCCGGTGATGGCGCCGCCGTAGGCTTCCATGTTCGACGGGCTGTTGTGGGTTTCTCCGGTGATCACGTAGTAATGGTCCCCGTCGAGGCGGCCGGCACCGGCGTTGTCCCAGAGCACCGAGACCACCCAATCCTTCTGGTTTTTCAGGGCCAGGGTGGGGGCCTCGATGCAGGTCTTGAAGAGGTTGTTGACCGTTTCGGTCTCTCCGGTGGCCAGGTCCCGATAATCGAAGCGTCCGCGGAAGGTGTTGTGGTTGCAATGGTCGCTGCGGGCCTGGGAGATGTACTCCAGCTCCACGTCGGTGGGATCGTCGAGGCCCATGGCGCGGCGCGCCTCCCGGACTGCCGGGTCACGGAAGTAGGCCCGGATGACCGGGATGTCGTTGGGATTGAGGGCCAAGGAACGGGCATCGCTGATGGCCTGCAGCTCCCCGTCGCTGCCGATGGGCACGGTGGCCACGGTGGGCGTGTGGTCCAGGATCACCTTGGGAATGATGATGCCGATGCCGGTATCCGCTCCCCAGTCCTTGCGGTCATAGATCCGCCATTGCTGGATGATGTCGTTGGCCAGCAACTCCCCGGCGATCCGGTCCACGGCGGCGCGGTCCAGCCCCTTGGCCTGGATGCAGTAGCGCTTGGAGGTATAAACGGCCGCCTCGGGCGGCAGACGGATGCCCAGGCCGTCTTCGATGGCCTCCGCGGCGGTGGCCCCGGGGTTGTCCCTTACCCCGGGCCGCAGTCCGACCCACACCACCCAGTCGAAGGGTTCGGGCAGGGGGGCGAAGGAGGAGACCTGGGTAACGGGGTTGGTGAAGATTTCGGTGCGGATCCGCTCGCACTGGTCATGGCTCAGGGCGGCGTCGATGGTGAGCACCTGGATGGTGCGGACCCGGTCCAGCGCGAGGTGAAAGTAGTCGGCCGCCTTGCGGCGAACCCCCTCTCCCTCGGGGTCAAAAAGGTCGTTTTTTAACGTAATTTCAAGTCGATGAGCCATACGCCAGATCCGGGTTTGAAAGTTGGATGCCAGTTTGTACGAACGGAACCGAAGGCGCCGCCGGTGAGACTCCCATTCGTCTTATAGCCCATGGTGGGCCGGCGGATCAAGGTGGGGGACGGAAGCTCGTCTCAATCGGAGGCGATGCGCACGATGTCGTTGTAGAAGACCAGGATCATGAGCAGCATCAGCAGAAACATTCCGGCCTGCTGGGCGATTTCGCGCACCCGGATGCTCACCGGCCGTCCCCGCAGGGCCTCGATGGCGAAAAAGAGCAGGTGGCCGCCGTCGAGAACCGGTATCGGCAGGATGTTGAGAATCGCCAGGTTGATGCTGATCAGCGCGGTGAAAAACATCAGGTTCACCAGCCCTTCCCGGGCTTGCTGACCCGCCATTTCGGCAATCATGATCGGTCCGCCCAGGGTCTTGGGCGATAGGGTGCCGGAGATGATCTTGGCCACACTGAGGACGGTCATTTCCGTGATGGCCCAGGTCTGTGAAGCGGCGGTGGCGGCGGCTTCCAGAGGGCCGATGCGACGGGTCTCCACCTGGCCGGCCGCGGTGACTCCGATGATGTAACGGGTCACCGGTTCACCGAAAATGTTCTCTGTTTGGTGCACCTCGGGGCTGATGCGCACCTGGCCCTCGGTGTCCCCGCGACGGTATTGCACCGTCAGGGCCTGTCCCTGGCTGGCAGAGATGCGTTCGGCCATGTCCTGCCAGGTAGCCACGGGCTTCCCGTCAATGGCGGTGATGCGATCGCCCTGACGCAAGTCGACGGCGGCGGCGGGAGAATGCTCGGAGACCTCGCCGATGGTGGGTAAAAGGACGCTCATGCCGGCGAAAAGGAAGACGAAATAGAAGATGATGAGCGCCAGCAGGAGGTTGAAGGCCGGTCCGGCCGCCACGATGGCCATGCGTTGGGCCACGGGCTTGTGGGTAAAGGAGAAGGGGATATCCGCCGGGTCGAGGTCGGCGTCCGGTTCCTCCCCCACCATCTTGACGTAGCCCCCTAGAGGAATGGCCGAGACGCGGTAGTCGGTGCGTCCGACTTTTCGCCCCACCAGGCGCGGCCCGAAGCCGAGGGAAAATTTTTCCACCCCCACGCCGAAAAAGCGGGCCACGAGAAAATGGCCCAGCTCGTGGAAAAAAATCAACACGCCCAGGACGACGATCAATGCCAGAATGCTCGTGCTCATCAATGCCCCCCGATGCGTTCCGCGGTCCATTGGCGTGCCCAGCGGTCCGCTTCCAGAATCGCCGCCAGGTCCGCTTTCGGGGAGGCTTGATGGGCCTCGATGGCCTCGCTCACGCGGCGGGAAATATCGGTGAATCCAAGGCGCCCGGCCAGAAACGCTTCCACGGCCACCTCGTTGGCGGCGTTGAGCACCGACGGGAAGGTGCCGCCGGCACGGCAAGCCTCGCAAGCGAGCTGCAGGCAGGGAAAGCGTTTCACATCGGGAGCCTCGAAGGTCAACGGGGTCCCCGCCCAATCCGGTAGCGGTTGGGCCAGCGGTAGCCGTTCGGGGTAGGAAAGGGCGTAGGCGATGGCGGTACGCATGTCCGGCACCCCCATCTGGGCGATTACCGAACCGTCCACGAAAGCCACCATGGAGTGGACGATGCTCTGGGGATGGACCAGGACCTCGATGCGTTCGGGCGGCACCGCGAAGAGGTGGACCGCTTCGATCACTTCTAAGCCCTTGTTCATCAGGGTCGCCGAGTCGATGGTGATCTTGGGTCCCATCTTCCAGTTGGGATGGGCCAGGGCCTGGGCCGGCTGAACCGCCGCCAACCGTTCGGCGGGCCACTGACGAAACGGCCCCCCGGAGGCGGTGAGCAGGATTCGCTCCAGGTCCTGACCGCGGTTGCCGGCCAAGCACTGGAAAATGGCGCTGTGTTCGCTGTCCACCGGCAGGAGACGCACCCCGGTGACCGCCACCCGGGTCATGACCAGCTCGCCGGCCATCACCAGAGTCTCCTTGTTGGCCAAGGCCACATCCCGTTTGGCGTCGATGGCCGCCAGGGTCGGCATCAGGCCGGCGGCGCCCACCATGGCCACCACCACCATATCGGCGGGCACCTGACTGGCGGCGATGCGAAAGCCGTCGTCGCCGTGGTGAATCTCCACGGCGAGCTCCGGCGGCAAAAGGCGTCGTAGCTCGCCGGCGCCCTGGGCGTCGCGCACGGCCACCATCTCGGGGCGGAAGGTGATGACCTGTTGGGCCAAGCGCTGGATATTGCCACCGGCGGTGAGGGCCGCCACGGAAAACTGCCTGGGAAAGCGGGCCACCACGTCAAGGGTGGAAGTGCCGATGGAACCGGTGGATCCGAGGATGGCAAGTCGTTTCGTCATGGGTCAGAAAATAAACGTGTTGAACAGATAGGCCACCGGAGCGGCGAAAATCAGGGCGTCGATGCGATCGAGCATCCCGCCGTGGCCGGGCAAAATGACACCTGAATCCTTGATGTGGCCCACCCGCTTGAGCATCGATTCGAACAGGTCCCCCAGGGGCGCGGTGACGCCGATGGCCAGGAAAAGGGCCAGGGTGGTATCCCAGGGCAGGTGCGGCAGAAACAGGGCCTTGAACAGGGCACCGATGAACACGCTGGCGCCCAGGCCTCCCAGCGCCCCCTCGATGGTCTTTTTGGGGCTGACCGTCGGGCAGAGCTTGTGGCGACCAAGGTAGGCGCCGGTATAAAAAGCCCCGATGTCACCGCAGAACACCATCAGCAGAAGCCAGAAGACCCATGCGGCACCGTGGGGTTCCTGGCGTATCAGCACGATGAGAGCCAACGGCAGGGCCAGGTAGACGCTGCCCAGGATCTGTCGGGCGATGGTATCGACGGAGATGGTGCCACCGACGGCAAAGGTGACAGTGGCCAGAATGCCCGCCAGAACGAGGTTGAACCCCATGGCCGCCGCCACCAGCCCCGGCTCTCCCCAGTTGGCCAAAATCACGATGGCCGGTCCGGTGACCAGCAGCAGCCCGGACACCAGATCCATGGACACCCCGGTGCCACGGGAGCCGACAATCCGCAGATACTCGAACAGACTCAAACCGCAAGCCAGGGCCGCGAGCAGCGCCAGGGGCAGGCCTCCGGTCCCGATGAGACCGATGACGGCTGGCAGCAGCAGCAGTCCGGTAATCCAGCGTTGACGATGGGTGGACATTAGACCCGCCCGAAACGGCGTTCACGGCGCTGATAGGCGCCGAGGATGGAAAGAAACTCTTCCCGGGAAAAATCCGGCCATAGGGTGTCGGTGAAAAAAATCTCCGCGTAAGCGATTTGCCAGAGCAGAAAATTACTGATGCGCATCTCTCCGCTGGTGCGGATGAGCAGGTCCGGGTCCGGGATGCCGGCGGTGCCCAGGTGGGCCGCGACGGCATCGGCATCGATGGCCTCGGGGGCGATGCGGCCGGCAACGGCCTCCCGGGCCAGGTTTTTGGCCATGGCGACGAGTTCATCCCGGCCACCGTAGCTCAGCGCCAGGATCAGGTTCATCCCGTCGTTGGCCCCTGTGGCAGCGGTGACCCGCTCCAGGACGGATTGTACCCCCGCCGGCAGCCGATGGATCTGTCCAACGGCGCGCAACCGGATGTTGTTTTCCATCAACTGGGCCTCTTCACCCTTGAGAAAACGCTCCAACAGCGCCATGAGGGCGCTGACCTCGGCGGTGGGCCGCTGCCAGTTTTCGGTGGAAAAGGCGTAGAGCGTCAGGTAGCCGATGCCCACTTCGCGGCTGGCGCGCACGATGTGTCTCACGGTTTCGGCGCCGGCCTCGTGACCACGAACCCGGTTGAGCAGCCGCCGGCGGGCCCAACGGCCGTTGCCGTCCATGATGACGGCAACGTGCCGCGGTATTCGGAGGGGGTCGAGCTTTTCGACCACCGCGTTGCCAGGGGGACTAAAACTCAAGGATTTCCTTCTCTTTGGCTTTGACGGTGTCGTCGATGCGTCCGATGAAGGTGTCGGTGATTTTCTGGATTTCCTCCTGGGCCTTGAAGGCTTCATCCTCACTGATGTCCCCGTCCTTCTTGAAGGACTTGAGCATCTCGTTGCCGTCCCGACGGATGTTGCGTACCGCCACCTTGTGGTCTTCACCGATCTTGTAGACCACCTTGACCAACTGCTTGCGCCGTTCTTCGGTCAACGGCGGAATGGCGATGCGCACCACCTTGCCGTCTGACGAGGGCGTGAGGCCCAGGTCGCTTTTGAGCAGGGCTTTCTCGATGTCCTTGATGGCCGAGGTGTCCCAGGGCTGGATGACGATGAGTCGGCTCTCGGGGATCGATAGCGAGGCCATCTGATTCAGGGGGGTGGGGGTGCCGTAGTAATCGACCCGGATGCCATCCAGGAGGCTCAATGACGCCCGGCCCGTGCGCACGCGATTCAACTCGTGCTTCAAGGCCGCCAGGGTCTTTTCCATCCGTTCTTGGGTGTCTTGGTGCAGTTCGTCGATCATGGCCTGTCAGGCTCCCTGTGGCGGGCAACATCCGGTGCGAGGGAGGGAATCCTTTTCCACCAGGGTGCCCACCGTTTCGCCACAAACCACTTTGAGGATGTTGCCCGGGGTTTTCAGGTTGAAGATCGCCAGGGGTAGTCCATTGTCCATGGCCAGGGAGATGGCGGTCATGTCCATCACCCGAAGCTGTTTTTCGATCACGTCCATGTACCGGATGCGACGAAAGAGGGTCGCCTGGGGGTACACCACCGGATCACGGTCGTATAGCCCGTCCACCTTGGTGGCCTTGAGCAGGAGTTGGGCGTGGATTTCCTGAGCCCTCAGCACCGCGGCGGTGTCGGTGGTGAAGTAGGGGTTTCCCGTGCCGGCGGCGAAGATGACCACCCGCCCTTTTTCCAGGTGCCGCACCGCCCGGCGCAGGATGTACGGTTCGGCCACCTCATGCATGTTGATGGCGGTTTGCACCCGGGTGGTCACGCCGCTGTGGGCCAGGGCATCCTGGAGCGCCAGGCTGTTGATCACCGTGGCCAGCATCCCCATGTGGTCGGCCGAGGCCCGATCCATGTCATAGGAACTGGCGGCGATGCCTCGAAAGATGTTGCCGCCCCCCACCACGATGGCCACTTGCACCCCGAGGCGGTGAACCGACAACACTTCCTCGGCCACGTACTTGAGCATCTGCGGGCAGATGCCGAAGCCCTGTTCGCCCATGAGGGCTTCACCGCTGAGCTTGATGAGAATTCGCTGGTAGCACGGTTGGGTCACGACGGCTTATTCTCCGATCTGGTAACGGACAAAGCGCTTGATGGTGATGTTTTCACCGATTTTGGCGATGAGTTGGTTCAGATAGTCGGAGATCGTGATTTCCGGGTTTTTCACGTAGGCCTGGTCCATGAGGCAGTTGTCCTTGAAAAACTTGCTCAACTTGCCGTCGGCGATCTTGTCCAGCATCTTTTCCGGCTTGCCCATCTCCAGGGCCTGGGCGCGATAGATTTCCTTCTCGCGTGCGACGACTTCCGCGGGCACGTCCTCGGCGCGGATGCCCACCGGGTTGGTGGCGGCGATGTGCATGGCGATGTTCTTGGCAAAATCCTGAAAATCTTCGTTGCGGGCCACAAAGTCGGTCTCGCAGTTGATTTCCACCATCACGCCGAGCTTGCCCCCGGTGTGGATATAGCTTTGAATGATGCCTTCACTCAAGGTCCGGCCGGCCCGTTTGGCGGCCGTGGCCAAGCCCTTCTTGCGCAGATGGTCCACCGCCTTGTCCATGTCACCGTCGCAGGCGCCCAGGGCCTCCTTGCAGTCCATCATCCCGGCGCCGGTCTTGGCGCGCAGTTCCTTCACCATTTGGGCACTGATAGCAGTCATAGCGTGATTCTCCTCCAACGACCGGTATCCCGACAGGGACCCGTTCGGGTATTCTTATTCAAAAAGAGGCGCAGCCTCGGTTCCATCATTTTCGGGGGGTGAATCAGTCGGCCGCCGGTTTTTCCGGGGGAGCGTCCACGCCGCTGGCCCGCTTGATGATTTCCACCACCGGACCCTGGCTACCGTC
The DNA here is from genome assembly GCA_028700185.1 of Desulfobacteraceae bacterium. GTDB lineage: Bacteria > Desulfobacterota > Desulfobacteria > Desulfobacterales > UBA2174 > UBA2174. The sequence continues at coordinate 8,568 of JAQVTF010000028.1, read as the reverse complement.
GGAAATAACCTTGCGCTCGCCGGGCTTCAGGTCGGCACTGGCCGTGGTGAGCTCATCTTCCGGCGCTTCCTCGGCCGTCTTGTCGCTGGCGGCCCGCTTGCGTTCTTCCAGCAGTTCGCGTCCTTCCAGGCAGGCGGTGGCCATGCGCGAAGTGACCAGGCGGATGGCGCGGATGGCGTCGTCATTGCCCGGGATCGCGTAATCGATTTCATCCGGATCGCAGTTGGTGTCGATGACCGCCACGATGGGGATCCCCAGCCTGCGTCCCTCGCGTACCGCGATGGCTTCATTCTTGGTGTCGATGACGAACAGGGCCTGAGGCAGGCGGGTCATGTTCTGGATTCCGCCGAGGGTGCTGTCAAGTTTGACCCGTTCTTTGGCCAACTTGAGGCGCTCCTTCTTGGGAAACAGCTCGATGGTCCCGTCATTTTGGATTGTGTTGAGGTAGTTGAGCCGATCGATACTCTTCTTGACCGTCTGAAAGTTGGTGAGCATGCCACCCAGCCAGCGGTTGTGCACGTAGTACATCTCGCAGCGGTTGGCCTCTTCGTAGATCGCCTCGCGGGCCTGTTTCTTGGTGCCCACGAACAGGACGCTACCGCCGCCGGCCACCGTGTCGCGAAGAAAATCGTAGGCCGTCTTGAACATGCGCACGGTTTTCTGCAGGTCGATGATGTAGATCCCGTTACGCGCGCCGAAGATGTAAGGTTTCATCTTGGGGTTCCACCGTTTGGTCTGGTGACCGAAGTGAACCCCGGCTTCCAACAGTTCCTTCATTGTGACGTACGCCATGATGACACTTTCCTCCCGTCGGTTTTAATGGCCACCGTTCGCTTCACTCCGACCTCCGACCCAGCCAACGCCAGACGGCGGCGGGCACCGGGAGATCGGTCCGCGAACGTGTGTAGTGGATAAATCGCAACTTTATACCAACTTCCGCGGGTTGCTGCAAGCCTATTTTCAACGTGGCGCCGGGATGGAAGGCTTGGCGGTCAACGCTTCCGCAGGATCGTCACCCGATCGCGTCCCGCGTAATCGGTTCGAAAATCAACGGAGGAATAAGCGGCTGTTTTTCGGGCCAGGTCCGCCACCGGCCGACGTTGATCGGCGCCGATCTCCAGGATCAGGACGCCTCCGGGCGCCAGATACCCCGGGGCCCCGGCGATGAGTCGGCTGAGGCAATCCAAGCCCTCGGATCCGCCGTCCAGGGCTTGCCGTGGCTCGAAGACCGCCACTTCCGGGGCCAGCTCGGCCAGGGTCGCGGTGGGAATATACGGCGGATTGCTCACGATGAGGTCCCAATTGCGGCTTGGCCGTAGCGGGGTGAACCAGTCGCTTGCCAGAAATTCCAGCCGGTCCTCCAAGGAAAGACGACGGGCGTTGAATCGGGCCGTGGCCAGGGCGGCGGGGCTGCGGTCGGTGGCGAGGAAACGATGGCCGGGACGTTCTTTGGCCAGGGCCAGCACCACGGCGCCGGAGCCGGTACCGAGGTCGAGGACGCGTTTGGGGGGGGGCGCGGCTTGCGGCAGCGCCTCGAGGGCGGCTTCCACCAGGCATTCGGTTTCCGGGCGCGGGATGAGCACGGACGGGTTGACGGCCAGCGGCAGGGACCAGAATTCCCGAACCCCGGTGATGTAGGCCACCGGCTCCCGGTGCAGACGGCGGCGCACCAAATCCCGGAACCGGTCCCGCTCGGCGGCTTCCACCGGCTGATCGAAGCGCAGATAGAGGTCGATGCGTCGGCAATCCAGAGCGTGAGCCAGGAGGATTTCGGCCGCGGCCCGGGGGCTGTCGATGCCCTGGTCCTGGAAGTGATCCGTGGCTCTGCGCAGCAGGGTCAGAACGGTCCAGGGGGCCGGGGGATCAGGCATCGGCGGCATCCAGACCCTGCCCGCTCTGCAGGGCTTCGGCCTGGTGAAAGGCGATCAACGGCTCGATGATCTCGTCCAGCGCGCCCTCCATGACGGTGTCCAGCTTGTAGAGGGTCAGGCCGATGCGATGGTCGGTGACCCGGCCTTGGGGGAAGTTGTAGGTACGGATCCGACCGCTCCGATCGCCGGTGCCCACCTGGAGCTTGCGGGCTTCACTCCGCTGGGCGGCCTGTTCATGGACCATCTGGTCCAACAGGCGCGCCCGGAGCACCTTGAGGGCTTTGGCCTTGTTCTTGTGCTGGGATTTCTCGTCCTGACAGGTGACCACCAAACCGGTGGGCAGATGGGTGATCCGAACGGCTGAATCGGTGGTGTTGACGCTTTGGCCCCCGGGACCGGTACTGCGATAGACATCCACCTTCAGGTCCTTGGGATCGATCTGGACCTCGATATCCTCGGCTTCGGGCAAGACCGCCACCGTCACCGCCGAGGTGTGAATGCGACCCTGGGTTTCGGTCACCGGCACCCGCTGCACCCGGTGGGTGCCGCTTTCGAACTTGAGCCGGCGGTAGGCCCCGTGGCCGGTGATCATGGCGATGATTTCCTTGAAGCCGCCGCCGCCGGTGGGGTGATGGGTCATCACCTCCACCTTCCAACGCTTGTTCTCGGCATAGCGGGAGTAGGTGCGAAACAGGTCGGCGGCAAACAAGGCCGCTTCCTCGCCGCCGGTGCCGGCGCGCACCTCGAGGATCACATTTTTTTCATCGGCCGGATCCTTGGGGATCAGCATCTGTTGCAGGTTTTGGGCAAGGTCTTCGGCGTCGGCTTCCAGGCGCTGAATCTCGTCCCGGGCCATGGCTTTGAGGGCCGGGTCCGGGTCGTTGAGCAGCGCCCGGGTCTGCTCGAGCTCTTCACGCACCTCTTGGTAATGGCGATAGGCCGCCACCACCGGCGCCAGCTCGGCGTGTTCCCGGGTGTACTTTTGGTAGCCAGATCGGTCGGCGATGATTTCCGGATCGCTGAGCATTCGCTCCAGCACCTCGAAGCGATCGGAAAGCCCTTGCAGTTTTTCGATCATCGGTGCCCTCGATCAGAACACGACCGCCGCGCACGGGCGCGGCGGTCGGGGGTCAACAGCGGACGGCATCGCGCGGGGCTTTTCAGCTCTTGGCCGAATCGGCCTCCGCCTTCTGTTGGTTGTATTTTTCGTATTTTTTCAGGAAGCGCTCGATGCGACCAGCGGTGTCGATGAGCTTCTGCTTGCCGGTGAAAAACGGATGGCACTTGGAGCAGATTTCCACCCGGATATCCTGCCGGGTGGAACCGACCTCCAGCACATTGCCGCAGGCGCAGGTAATCTTGGTTTGATGGTAAGCGGGATGAATGTCGGCTTTCATGAGGTGCAACCCCTTTCTGGATTCAGATTCGTCCGGCATTGCCGGTGGATGCCATCGATCAGGCGTTCATGGATTCCAAAAATTCTTTATTATTGCGAGTTCCCTGCATTTTATCAAGGAAAAATTCCATGCTGTCCACCGGGTTGAGGGTGGCGAGGAGCTTGCGCAGGATCCACACCCGGTTGAGCACGTCGGGCGGCAGAAGCAATTCCTCCTTGCGGGTGCCGGATTTCTTGATATCGATGGCCGGGAAGATGCGTTTGTCCGCCAAGCGACGGTCCAGTTGGATCTCGGCGTTGCCGGTGCCCTTGAACTCTTCGAAGATCACTTCGTCCATGCGGCTGCCGGTATCGATGAGGGCCGTGGCGATGATGGTAAGGCTGCCGCCCTCTTCGATGTTGCGGGCCGCCCCGAAAAACCGCTTGGGCCGTTGCAGGGCGTTGGAGTCCACCCCGCCGGAGAGAATCTTGCCGCTGGGGGGCATCACCGAATTGTAAGCCCGGGCCAGACGGGTGATGGAATCGAGCAGGATCACCACGTCCTTCTTGTGTTCCACGAGGCGTTTGGCCTTTTCGATGACCATTTCCGCCACCTGGACGTGGCGTTCCGCCGGTTCGTCGAAGGTGGAGCTGATGACCTCGGCCTTGACGTTGCGCTCCATGTCGGTGACTTCCTCGGGGCGCTCATCGATGAGCAACACAAAGGGGACCACATCCTTGTGGCTGGCGATGATGGCGTTGGCGATGGCCTGCATGAGCATGGTCTTGCCGGATCTGGGCGGTGAGACGATCAGGGCCCGTTGGCCGAAGCCGATGGGGATCATCAGGTCCATGATTCGGGTGGAATAGTTGTCCGCCTGGGTTTCGAGGTTGATTTTGCGGTTGGGGTACAGGGGGGTGAGGTTGTCGAAAAGGATCTTTTCGCGCGCGACTTCCGGATCTTCGAAGTTCACCGCCTCGACCTTGAGCAGGGCGAAGTAGCGCTCGCTTTCCTTGGGCTGGCGGATCTGGCCGGAAACCGTGTCGCCGGTACGCAGGTTGAAGCGACGAATCTGGGACGGCGAAACATAGATATCGTCCGGACCCGGCAGGTAGTTGTAACTGGGGGAGCGTAGAAAACCGAACCCGTCGGGAAGAATCTCGAGCGTCCCCTCCCCGTAGATCAGACCGTTTTTCTCGATCTGGGCTTGCAGCAGAGCGAAGATAAGCTCCTGTTTGCGCATGCCGGCGGGGCCTTCAATATTGTACTGCCGTGCCAGCTGGGTCAGCTCGTTGATCTTCATCGTTTTGAGTTCACTGATGTTCATGCAACTTTCCCCGCTCCTTTCGGGTCATGGACAAGTGGAGCGCCAGCCGCTCCTGCTTCGGTCATTTACGCGAACGTTTGGTTGCGGTGGTCATTCATGATTCATTGCGAGTTGTCGGCATCTGTCGTGCGAAAATGTGGTGTTTCCGGCCAGTGCGCCAAGAAAAACAAGGTGAGACCTGTCCGTTGAACAGACGGGAACGCGTACTGGTGAAATTAGGGGAATGGGTTGTCTTAGTCGTGTTTTTGAAAAATCAGGCAGTCACTCCTCGGTGGGGTGCTTGCGTCAAGCCACCACAAATTTTGCCAACTATAACATTCCCCAAACCGCTGTCAAGTGTTCATGCAAACGCTTCTTCCTCGGCAGCCGGCGGCGCACAGGCCATGGTGACATCACGGACAGCGGCGAAAGAGGAGCAGAGGGGGATCGATGGGGGTGACCAAAGCGCATGGACGGTGGCGCCGGCGCAGGGGAGGCCCCTCCGCCGGCGCTCCCAAGAGGCTATTTTTTCAGCTTGTCCAGGCCATTGAAGATCTGATCGCGGATCTGATCCACCTTGCCGACGCCCTCGATACGGACGTATTGCGGCGCACCGGCCTCGCCTTTGGCGGCCCATTCCTTGTAGTACGCCACCAGCGGTTCGGTCTGGTCATGATAGACCTGGAGGCGTTTGCGCACGGTTTCTTCCTTGTCGTCGTCCCGCTGGATCAGCGGTTCCCCGGTCACATCGTCCTTGCCTTCCACCTTGGGCGGATTGAAGACGACGTGGTAGGTGCGGCCACTGGCCAGATGGACCCGGCGTCCACTCATGCGGCGGATGATCTCCTCGTCGGGGACATCGATTTCCACCACGGCATCGATGGGCACCCCGGCGGCCTTCATGGCATCGGCCTGGGGAATGGTGCGCGGAAATCCGTCGAAGAGAAACCCCTTCTGGCAGTCTGCTTCCTTGATTCGCTCCTTGACGAGACCGATGATGACCTCATCGGGAACCAGCCCCCCGGCGTCCATGAACTTCTTGGCTTCCTTGCCCAGTTCGCTTCCCGCCTTGACGGCCGCCCGCAGCATGTCGCCCGTGGAGATTTGGGGAATACCGTAGCGTTCCTTGATGTAGTTGGCCTGGGTGCCCTTGCCCGCACCGGGTCCTCCCAAAAGAATCAATCGCATGGGTCCTCTCCTTTTTTATCTGGTGAAATCCGTGACAGGATGGGTGGCGCTGCTGTACGGGACCTTCGATGGTTGGATATGGCTGAAATGATCCACGTTGTCAAGGGGTTCGTTCCTATCGGGCGGGAGTTCCGGCTGGCGTGGGACGCCCCCCTGTGGTAATCTGCCATCGGATAGGGGGCCGTGGACCAACGCCACCGGCACCGATGGCTGAATTCTCTGGCGCCGCTGCCACTGGAGGTACATGATGCGTTTAAGATGCCGTTGGCTGAAGTGGGGGGCGCTCCTGGTCTGGGGAATCTTGGCGACCGGCGCGGCCGGCGCCGAGCCGATGAATTGGAAATCGCTGGCCCCAGGCCTGGAATTGGGACGTTTCGGGCATCGTACCGGCGCCGGTACCGCCGAGGTGCAGATTGTCGTCGTCCGCATCGATCCAGACCGCTGGGACCTGCGATTGGGGCTGGCTTCGGAGACGGATGGCGTCGACGGGCTGAGCGCCCGGGAATGGGCCCGGCACCTCGGTTTTGCCGCCGTGATCAACGCGGGAATGTTCGCCACCGATTATCTGACCCACATCGGCTACCTCCAGCACCGGGAGCATGTCAACAATCCCCGGTTGAGCCGTTACCAGTCCCTGGCCGCGTTTTGTCCCAAGAGCCCCGAGATCGTCCCCTTCCGGATTTTCGACATGGATGCCCCCGATTTTTCCCTTGATGAGGTCAAGCACCGCTATGGTTGCATGGTGCAGAACCTTCGTTTGATCAAGCGTCCGGGGGAAAACCGTTGGGAAGCCCAGCCCAAAACTTGGATCGAGGCGGCTCTTGGCGAGGATCGTCAGGGGCGGGCGTTGATGATTTTCAGCCGCACGCCCCAGTCGATGCACGCCTTGAACGAGGCGCTGTTGGCCCTTCCGCTGCAAATCGTCTGTGCCCAACACCTCGAGGGCGGCCCAGAGGCCCAGCTCTTCGTGTCGGTGGGGGACTTCAGCCTGGAGATTATCGGCGGCTACGAAAACCGGTCCGGGACCGGTACGATTCTCGGCGCCGCCTGGCCCCTGCCCAACGTCATCGGGGTGATGCCCAAGCCCTGAGCACTCCTTTTTTCGGCTTACCCCTGGCGGGTCGAATCCGCTGCCTTGATGGCCGTCTCGCCCATGATCTCCGCCAGGGTGGGATGGGCATGAATGGTGGCGGCGAGATCGTTTACGCGGCATCCCTGTCGGACGGCCAAAGTTGCTTCGGCCACCAATTCGGTGGCATGGGGGCCGATCAACTGCACTCCCAAAATTTTTCCCGATGCCGCTTCAAAAACCATCTTGGCCTGGCCGGCGATGTCGCCCATCACGTGAGCCTTGCCCAGGGTGCGAAACAGCACCGTGCTGGTGGCGGTCTCCAGGTCCGTTGCCAGCGCTTCGGCTTCGCTCATGCCCACAGCGGCCACCTCCGGCGAGGTGAAGATCGCCGAGGGCACCGCCCGGTAGTCCATGGGGCGGTGAGAACCCTTTTCGGTCAGGGCGTTTTCCACCGCTACCACTGCTTCGGCGCTGGCCACATGGGCCAGCATGACGTGGCGGGGGCCCAGCAGGTCCCCGATGGCCAGGATACCCGGGGCTGAGGTGCAAAGGTGTTGATCCACGGCGACCCATCCGCCGGCATCGGCGGCCACCCCCACCGTGTCCAATCCCAGGTCCTGGCTGTTGGGGCGGCGGCCGATGCACACCAGAACCTTGTCCACCTCGATCTTTACGTTGTTGTCCAGGCTGTCCGTCAGGGTCACCGTGACGTTGGTTTCTTTCCGGTGGGCCCCGGTGACTCGGGTGGCCGGCCGGCCGTCGATACCGCGTTTTTTCATCTCCCGCAGCAAGAGGGTGGATACCTCCCCGTCCAGCGAAGGCAGGGGCAAGAGACGGTCCAGGGCTTCCACCACGGTCACGCGGCTGCCCATGGCGCTGTAGATGGAGGCCAGTTCGCATCCGATCACGCCACCGCCGACGATCAGCAGACGTCGGGGCAGGGCGGCGGGAAACAGCGCCTCGTTGCTGGAGATGATCCTCTCGCCGTCGAAGGGGAGGTCGGCCAGCGCGGTTGGCCGGCTCCCGGTGGCCAGGATCAACCGATCCCAACCGATGATTTCCCGGTTTCCGTCTCCGGTTTCCACCGCCAGGCGTCCCGGCCCCTGGACCCGTCCGGTGCCGCACACCAGGCGGACTCCCGTCGCCTTGAGCAGGGCCTGGATCCCCCGTGTCTGGATGTCGATGATCCGTTGCTGGCGGCTCCTTACCGCTACCAGGTCCAAAGTCGGTTCGCCGGATAGGCGGACGCCGAATTCACTTGCCTTTTTCACGGCCTCCAGGCGGTCGGCGGCGGTTTTGAGGATCTTTGACGGGATGCAGCCCCAGTGAAGGCAGGTGCCGCCCACGGCCTCGCGTTCCACCAGGGTGACCCGGGCGCCCCGACGGGCGGCGAAGAGGGCCGCGGCATATCCCCCCGGCCCGGCACCCAGAACCACAATTCTCAAGGTCATTTTCGAATCCCTCAATTTTTGGATCGAGTTTGATAATAACACGCAATCAAAAACTGTTTTTCTTGACATCTTCTCAATTTTGTGGCCTTTGTCAATTAGTTTCCAAGCCGTCTTCTTCTTCCGCTGCGCCTTGCCATGAAAATCGACGATCAGACCATCTCCATCATCCAACACCTGAGAGACGGCCGCACCTCGTTCAAGAAAATTGCCGCTGCCCTGGACCTGTCCGAAAACACGGTGCGCGCTCGGGTCAATCGATTGCGTGAAGAGGGGGTACTGGAGATTTGCGGCTTGGTGGACCCGG
>JAQVTF010000027.1 GCA_028700185.1 Desulfobacteraceae bacterium | reverse complement strand
CAATGTGCGCGAGCTGGAAAACCTCGTGGAACGGGCCATGATCCTGTGCCCGGGGGATACCATCGACGTGGAAGACCTGCCGGCCGAATTCCGCGACACCATCGCCACCTCCCTGCGCATGGGGGGAATTCCGGCGGAAGCCAAGCTCTATGATACGCTGGCCAACGTCGAACGGGAGATGATCGTCCGGGCGTTGCGCATGGCCGACGGGGTTCAGGCCAGGGCAGCCGAAATTCTCGGCATCGGAAAAAGCGGGCTGAACCAGAAGTTGAAAAAATACGACATCGACGTCACCGCCCTCAACGAAGTGGACAAGATGACGGGAAGTGGACAAGATGACGGCGGATCCAGGGAACGTTGACGGGCAAGGCTGAAAACTGCGCCGTTGCCGGCCGCTGGGGTGGCGGTTCGATCAGACAACCGCCGCCCCCACGTACCTGTCATCCACAGAAACGCGAGTCACGGAGAACTTCCTGGAGACATCAAGGCGCCTCATCGACGGTTCAAACGACGGCAATTCACCTGATCAGCGTCCAGCCATCCAACCGGTTATCCTTCGACCCGTTCCCGGGCCACGGCGGCATAGATGGAATCCCCGAACTCATCGAGAAGCTTGCGATACGCCGCAGCAGCTTCATCACGGCGGCCTTGGGCGTCGTGGATACCAGCCAGGACAAACAGGGCCTTGTCGCGTAGCGGTGCCTCGGGGATGGCCACCACCCGGGTGAGGTAACCCGTCGCCTTTTCCCAGTCCTGTTGGTCGGCATGGGCGTAGCCGAGGCTGTTCAATATCAGAGCGCGATAAAACGGTACGTCGTCAAAATCGATCAATGCCCGTTCGTAGAGGGCGATCGCCTCATCGACACGCCCGGCCTGGTAACAGATATCCCCGTAGCGGATGCGCGCCAGCTTCCCCCCTACCCGATTGCCGTAATCGGCGATGAGGGTCTCGAATCCTTCACGCACCGCTTCCCGGGCCTCTTCGGATGAATTTTCGGTCGCCGCGCGTTGGGCTTGGTATTGGGCCGTGTACTGATCCAGGAGGGCAAAGGCCCGATTCTCGGCGCGGGCCGTCCAGTAGCGCACGGCGGTAAAAACCACCAGCAGACAGGCAACCGCCACCACGGCGTAGGTCAAGGGACGCCGATGGCGCTGACCGAAGGCGATCATCTTGCCACTGAAGGTGATAAATTGGTCCGGCTCCTTGAGCAGCTCCTTGCGGCTCGGTTTTTTTTCGGCGGCAGCCATCTATCGCTTTCTCCTTGAATGGGGTTGGGAAAAAGATAGGTCGAACAGGACCTATAGAAAAACAAACAGCAGTTCTCCCGGTGCTTTCAATCATACCGCACCCGTGAGTTCTGCTTATCGTCTTACCACACCAGCGACCCGGCCAGCCAGCCGGTCTCGCCGTCGGCGTGCTCAACGCGGAGCCACTGGCCCTCACGCCGGAGGACCTTGAACGGTACCCCCGCATGAACCACCATGACCACCGGGTGGTCGGTGCCGGGCCCGGCGCGCAGGTTGGAATCGTTTTTCTTCGTGACCCCCGTTTCCTGCTTGTCCAGAAGCGATTGATGCAACCAGCCCCGGTCTCCCTCAAAATCCTCGAACCGGCACCACGGCCCCTTGCGCTCGATCACCTTGACCGGGTAGTACCGTTCCGCCTGCCAAACAACGGCGTGTTCGGTTCCCGGCCCCACTCGCACATTGGCCTTGGGCGCCTTCACGGCCAGTCGTTCGGCCTGGGCCAGCCCCGCCGCCATGAGCCAAACCGTCACGGCGGCAAGGAGAAGACGCGGCGCCTTCATCGGGTCAGAATCCTCACGTCGCACACCCCCTTCAGCCCGTCCCTGAACCGCTCGGCGTCGGCCCGGGACCCCACCAGGGTATCGTAGTGCATGGGAATGGCCACCCGGGGGGTGAGTCGGCGGGCGGCCGTTACGGCTTCCTCGGCGGTCATGACGTAGGTGCCTGAAACGGGCAACAGGGCCACGTCGCAGCGGATGTGGTCCATTTCCGGAATCAGGTCCGTATCGCCCGCGTGGTAGATCCGGATGCCATCCAGGGTCACCACGAAACCCAGCCAGTTCTTGGTCCGTGGATGAAACTTCTTGTCGATGTTGTAGGCGGGCACCGCTTCGATGGCAACGGCACCCAGCGTCATGCGGTCACCGGGTGCCATGATCCGCACATCCCCCTGGAGCTTGGCGGCCGATTCGGCCTCGGTGACGATCACCGTTTGGGCATGGCTCACCCTGGCGATGTCTTCAGGCGAACAGTGGTCGTAATGGGGATGGGTCACCAGCACCAAGTCTGCGGAAAGGGGCGCCGCCACCTGGTACGGGTCGAAGACGAGGGTTTGCCCGGCGCCGGCCACAGCGAAGCCGTCGTGTCCCAGCCACCGCAAGTTTTTTAAAATTTCTCCGAGCATGGCCGCCTCCTTTCTGTTGGATTGAAGATCCCGTCAAGATTCGACTAGCGCGGCCCCCCCCGTCAGGAAAGGCCCAGCAGCCGGCCCCCCTGATAGATGCCCACCGCCACCAGCCAGGCCAAGCCGGTGCTGTAAACGACGGAAAAGATCATCCATTTATTGCCGGTCTCCCGTCGTACGGCCGCCACCGTGGCCAGACAGGGGATGTAGAGCAACACGAAGGCCATCATCGCCAGCCCGGCCAAAGGAGTCATACCCGCCGCCCGCAAGGCCCGCCCCAGGGCGTCTTCGGAATCGGTTTCCGCCGCATAGAGCACCCCCATGGTGGAAACGACGATCTCCTTGGCCACCACCCCGCTGAGCAGCGCCACCCCGCCCCGCCAGTCGATGCCCATGGGGGCCACCAGCGGCTCCAGCGTCTTTCCGATGCGCCCCATGTAGCTTTGGGCAATCTGCTCGGTGCGTTGTTGACGGCGCAGTTCGGCCAATTCTCGGGACAGTGCCAGCTCCAGCACCGGCCGTCGCGCCGGATCAGCGGCGGCGATCTGCTCTACCCACCGGCTCTCGGCCGCCTCCCGCAAGGCCCCGTAGTCCTGCTGGTAATCCACCTGCCGCGGGAAGGAACTCAACACCCAGACGATCACCGCGCCCACCAGGATCACCCCCCCCATCTTCTGAATGAACATCCGGGCCCGGTCCCACATGTGGATCATCAGGCTCTTGAGCATCGGCATGCGGTACGGCGGCAACTCCATGACGAAGGGTGCGTCGGCGCCGGGGAGCAACGTCTTGCGAAACAGACGGCCGGAAAGCATCGCCACCACGATACCCAACAGATAGATGCCGAAGATGACGGTGCCGGCCCGTTGGGCGAAAAAGGTCCCGGCCAGTACGAGGTAGACCGGCAGGCGGGCCGAACAACTCATGAACGGGGTCACCAGAACCGTGAGAATTCGATCCTTTTCGCTTTCGAGGGTTCTGGCGGCCATTACCGCCGGCACGTTGCAACCGAAGCCCATCAGCATCGGGATGAACGACTTGCCGTGCAGCCCCACCAGATGCATGATGCGGTCCATCAGAAACGCGGCCCGGGCCATGTAGCCGGTGTCCTCGAAGAGGGAAATACAAAAAAAGAGAATCAGGATGTTGGGCAGAAACACCGCCACGCTGCCCACGCCGGCCACCACCCCGTCCACCAGCAGGTCCCTCAGGAGCGATTCAGGCATCCAGCGTTGGATCAAGGCGCCCAAAGCCTCGAATCCCGCGCCGATCCAGTCCATGGGGTAGGCCCCCAGGGAGAAGGTCAACTGAAACATGGCCCAGATGAAGAAAACAAAGATCGGAAACCCGAAAAAACGATCGGTGAGGACCTTGTCGATGGTGCGCGACATGTCCACCCGCTGCCGGCGGGCGGTGGTGAGCACTTCGCGCATGATGCCGGCGATGAATCCGTAGCGCTCGTCGGTCATGACGATCTCCGGTGCATCGTCATAGCGGTCGGCCAGTTGGCGACGCAACCGGTCGGTCTCCGCGACGATCGCCGGTCCCACCGGCCCCGCCGCCGCCAGGATCCGTTCCCGCACGATGCGGTCGTCTTCCAGGAGTTTGATGGCCGTCCAGCGCGAATTGTAGGGAAGCGGGCCGGTAACCTTCTCTTTTATGAAGGTGCGCAAGCGCCCGATGGCGGTCTCGATGTCCTGGCTGTAGCGCACCCGGCGTTTCTGCGGTACCGGCGCCCCGGATTCGGCCAGGTCGATGGCCTTCCGGAGCAGTTCGTCGACCCCTTCCTGCCGGTTTCCCACCGTGAACACCACCGGCAGATCCAGCAATTCGCCGAGCTTGGCAGCATCGATGCGAACGCCGTTGTTGCGGGCCAGATCGGCCATGTTGAGAGCGAAAAGCACCTTGCAGTCGATTTCACGCAACTGGGTGGCCAAATAGAGGCTGCGCTCGAGATTGGAGGCATCGATGATATCGATGACCACGTCGGGCCGGGCGTCCAGGACGAAATCCCGGGCCACGATCTCTTCGATGGAAAACGGGGTGAGGCTGTAGGTCCCCGGCAGATCGATAACGGTCAGTTCATAGCCGAAGCGCTGGACGTGACCTTCTTTTTTTTCCACCGTCACCCCGGGCCAGTTGCCCACCTTCTGCCGGGTTCCGGTGATGGCGTTGAAAATAGTGGTTTTACCGGAGTTGGGATTTCCGGCCAGCGCGATGGTCAAATGCTTGGTAGACGGCATGACGGGTCCTGTAAGGGAAGGCATGCAACATGGATTCGGCGGAAATGAAGGATCAACGCCGGCGACGGCCGTCAGTTGGCAGGGGCGACAACCTCGATCTGCGCGGCTTCCTCCACCCGCAGCGAGAAGTGCATTGCGTTGATCACCAGTTCCAGCGGATCGCGCAAGGGGGCATATTTTTCGATGCGGATCCGCACACCACCGCGCAACCCCATCTCCAACAGACGCCGCCGCAGGGCGCCGTTGCCCCCCACTCTGACAATGACGGCCTCCTGCCCTTCTCTCATATCTTTGAGTGTCATCATTTCGGTTGCTGTCAATCCTCTGCGTTGTGGCTCAGCGGCCGCCCCGGAGTGGCACGGTCGGGGCGGACGAGAATCTTTTGCGCCAACCCCCGGCCGAGTACCAAGCGCCGGTTTTCCAGCGCCAGGGCAATTTGTCCTTCATTGATGTTGGTGATCACCTCGACGCTATCCCCCACACGCAACCCCATGGTCATCAGGCGCATGCGGGCTCCGGCGCCGCCGGTAAAATCGATGATCGTCAATCGCTCCCCGGGACGGGCCATATCCAGAGGCATGCGATCGATGCGTTCCTTCAGACACTCGGCGCAGATCCCGTAGAACTCGACCCGATGCTGGAGCAGGTGAAATCCATGGGACTCGGCGATCTTGATCTGAAGCGCTTCCAGCGGATCGCTTTGAAACTCGTAGATGCGGCGGCACTTGGTGCAGATCATGTGATCGTGATGCTGACCGAGGTGCAGGGGTTCATATCGGATCTCTCCGTTGCCGAATCGGCTGCGCCGGGCGAAGCCGAGCTGACACATGAGCTTGAGGGTCTCACGGACGAAATCCGCATCCAGCGCCACGCCATCTTCTGTCAAGCCCTGGTGGACCTGGGAAGCGCTGGGGTGTCCACCGATCTGCAACAGCTTATCGAGGATTTTCAACCGGTCTTCAAACCGATCGATCCCTTCTTGGCCGAAGAGCTTCTTGAACTGCTCCTTTTCCTTGTTCTGCAAGGTCTTCATCGCCCCTTTCCAAAGGGTCAAAACTAAATCCGGGCACCTTGGCTGTCAACGCCCGCCCCAACCGGGTGCAGGCCACTGGTCGGGAAGGGCCCTCATGGACAACCCCACGGCCGGCGTCCTTCAAGGGTGCCGGATTCAATCCGGGCCGGGCAAGGTAAGTGTCGAGCAGGATCCGGTGGGGCAATTGTGGCTTTCCACCTTGGCGCCGCCGCTCTGACCAGAACGAATCTGGTGACTGGCGGTGCTCATCACCCGCTGGAAGTTGGTTTCGTGGCAGTAGGGGCAACGAATCTCGGTTTCGTCGTTGCGATCCATGACGAGCACCTCGAAAAACGCGTTACACGAAAGGCACTTGAATTCGTAAATGGGCATGGGAACCTCCTGCAATCGAATACGGCCCGCACCCCGCGGCGGCACCGGAGCCGGCCCGATGAAAATCTTTCAAATAGTACCCGTCAGGATGCGGTGTCAAGCAATTAAGCCAAAGGTCACCGGCTCAGCAATGGTCGAGGAGCTCGCGGGCATGGGCCAGGGTCCGTTCCGTAATGATCTCGCCGCCGAGTAGCCGGGCCAATTCTTCGAGACGTCCCGGGGCGTCCAGGGGCTCGATGGTGGTGCGGGTCCGTCCCTGAACGACAGCCTTGGTGATCCGAAAATGATGATCGCCAAAACGGGCGATCTGGGGCAAATGTGTGATGCAGATCAACTGATGGTGGCGCGCCAAGTCAAGCAGACGGCGGCCCACCACCTCGGCCACGGCGCCGCCGATGCCGGCATCCACTTCGTCGAAAACCACGGTCTCAACGGCATCGTTGGCGGCCAGAATCGCCTTGAGGGCCAGTACCACCCGGGACAGTTCGCCACCGGAGGCAATGGCGGCCAGCGGCTTCAAGGCCTCCCCCACGTTGGGGGCCAGCATGAAGGTGACCTCGTCGATGCCGGCCTCGCCGGCTACGGCGTCATCCACCACCAAATACGGATCGGCGTCCGCACCGGCCGCCGGCCGGCTCAGCGCCACTTGGAAACGGGTGCCTTCCATGCGCAGCCCCGCAAGGGCCGCCTCCACGGCCCGGGACAGGTCCCGGGCCGCCGCCTGGCGTCCCGCCGACAACCGGCGGCAGCACTCGGCCAGACCACCGGCAGCCGTATCGAGGGCGCGCCGATTGGCCTCGATGCGCACGTCGATGTCCTCGATGCCGCCGAGTTCCTTTTGAACGACCTCCAGGTGATCCATGACCTTGGACAGGGTACCGCCGTATTTCTTCTTCAGACGCCGCAACACTTCGAGACGCTCTTCCACCTGCGCCAGTCGTCCCTCGTCGACATGCAAGGTCCCCAGATGGGCCTGCATCTCCGCCGACAGATCCTGGATCAGGATCCCCATCTCATCCAGGCGTTGCGCGAAGACGGACAAGTCCGGATCGATGGCCGCCGCCCGGGCCATTTCCTTGCCCACCACCGCCACCTGCTCCAAGACCGCTCCGTCACCGCTATAGAGGACTTCAAGGCCCCCATCGAGGGCCTGCATCAGGGCCTCGGCGTGGCGCAGGACCTTGCGTTCGCGTTCCAACGCCTCGTCTTCGTCCAGCTCAAGGCCCGCGGCCTGGATCTCAGCCTGCTGAAACCGGAGCAATTCGATCTTTTCGCCCTGGCGCGCCTTGAGCGCCTCGAGCCGACGGCCCTCGGCCAGCAACGGCTGGATGGCGCGATAGGCATCCATCACTTCCTGTCGTTGCGGCAGGAGTCCGCCATAGCGATCCAGGATCAACAGGTGGGTATCCTCCCTGAGCAGCGTCTGGTGGGCATGTTGACCCGAAATAGAGGCCAACGCGCCCGTGAGCTCGCTCAGCACGGCCACGGTGGCCAGGGAACCGTTGATGTAGATGCGGTTGCTTTCGTCACGGTGAATGATACGGCGCACCAGCAGGCCATCGTTGGGTTTATAGCCCAGAGCTTCCATGGCGCGGGCCGTGGGACTGTCGGGCGTCACTTTAAACAGCGCCTCGAGTTCAGCGCTTTCGGCCCCGGTGCGAATCAGCCGTGACGAGGCCCGGCTCCCCAGCAACAAGTTGACTGCATTGATGATGATGGATTTGCCGGCTCCGGTTTCGCCGCTGAAAATCGTCAGTCCCGGCGCCAGTCGGATGCGCAGGTCCTCAATAATGGCGAAATTTCTGATAGCCAATTCCTCTAACATCTTGTCGTCGACCTCCGAGCCGATGGCCTGCAAACGCCTAACCAACCTTGATCAAAGGAAATGTATGGCACAGCGGCCGACGCTTGTAAAGCCTGTCCCCGTCGCTGGGGATGGACGGCGGGCTCCGGCCAACCATCGTTTCCCTTGCACCGGGTGGATCCAGAGGCTATAGCCACCGAAAGGAATAGACACGTCCACAACCTTTTTGGGGCCACGATGCCACGGTGCCGATACGGAAACGGCGCATCGCTGGCAATCCATGGCCATCTGGAGAAAGTCCCATGAGTTCCTGGATTCCTTACGATGAAGGCGAATACGCGGTGGAGGAAGCGTTTCTGTACGTCTCTTCAGGCCGGGGCCTCCGTGTATCGGAGGTGGTGCTGGAGGTCTACAACGACGCGCGGGGCAAGAACCTGCGCGGTTACGGCCAAGTGGTCAACGCCTTGCTCGTGGAGCTGCTCGACTGGGGCGAGGACGTGGACCTGCTCCTCGCCTTGGCGCCGGAACACCAATACCGCCTGCCGGCCCCTGTCATTCGTGCGGGAAAGGTCTTTGCCCCGGGCGTCCGGTCGGCGTTTCATTTTCAGCCCCGAGCGCCTTGGATATCGCTGAACGATCGAGATTATGCAGATTTGGTGACGCGGACCCTCTTTCTCGACACTGTCTGAAACGTTGGTTTGTTTAGACGATGAAGTAATTCTTATGCGGCCTGCAAATTATTTATTGCATTTGATGTTTACCTTTAAATTCTCAAGCAAAAAAATGATGAATTCACTTCAAATGAAATATTTTTATTGCGCTTGAAAATCGATACGTGGATCACGACTTGGCTTTAAAAAAAGTCGGGCGGATCATTTTTTATTTTATCCCACTGTAAATAAAGCACTTTTTATAAGATTTACCCAGTCTTCCGCACGCCATTTCAGGTGGCAGACGAATGGCATAAGCCTTGCTTCTTTCTCGGATTTGTCTTTTGCCAGAAAAAGGCATGCTTCACGTTGTATTCCGGCCGCAGCTCCGATCCGAAAGTTCCGGGGAGGGGGAGAGTTCTGCGGCAGTTTATTATTCATTTCATATTTTTAATTCTTACCATGGAGGGGGAAATGAACAAACGTTGTGGCAAACTGTGGGTATTACTGCTCCTGTTGGCACTGATCACCGCCCCGCTGGTGGTGGCCAATACAGCATCGGCCGATCCCTTGGCGGATGCCATTGCCGCCGCTCCCCAGGGAACGGACAAGGGGCAGATTGATCCCAACGGCAAACCCGGGTTCCTCGGCATTCCGGGTGGCCCCCAGCTCAATCCTCTGGTGGGCTTCCTATGGGCGATCTGGGTGGGCTGGATTTTTTCCACGGTGGGCGCCTTCGGCGGCATCATGGCCGGTGTGGGGCACATGACCATCTATGGGCTGGGGGACTACGCCAAAAGTTTCAAAGAGACATCCCCGTATCTCAACAAGGCCATCACCGACAGCATCCGAGTGTCCAACCAGTGGCTGGTCGGCACTTCTGCCCTGGTGGGCAGCTACAACTATTACAAGCAGAAACGGCTGGTTCCCTCCTTGGGGTTCTTCTTGGGCATCGGCGCCCTGTTGGCCACCCTGCTGGTGGTGTTCACCACCGCCGGCAAGGTCAGGTTCTCCCAGTACCAGGGGTGGTTCGGCCTGGTGATTTTTGTCATCGGCGGCTTCATGATTTACGAAATGAGCCCCAAGGGACAAAAGGGCAAGAAAGCCGCTCAGGAGGCCGCCAAGGCTTTTGAAGCCGCTACCAAGGCCAAGAAGTCCATTGAAGATCAAGGGGTCAAAACCCTCAAGTGGAGCATGGTCAAGACTGAGATTTCCTTTTTCGGTCAGACCTTTTCCTTCAGCCCCCTCTGGGCCCTGTTCGGTGGCTTTTTCATCTCGGCGTTGGCTTCCTTCTTGGGTATCGGCGGCGGGTTCCTCTACGTGCCGTTTCTCACCAGCGTGGTCGGCCTGCCCATGTTCGTGGTGGCCGGTACGTCGTCTTTGTCAGTGCTTATCGGCATGATTTTCGCTATCTTCAATTTCATGGTGCTCAAAGGCGTCATGGTCCACTGGCCCCTGATCGGCGTTGAGCTCCTTGGGGTTTTCGTCGGCTCGATGATCGGTCCGCGCACCGGCAAGTACATTCCCGCCAAGGTGCTCAAGGGCATCTTCATCGTTCTGGCCATTGCCCTCGGCGCCCGCTACACGATGCTGGGTTTTTTCGGGATCAAATTGTTCTAACCTCCCGACCGCCCTGTGCGGTTTTTTCTCGGCAGCGAGTCGCGGCGCTTCATGAATCGCGGCTCGCTGCCGGCTTTTTTTACGACTATCGGAAACGGATCGAATCGGATGCCCATGGCAACGTTATCCACAGCCGCATTCACCTGGATCGACGCCATCTTGATCGCCGGATACCGGCTCACTGGCTTCCCCTTTGTCAATTTTTTGATCGGTACCTTGTATTTGAGCTTTTTATGCGTTATCGCCGGTGAATTGACGGTGGCCTTAGCGCTTAAAATCAACCGTCGCTATTTCAACCAGTTAAACGCTGCGGTGAGCGAGAAGGAGCAACTCGCCTTAGGGGCTTACCAAACCGGAAACATGGAAGCCTACAAAGGGTTGAACAAAGAGGCCACCGATGCCTGGGGAAAACAATTTTTCACCATGTTCGGCTATTCGGCAGGCATGTTCTGGTCCCTTCCATTTGCCTTGGCGTGGCTGCAGACGCGTTTTGCTGGAATCCGATTTGCCGTCGCGCCACCGATTTCATGGATTATCGGTGCCACCACCGGGTATTTGATCATTTTTATCCTTCTTTACATTCTGGCCCGAATCGTGTTCAAATATCTGCGGCCTTGGCTTCCCTTTTTCAATAATATCCAGCGAATGCTTGACGAGGGATTCAGCTCGCAGGCCCGGACTGCACAGGAGCGGCCCACCGTTTGACCCGCCGGCAACGTCGCCTGGCAAATGCAAAGTGCGCCTGTGCGGCTACTCTTAAGGCCATTTCCACCGCTTTGTATCGACTATGAAAGTATTTTCGGCTCTTCTTTGCCTGGCGCTTCTCATCGTTGCCGATCCGGCGCTGGCCACCCAGACCCACGGCGAACCCGAAGGGTTGGTGGTCCACCAGATCGCCCACCTGTTTTTCCTGCTGTCCATGGGAACGTTGGCCTACTGGATTCAAGCCCGTGGTTTATCGCGGCAACGCGCCTGGCGGTTGATCCGCTATGCCGCCATCATGCTGATGGTATGGAACACCGATGCCTTTCTGGCTCACCTGCTCGACGAGCAGACCCGGCTGATCGCCGTACACCACGTGGACTCATTTCACCTGTCCATCGTTCCGCGTCCCGGGTTTAAGTTTCTGGTCCCTTTCTACTACCTGGTCAAGCTGGATCACCTGTTCTGCGTCCCGGCCTTGATCTTTCTGTACCTGGGGTTGCGCGCGCTGCTCAACGACACCAGCAACGAGATTAAAGATTCCGGGGCGTCATGATGACCCTCAACTCGGTTCCCATCCTGCTGGTGGATCTGTTCGGGTCGATCGCGATGATCGTGCTGTCGTTTTTCTGCCTTTCCATCGCAGCCCGCCTGCGTCGCCGGTCCCCGGACGAACTCTTGTGGTCCTACCTCTGGTGGATGTGTCTCGGTCTGGCCGGTTTCGCCATCTCCCGCTCCGCCGGTCACATCCTGCGCCAGTTGCTGATCCTCGGCGGCCACCGGGAAATCTGGCGATCCATCAGCCCGTTCAGCGGCGCCTTCAACACCCTGATGTTCGTCGTGGTGGCCTCGGTGACCCTCTACTTCGAGCAGGTGTGGACCGCTTATCAACAAATCCAGAGAGACAAGGCCGAAATTCAGGACGCTCACGCCAAACTGGTCCACCTGAACCAGAACCTCGAAACCCTCGTGGCCGAAAGGACCGAAGCGTTGAGCCGCTCGGAGCACAAATACCGACGCATCTTCGAACTGTCGCCGGACATCGTGCTGGTCACCAGCAGCGAGGGGCGCATTCTCGATCTCAACCCCGCCGGCTACGAGGCCCTGGCCGGGAACCTTCCATACCAGCTCGGACCGGTGGGCGCCCATATCCAGAACTTCCTCGCTGACGAACAGACCTGGGACGCCATCCGCGCGGCCATCAACACCAATCGTTTTATCACCAGCGCCGAGATCATGCTGCTGCGCCCCGATGGAAGCCACCGCATGGCCCTGATCAGCGGTAGCCGCGATCGGTCCGTGGCCGGCGTCGAGACCTTTCATCTGCTCCTCAAGGACATCGAACAACGCCGGCAGATGGAAAAACAGATGGCCCAGACGGACAAGCTGGCATCCATCGGCGAATTCTCCGCCGGCATCGCGCACGAAATCAACAACCCCCTGGGCATCATTCTTGGCTACACCCAACTGTTGCTGCGCACCGAAACGCCGGGCACCAAGCGCCAGGCAGACCTGAAAACCATCGAAAAACATGTGCGCAGCTGCAAGGCCATCGTGGAAGACCTGCTCAACTTCGCCCGCAGCTCACCACCGGTGAATGCCCCCGCCGATATTCACACGGTCATCGACGATGCCGTCAATTTTTTTGCCCAGCACGCGCGCCCCGAAAAGGTGATCATCGAACGTTGCTACAACGAAAGTATCCCGCCGCTGCTGCTGGACGAGAAAAAGATGCGGCAGGTGATCCTCAACCTCATCGTCAACGCCCGCCACGCCGTTGGTGAGCAGGGAATTATCGGTATCGAAACGGTGCTATGCCCCGATGGTGATGCCATCGAAATCCGGGTCTCGGACGACGGCTGCGGCATCGAAAAGAAAAATCTCAGCCGGATTTTCGATCCTTTCTTCACCACCAAACCCACCGGCGAGGGGACCGGTTTGGGATTGTCGGTGAGCTACGGAATCGTCAAAAATCACGGCGGCGATATCGCCGTGCGCAGTGTCCCCGGGGAAGGCTCCACCTTTACGGTGACCCTGCCGCTGCGTCGTGGTCGGAAGGAAAACAGCCCATGAAGCGAACCATTCTGGTCGTCGACGATGAACAAGATATGCGCGAGTTGCTCCAACGCAGCCTGGAACCGGATCTCAACTGTAAGGTCGTCACCGCCGGTACCGGCGAGGAGGCCCTGAAAAAACTATCGGGCAATCCTTTCGACCTTGTTTTGGCGGACATCCGAATGCCGGGCATGGATGGTTTGGAGTTGCTGGAGTTGATCAAGAGCCAACATCCCCAGCAAACCGTGGTGATGATGACGGCCTACGGCGGGGTGGACACGGCGGTCACCGCCATGCGCCACGGGGCTTACGATTTTATCATCAAGCCCTTCGAATACGACGCGCTTTTGGTGCGTCTCGAAAAGGCGCTGGAAAGGGCCCTGCTCATCCGTGAGAACCAACAACTGCGCATGGACTGCGGCCAAAGGGATGGGCTCCAGGATTTGGTGGGCAACAGCGCCATGATGAAACGGGTCTACGAAACGATTCGCACCGTGGCACAGACCGAACTGACGGTGCTGATCACCGGCGCCTCGGGGGTTGGCAAGGACCTTTCGGCCCAGGCAATCCACCGGCTCAGCCCCCGACGCAACGGTCCCTTTGTGGCGGTCAACTGCCCCACCGTGCCGGAACAAATCCTGGAAAGCGAACTCTTCGGCTACCGCAAGGGCGCTTTCACCCACGCCACCCAGAACAAGATCGGTCTTTTTCAGGAAGCATCGCAAGGAACCATTTTCCTGGACGAAATCGGGGATATCAGCCCCCCGATCCAGGCCAAGCTACTTCGGGTCCTCCAGGAAAAGGAGATCAAACCCCTGGGGGACACCCGCACCATCTCCGTGGATGTCCGCATTGTCGCCTCCACCAATCAGGACCTGGCCGCCAAGATCGCCTGCGGAGAATTTCGGGAAGACCTCTTCCACCGCCTCAACGTCCTGCCGGTGCGTCTGCCTTCTCTCCATGAACACGTGGAAGACATCCCCCTCATCGCCGGCCATCTGCTGCGCAAGCACTGCACCGCTTTAGACCGTCCCCTGAAGCGTCTCTCACCGGATCTGATGGATATTTTCAAAAAGCACGCCTGGACCGGCAACGTCCGGGAGATGGAAAACCTTATTATCCAGGGAATCCTGTTTTCCGCCGGGGCCGAGATCCAACCCGCCGATGTGGGATTGGCCGGGATCCAGGAAGCGGTTCCCGGGATCCCGGCAGAAATGGATGCGGGCCTGTTCACGTTGACTTACAAGGAAGCCAAGGCCAAAGTCCTGGAAGCCTTCAACTCCCGTTACATCGGTCGCCGTCTCACCGACACCGGCGGTAATGTCACCCAAGCCGCCCGCGACTGCGGTCTCGAGCGCCAGGCCTTGCAACAGATCATGCGTCGCTACGACATCAGCGCCGACAGCTACCGCCAGTAATTTCAACTCGCGGCAGCGGCATAGACATCAAAAATCTCCGGCAGCAGCGCCGACGGTGCGCTCTGGTAGGCCAACCCGCCAATGCGGCGTGCCAGGGCCGCCACCGGATTGGGATCGGGGTTGATGTCCACGATGCGTGCCCGATGGTTGTGGGTAAATTCCCAGGCCACCTTGTTGGCCAGGTTGGTATGCCCTGAAAAACCGGCCATCACCAGCAACTCGCTGCGGCGGGCCGCTTCCAGAACGCTGTTGACGCCGTAGAAGGGTTCGTCGTAGCTCTCGTCACGCCAGAGGATGTGGGGACGGGTGGGCCCGCCACAGACCGGGCAACGCAGCAAATCCATATCCGGCGCCGTGAAGGGCTGCTGGGCCGTGCGCCCGAGGAGGCCATCCGGAACCGGGTACAGCGCGGGGGTGCACCCTTCGGCACAACGCATGAAAAAGAGGTTGCCTTGCGGTTCGAACAAGCCTTCAGCGGGATGTTGACAGCGTCGATGTAATCCGTCCACGCATTCGGTGACCACCCTCAATCGGTCTCCCAATCTCTCGGCGGCGCGAGCGGCGGCCTGGTGAACCAACCCCGGCTGCCCCCGGCGGACCTCTGCCAGCCGCCGCAGGTGCCAAGCCCAGACGGCTCCGGGGGCCTGGTCGAACAGCTCATAGGTCATCAACGTCCGGACATCGTATGATTTTCCCTCGTAAACAAACGGGCGCGCATCCGAACGAAACGAGGCCACCCCGCATTCCTCGGCCACGCCTTCGCCGGTGACCACCAGCAAGTTCCCGCCCCTGCGGGCAAACGATTCAATGAGACGGTGCAATTCTGCATCCATGGTTTCTCCTGGACTCTTCATAAGTTGGATCGGGCGATGCTCGGGCGCGGGCCAAAATCGGAATCGGCCCCTTCCGCCGGCCAACAAGAGCACGCTGGCGCCAATCAGTCAACAAACATCGCCGGGAAACACAGCGCGGGAACAAACGGGGGCCGGTCCCCCAAGAAGGAACCGGCCCCCGTTTTCCAACCAATCCCTACGGCTTCCCCGAAGGGATGCCGCACGGCTTTAATCGCAGAGCTCGAAAAGGGCTGCCGCCCCCATGCCGCCGCCGATGCACATGGATTCGACGCCGTACTTGACGCCCCGGGTGCGCATGTTGGCCAGCAGCGTGGCGCAGAGCTTGGCCCCGGTGCAACCCAGGGGGTGCCCCAGGGCGATGGCCCCGCCGTGGATGTTGATCCGGTCCATGTACTTGACCAGATCCAGCTCACGGATGCAGTAGAGGGCCTGGGAGGCAAAAGCCTCATTGATCTCCCAGAGACCGATGTCGTCGATGGTCAGGCCGGCCAACTTGAGCAGCTTGGGGATGGCATAGCGCGGCCCCACGCCCATTTCGTCCGCCCGGCAACCCACCGTGGTGTAGTATTTTAGCTTGGCGATGGGTTTCAGTCCGAACTCCTTGACGGCCTGCTCGCTCATGATGACGGAGATGGCGGCACCGTCGGTGGTCTGGGACGAGTTGCCGGCGGTGACCGAACCGGTGGGCGAAAACGCCGGCCGCAGCTTGGCCAATCCCTCCAGGGTGGTGGACTCACGAATTCCGTCGTCGAAATCCTGGATGAAGGTTTCTTTCTTGTAGGTGCCGTCCTTCTGGAGCACGAAACGCGTCGCCGGAGTGGGCACCAGCTCGGTGTAGAGCTTTTCCGCCTTGGCCTTGGAGGCCTTCATCTGGCTCTCGTAGCCGAACTGGTCCTGGTCCTGACGGGTCACGTTGTAACGCTTGGCCACGTTTTCGGCCGTCATCCCCATGGAGATGTACAGGTCCGGATGCTCACGGGTGTACTCGGGATGGGGCCGGGCCAGGTTGCCCCCCATGGGTACGTAGGTCATGGACTCCAGACCGCCGCCGATGGTGATCTCCGACCAGCCGCACATGACGCGCATGGCCGACTGGGCGATGGCCTCCAGCCCCGAAGAGCAGAAACGGTTCACGGTGGCCCCGGATACATGATGGGGGAACCCGGCGATCTGACTGGCGACGCGGCCGATGTTGAGCCCCTGTTCCGCCTCGGGGAACGAGCAGCCGATCATTACGTCATCCACCTGCCCCTTTTCCAGGCCGGGGGTTCTTTCGACGGCGACATTGAGAATGAAGCTGAGCAAATCCTCGGGCCGCGTGTCTTTGAAGGCCCCTTTGGCGCGCCGGCAGCCGGGGGTTCTGACGGCAGTTACAATATAGGCGTCTCTCATGGTGCGATCCTCCTCATCAACGCTTTAAGAAGCGGTGCGGTCGATTAGTTGCGCAGCGGCTTGCCGGTCTTGAGCATGTGCTCGACACGGGCCTGGCTCTTTTCCTGTTTCCAGAAGTCACAGAAGGCCTGCCGCTCCAGATTCAGGATGACCTGCTCGTCGATCAGGGCATTGGTGCGGGCGTCCCCGCCGCACATCACGTAGGCGATGCGCTTGGCCAAAAAGACATCGTACTCGCTGACGAACCCCGCGCTTTGCATGTTGAACAACTCGGCCTGGATCATTCCCTGGGCCGCCTCGCCGAAAACCCGCAACGGCCGACGCGCCGGCGGGGCGTATCCGTCTTCCACCATCCGCAGCACTTCGCGTTTGGCCTCACCGATGAGCAGGTCGCGGTTGAAGACGATCCGGTCCTGCGGCCCGAGGAACCCGTTGGCCCGGGCCTCGGCGGCCGACATGCTCACCTTGGCCATGGCGATGTTCATGAAGCAGGGCACGAAGAATTTGGCCAGGTCCACGTCGGTGACGTTCTCCGGAATGTTGGCCGTCATCTTCTTGTACAGGTTCAGGCATCCGCCGCCGCCGGGCAGCAAGCCAACGCCGATTTCCACCAGTCCCATGTACAGTTCCGCATGGGCAACGATGCGGTCGGCGGCGCCGATGCACACTTCGCATCCCCCCCCCAGGGTCAGGCCGTAGGGGGCCGCCACAACGGGGAAGCTGGCATAACGGGTCTTCTGCATCCCGTCCTGGCCCTTCTTCAAAAAGGCGTCGATCTCGTCGAACTTGCCCTCCTTGGCCAGGCTGGCCATGTAGGCCAAGTCGCCACCGGCGGAGAAGGCCCCGGGCATCCCGCCGGCCTGGTTGCCGATGACCAAACCGGCGCCATTGGCCTCGACGTAGTCGATGGCATCGCCCATGAATTCGACGATGTCGCCGTTGAGCGCGTTCATCTTGGTATGGAATTCGAGACAGAACACATCATCGCCAAGATCGATGAGGCTGGCGGACTTGCAGGTCTTGACGGTCTTGCCGGCCCCCTTGAGCGCCGGCAGGTCGATCTGGATTTCACTCACCGGCACTGGTTGGTAGCTGCCGCTGGCGAAATCGTAGAAAAAGCGCCGGCCGCCTTCGGTCTTGTAGAAAGTCTGGTTGCCGCCCGCCAGCATCGCCTCGACCTTTTCGGGCACCTTCATCCCGTCGGCCTTCATCTTGGCCACCGACTTCTCGACCCCGATGGCATCCCAGGTCTCGAACGGGCCCATTTCGAAGTTGTAGCCCCACTTCATGGAGTTGTCGATTTCCACGATGGTGTCGGAAATCTCCGGAATACGGTTGGCGGAATAGATCAACTGGCTGGCGGTGGCCTTCCAGGCGAAGCGGGCCCCCTTGTCGTCGCCGTACACCACGGCCTGCATTTTCTCCGGCAGGCTCTTGGCGGCCTTGGCCGCGGCCAGACAGGGAAAGTCCGCCTTGTCGTACTCGGCGTACTCCAGGGTGGCCGGATTGATGACCTTGCGAATCTTTTTCCATTCCGGGGTCAGGTCCGTCTTGTAAAAGCCGGACTTGGTCTTGTTGCCTAAAAGCTTCTTTTCGATCATCTGGTTGACGAAATCGGGCACCACGAAACTGTCCCGGTCTTCGTCATCGGTGACCAGCTCGTAGGTGTTCTTGGCCACGTGGCCCAGGGTGTCGAGCCCCACCAGATCGGCGGTCTTGAACATGGCCGTCTTGGGACGGCCCATCACCGGACCGAACAGAGCGTCGGCCTCGGGGATGGTCAGCCCGTCTTCCACCATGAGCTGCATGGCCTTGACCATCCCCTGGACCCCGATGCGGTTGCCCACGAAATTGGGGGTATCCTTGGCCCAGACGATCCCCTTGCCGAGGCGCTTTTCGCCGAAATCAGCCATGAACTTGAGGACTTCGGGCAGGGTGTCGGGACCGGGGATAATCTCCAGCAGGTGCATGTAACGCACCGGGTTGAAGAAGTGGGTACCGAGAAAATGCCTGCGGAAATCCTCGCTCAACCCTTCGCTCATGGCCTTGAGGGGAATTCCGGAGGTATTGGAGGAGACGATGGTACCGGGCTTGCGGACCTTGTCGATGCGGGCGAAAACCTCACGCTTGATCTTGAGGTTTTCCACCACCACCTCGACGATCCAGTCCACATCGGCCAACTTGTCGAAATCATCTTCGAAGTTGCCCAGGCGAATCAGACCGGCGTCCTTGGGATGCATCAGCAACGCCGGACGGGACTTGACCACCGTATCATAGCCGGCTTGGACGATCCGGTTGCGCGCCTTGGGATCCTTTTTCTGATCCTCGGTCAAATCGAAGGGAACAATGTCCAGCAACAAGGTTTTGACACCGGCGCTGGCCAGGATGGCGGCGATCCCGCCGCCCATCACGCCGGAGCCGAGCACCGCGGCCGTTCTGATCTTTCTGTGCATGGGATCCTCCTCGAAAGCGATGGATAAAGACGATACTGGTCAGTGAATGAACATTCATTCATCTACCAAAACCCGCAACCCTGTGTCAAGGGGAAATTCAAATCGACTGATCGTTTTTCAAAAGAAGATGATTTTCTTTAATTTTCAAATGGATATTATCAAGCCAACCCACTTTTGAACCTTGTTGGAACGCCGCCTTGAACCGAGGTTCCACCGGAACAAAAGGAATGAAGGTCCATTCATTTCTTTCCCATGCCCCGGCCCGATCATTTCCTTTCACCCCGGGCCATCCACCGCAGGGGGAAAGGCTTTCTCATTGGCGCCGGCTCCGGTCAGGCGTGAATCAGGTTGCCGTTTCCGCCTGAAAGCGGTAGGCATAAGGAAGCATTTTTTATCGACTGCCCCCACCCCACCGGGAATTTCCGAAAGGAGGCATCAATGAGCATCGACGTGTTGATTCGAAGGGAGTTTGTCGAGGGAAAGGCCAAGGAACTGGCGCCGCTCATGGTCAAGCTGAGGTCCCTGGCCAAGTCCAGGCCTGGCTACATCTGCAGCGCCTCGCTGCGCTGCATTGAACCGACCGACGAAAAAGCCTACCTCATACGCAGCACCTGGGAGTCGGTGGAAGCCTGGAAAGACTGGTTTCACAGCGAAGCGCGGACGGCCATCCAACAGCAGATCGATGCCATCGCGGGGGTCAGCACCGAGTATAAGATCTACGAACCCTTGGTGGACGGCTTTTTCGAGAAACTTTGCTAAAACCGCCGTTGAGGCCATCCGACCGATTCAGTCGGCGGCCTTGACCAGCGGCAAGTTCAGTGCCTCGGCATTGAGAATGCTCGGGGCGGCCGGAGGTTGATCCGCCCTTAAAAACGCATCGACGGCGGCGCGGTTCCACACCGGATTCCCCACCAACACGGCGGCCACGTTGCAGGCCGCCAGGATTGCCATGCCCTCCCGCGCCCAATGGGTGGCCGAGCCGATATGGGGCACCAGCACCACGTTCTCCAGATCCGCCAAGCCCGGCGCCAGCGCCGGTTCTTCCTCGTAGACATCCAACGCCGCGCGAAACCGGGGGTGCCGCCGGCAATGGGCCACCAGGGCCGCTTCGTCCACCACCGGCCCCCGACTGGTATTCACCAGCACGGCATCGGGTTTCATCAGGGCCAGGCACTCAGCATCGATCAGATGCCGCGTCCCCTCATCCAACGGCGTGTGGATGCTGACGCAGTCGGCCTCCCGCAGCAGATCTTCCACCGCCTCGGCCCGTCGACAAACCACCGGCAACTCCTGCCGGGCGGTGAGGAACCGGTTGTAAGCGTCGGCAAAAGCTTCCAGGTCCGGTTTGGGACGAAGGCTGAAGTAGAGGATGTCGGTCTTGTGGCCTTCCATCATCATGCGGGCGTAGGCCGCGCCGATACGGCCGGCGCCGATGACCCCCACGGTCTTGCCCCGCAGCTGGGTTCCCAGGAACAACTGCGGCAGCCAACGCTTCCATTTCCCGGCCCGCAGATGCCGCTCGGCCTCGCCGAGACGGCGTGCCGCCGCCAAGGTCAAAGCCACGGCCAGCTCGGCGGTGGCCTCGGTGAGCACCCCCGGTGTGTTGCCCACGGCAATGCCGCACCGGGTGGCGGCCGCCAGGTCGATGTTGTTGAAGCCCACGGCGTAGTTGCTGTAAACCTTGCCACCGGCTCCCTGGAGCGCCTGAAACAGGGATTCGTTCCACGCCTCCACCAACTGGCCGATGACGCCGTCGCAGCGCGACCCGATGCCCTGGCGGATCTCGTCCGGGGAGAGTGCCGCGGGTCCGGTGAAGATTTCCACCCGGCAGCCGGCGGCCGAGAGAATCTCCACCCACCGATCTCCAGGCAGGTCCCGGGTGACGATGACCCGTTTTTCCCCCCTCGGATTGACGATGCGCCAGCGGTCGCGACTCATGTCACCCCTAAAAATCGAATTTTTATCCATCAATGGGACGGAACAAAGGCACCGTGATCCGGTTCGGCCGATCCTCCCACGTCACCTGTACGGGCATTTCGCAGTGAACCCGGGACGGATCGCAGCCCACGATATTACTCACCAGACAAGGTCCCTCGTCCAAGGCCACGATGGCCACCACGTAAGGCACATCCCCCTCGAAGGCCGGATGAAACGCCTTGTGATACACCACGAAGCTGTACACCCGCCCCTTGCCGGAACAAGTGACCCAATCGGCATCCCGGCCATGACACCGGGGACAGAGAAACGCCGGCGGCCAGCGCACCTGTCCGCAGGCGGTGCACCGTTGAACCTGGAGCCGGTGGGACCGGCACGCTTCCCAGAAGGGTGCGGCGTCGGCATCGAGCCGCGGCGAAGGCTTGCCCGGAACCGTCATGGCGTCCACCTCCTCAGGATACAGCAAGCGTGGGTCTGCAATACGCCACCGTTGTCGCTGCAAAGGATGATTTCCGGCTTCTTGGTGGCGGTCTCCGGCCCGAGTTGGCGCGCCCCGCAGCGGCCCATGAGCTGCATCACGGCCTCGGTAAGCGGCGTGAGGCCCATGTGGTAGGCCTCGGCCAACTGCCCCCCCGAAGTGTTCACCGGCATGGCTCCCCCGGGTTCGATGGTGCCGCCGGCAAACCATTGCGCCCCTTGGCCGGGCTCGAAGAAACCGTAATCCTGGAGGGTGATTTCCACCGTGTAGGTAAAGCAGTCGTAAATCTGGCAGGCGTCGATGTCCGACCGGGTGATCCCCGCCATGCCCAGGGCCTGCCGGAAAGCCGCTTGGGCACCGGTGGGCCCGGTGAGATGGCCCGGCTGATAAAGGTCCGCCGACGGGTTGTGCTGTCCCAGGCCCATGATGGTCACCGGCGGCTGTTTCAGGTCCCGGGCACGTTCCAGAGAGGTCAGGATGCAGGCCCGGCCGCCGTCGTTGACCAGGCAGTTGTCGGGCAGTCGGAAAGGTTCGACGAGAAAGGGGGCCGCCTCGTAGTCTTCCAGGGTCAGCGGACGGTCCCGCAGAATCGCTCGCGGGTTGAGCCGGGCCCATTGGCGCTGGCCCACCGCGATGTGCTTCCAGGTATCGGGGCCGGTGTGAAATTCATGCATGGCCCGCCGGGCGGCCAGCGCGTACCCGCCGGCGGCGCCAAACAACCCGAAAGGCGCCTCATCGCCACTGATCTCATCGAGCACCCGCCGCAGACTGTCCCCCGAATGGGCGTAGGTCAACAACACGTATCGGCAAAGACCGGATTCAAGCGCGCTCACGGCGTGCTGGAGATGGCTGCGTGATCAGTTGGCGTCCTGGTAGGCGTAGGTCGGTGCAATACCGAGATGCTGCGCCAGCAGGTAAGGGGTCAGGTCCCGCTCCCCGGTGGGGCCGGGAAAGTGGCGATAGACGATGAGACCGTCCACGTCGTGGGGCTTCAGCCCGGCATCGGCGATGGCATTGGCGCAAGCCTCCAGGTGAAAACTCAAGGTGGTTCGCGCCGGCACCTTCCCCTGGGGGGTATAGCCCACCCCGACGATGGCGTACTTGTCTTTCAATCCCATCAGGCGGCCTTTCCGTTGGACGGTTGGGTTTCGTCGGCCGCGGAAACACGGTTGCGACCTTCCTCCTTGGCCCGGTACAACGCTTCGTCGGCCCGGGCCAGGGCGGCATCGATGGATTCGTCTTTCTCCACCTGCGCGACGCCGAAGCTGCCGGTGACCCTCAACACCTGGTTGCCCACCACCAACTGGGCGTTCTCCAAGTTGTGACGCATTTTTTTGGCCACCACCAGGGCGCCGGCCAAGTCGGTGTTGGGGAACAAACCGAGAAACTCCTCTCCTCCCCAGCGCACCAACAGATCCTGTTTGCGAATCCCTTGGCGCAAGGTGTCGGCGCAGTGTCGGAGCATGGCATCCCCGGCCTCGTGCCCGTAACGATCATTGATTTGTTTGAAATGATCGATGTCCAGAATGACCACCGAAAACGGGGTATCGTTGCGTAGAGCAATCTCCCGGAACGTTGAAAGCTGGTTGAGACCGCAACGCCGGTTGGCCAGTCCGGTGAGCTCATCCTGAAGGGAGAGGACCTCGAGCTTGGCCGCCAACGTTGCCAGCCAGCGGTGGGTTTTCTGGCGACTGTATTCGGAGATGGCCGAAATCATCACCACGCCGAACAACGAGAGCAGAAAGCGCTTTTTGTAATCGGGGCTGTAACGAAAATGGTCGATGGGCCAGTACGGCCAGTAGAAAACCGCCAGAACGCAGACCAGCAGAAGGGCCATATAGAACAGGCCGCGCCGAAATCCCTGGGCATAAAAAATAAACGGTGGAAAAATATAGATCCAGAGCAAGCCACAGCCATTGACACCGCCGGAGACCAGCAGGATCAGACTCAACCCGACCATGGTTAGGCCAAAGGCATTGATCGCCAACGCGATATTACCGGTGCGCCTTGTAAAGAGGACCACGGCCAGGACGATGGCCGCCGTCGGCACCGTCATCCAGATGAAGGCGCCAGCGTGCCGGTAATAATTGACCACCGAGATGGTGAGCAGAATGAAAACCGCCACGCCGCCGAACAAAAGCACAATCTGTACCAGGCGCCTTCTCTCCAGCGCCTCCGGATCAATGGCCAGTTGGCCGGCCTTTGCCGGTGCCTCTCCAAATGACGAAAACATGACTGACAATCATCCGATTCTCTGAATTTACCCGGGCCGCCCTCTCCAGGCGGATCACTTGGATGTGGAAGGGCAACATCAACCGCACCGATGTCATCGCCACGAACCGCTTCCGTTGTATGATGCGTCTTAAAACTGTAAAATCCCACAAGTCAAGTCCAACCTTTGCACCGCCGGCTAGGGGGCCTGGCTAATGGCCGGCACGGCGGCAAATTCCACCCCGAGACGCCTGAGGGCTTCCTTGCCGCGAACGGTGAGATCGGAAACAAACTGGAACTGCTGCGCGCTGTCCACGGGATAGGCCTTGAGTCGATAGTGGGTCCCCCAGGGTTTTTCGGTTACGATGACGGCAATCGGATCATTCAGATACAGGTAGGCGCTGGTCAGGGCCACGTCCCCCAACACCTGGCGCACCCGCTTGGCGTCGTGATGAGGATGCAGGTAAAAATCCGTTACGCATTGCAACCGGGGAGCGCCGTTGTTGGCATTGATAATCGCGTCGGTCCACAGGCGGGCATGGGGAATGGCCACCCAACTGTCATCCGGCGTTACCAGGTGAACGGTGCGCATGCCCACGTGGCGCACTTCGCCGTAGATGCCGCCCACCTCGATCCAGTCGCCGTTGCGGTACGGTTTTTCACCGATGGCCACGATGCCGGCGATGAGACTGCTGGCATAGTCCTTGAGGGCAAAGCCCAGCGCCAGCCCGACGGTACCCAACAGGGCGACCATGTTCTGCATCGATGGCTCGATGAGCAACGGCACGCTCAATCCCACCGCCACAATGATGACCAGCATTCGAATCAGCGGGGTGACGGCCAGCAGGTTGAGCCGTTTCCTGCCGTGCAGGCGGCCGGCGATCCAGGGCAGCAGGCGCTGCACCGCCACGATCAGAAGTACAGCCCCGAGAAGGATGGCCGCCAGTTCCATCAAGGTGCCGGCGTTGAGCGATTTGAAAATTTGGGCAATTCGGGACTCGTTTTCCATCGCGTCGCCTCAGAATTGGTCCACTAGGTAGTCGCGGCCCCGCAAGCCCTCGCGCACCGCGGCATAAGCCAAGGCACGGACGCGCCACCGTCCCCGGTCCCACTGTACCGCTCCGGCACCGCGCAGCGCCAGCAGCGCACCCATGCAACGCGCACGGGAAAAAGGAAGCAGTTCCGGTAGGAGCGCCTCCGGCAGCCCGCCGTGAATCAGCAGGGCGTGGAGCAGGAGCATCAGGCAGTCATCTTTTTGCGCCGGAAGGGTCGGGTCACCCATCCCGGAGGCAACCCACACCACCCGTTCCCCCGCTTCCCGCTTCTCTTCCATTTCCTCTCGCGCTTCGGAAGAAGAGCCGTCCACTTCGGGTTCAGTGCGCAAACGGCTGCGCCAGTGCTCAAGGGCCAGCCCGACGTTGCCCCGGCAATGACAGGCCAGCTGAACCAGCTCCCCCGACGCCGCCGCCGCCTCGGTGGGCACGGTGAAAATCGCGTCCCCGGACTTGGCGTTGCGATAGCAAACGGTTCGGTTCCCGCCGGATACCGTCAGGTGGATCAACAAGCGCTGGAGGTCGGCGCCGTCGAAAGCCTGCAAGGTCAGGGCATCGACCCGAATGGACGGCCAGACATGCTGCAGGTAGGCCCAGGCCCAACTGTCGCAGGCGATGAGGCCGCGGCCCAGGCGGCCGCTTTCCGCCGCCTCAAAAAACCGGCGCACCAGGTCAAGGCCCTGAACGTGACGCCGGAAGCAACGCTCCAGGTTGGGCAGCACCCACGGATTGTCACCCGCGCCGAAATGATCCAACCACCCCGCATCGGCGCCACGGATCTGTGCCTCATCCGGCGACGGCATCACCGGCGCGTCGCGTGCCGCGGCCCAATGCC